>NZ_CAMLAC010000211.1 GCF_946477935.1 uncultured Sphingomonas sp. | reverse complement strand
CCTCCGCCTCGAATGCCTGCCATGCGGTTTGCAGCGAGGCATGCTCGGCCGTCTTCTGCGTGCTGACCTCGCCCAGTCTCACCACGCGGCCGCCTTCCACCTCGGCAATGGCGAAGCGGGCGTGGGTGCCTCCGATATCGACGGCTACGACTTCCATTGATCCTCTCCCCTCCTCGCCGCCGCGCGTACATCCCCGGCCGTGCCGTGCCAGGGACGTGCGTGCAGCCTCTTCTTACAGCCCCGCGCCGGCCAGAACGGCGGACGCGCCCTTTTCCGCCTCGTCGGCATGGCTGCGGAACAGCCCGAACAGCTCGCGTCCCATGCCGCTCGCGGCGGGCGGTGCATCGGCCAGCGGCCGTGCCGCCCACTCGGCGTCATCGACCAGCACATCCAGGGTGCCCGCCACCGCATCCAGGCGGATCATGTCGCCGTCACGAATACGGCCGATCGGCCCGCCGCCCAGCGCCTCGGGGCTGAGGTGGATCGCGCACGGCACTTTGCCGCTCGCGCCCGACATGCGGCCATCGGTGACCAGCGCGACCCGGAACCCGCGATTCTGCAGGACGCCCAGCGGCGGGGTCAGCTTGTGCAGTTCGGGCATGCCGTTCGCGCGTGGCCCCTGGAACCGCATGACGACCACCACGTCGCGCTCCAGCTCGCCCGCCTTGAACGCCGCCAGCACGTCCGCCTGGTCGGTGAACACCCGCGCCGGCGCCTCCACCACCCAGCGATCCCGCTCGACCGCCGACACCTTGATGCAAGCGCGCCCGATATTGCCCGACAGGATCCGCATCCCCCCGTCCGCCGAAAACGGCGCCGCCGCCGGCCGCAGGATCGTCTCGTCCCCGCTGTCGCCCACCGGCATCCAGCCCAGCGTATCCGCCTCGTCCAGCACCGGCTTGTTCGCGTAAGCCGACAGATCGTCGCCCGCCACCGTCATGATGTCGCCGTGCAGCAGTCCGGCGCCGAGCAGTTCGCGGATCACGAAGGGCATGCCGCCCGCCGCCTCGAACCCGTTCACGTCGGCAGAGCCATTGGGATAGACCCGCGCGATCAGCGGCACGCTGGCCGACAACCGGTCGAAATCCTCCCAGTCGATGATGATCCCCGCCGCCCGCGCGATGGCGGGCAGATGCAACAGGTGGTTGGTCGATCCGCCCGTGGCGAGCAGGCCGACCGCGGCGTTGACGATCGCCTTCTCATCCACACAGTGGCCGAGCGGACGCCAGTTCTCGCCGCGATGCCCGGTCCCCGCCAGCCGGTGGACGGCGGCACGGGTCAGTTCCTGGCGCAGCTTGGTGCCCGGATTGACGAAGGCGGCGCCCGGCATGTGCAGGCCCATCACCTCCATCATCATCTGGTTGGTGTTGGCGGTGCCGTAAAAGGTGCAGGTGCCCTTGCCGTGATAGGCGGCGATCTCCGCATCGAGCAGTTCCTCGCGCGTTGCCTTGCCTTCCGCATAGGCTTCGCGCACCGCGGCCTTCTGCTTGTTGGCAAGGCCGGTCGCCATCGGACCGCCGGGGATCAGGATCATCGGCAGATGGCCGAAGCGCAGCGCGCCCATCAGCAGGCCCGGCACGATCTTGTCGCAGATGCCGAGCAGCGCTGCACCCTCGAACGTGCCGTGTGACAACGCCACCGCGGTCGCCAGCGCGATCGTGTCGCGGCTGAACAGCGACAGCTCCATGCCGGCATAACCCTGCGTCACGCCGTCGCACATCGCCGGCACGCCACCCGCGACCTGTGCGGTGGCGCCCACCTCGCGCGCCCAGACCTTCATCAGCTCGGGATAGCGGTAATAGACGGCATGCGCGGACAGCATGTCGTTATAGGCGGTGACGATGCCGATGTTCATGCCGCGATCGGCCTTCATCGCCTCCCGGTCCTCGTCCGTGCCCGCATAGGCGTGCGCCAGGTTGGCGCAGCCCAGATTGGGCCGGCGGATCGCCGTCGCCGCCTCGCGCGCGATCAGGTCGAGATAGGCTTGGCGGCCCGGCCGCGACCGTTCGATGATGCGGTCGGTAACGGCGGAGACGGCGGCGTTCAGCGTCACTGTTGGCTCCAATGGATGTCGACGGGCAGTTCCACCTCGGCCAGCACCCGGCCGATCGGATAGGCGGAGGATGCCCCCTGCTTGATCGCGTCCTCAAGCACCTTTTTCTTGGCCTCACCCGAAATGGCGATCATCAGCGCGCGCGCCGACGCGATCCCCGCCCGGCTCAGCGTGACGCGCGCCACGGGCGCCTCGGGCGGCAGCGGATCGGGCATCACGCCCAGCGCGCGCCGCTCCTTGGGACCGTTCAGCGCCTCGTCGAAATCGGCGCCGGGGAAGATCGATGCGGTGTGCCCATCACCGCCCATGCCCAGCAGGCACAGGTCCAGCGGCCAGTGCAGGTCCTGGCACAACGCATCGGCCGAGCGCCCCGCCGCCTTATAGTCCTCGGTCGCCGCCGGCACGATCGGGATCACCCGCGCGCCCTTGGGGATGAAGGTCTTGCCGAGCGCGGTGACGTTGGACAGCGGGTCGCCCAGCGGCACGATGCGCTCGTCGGTCGGCAGGATCGTCACCCGCTTCCAGTCCAGCTTGGCCTTCACCAGCTTTTCATAGATGGGCAGCGGCGTCTTGCCGCCGGCCAGCGCGATCACCGCCGCGCCGCGAGCGTCGATCGCCGCCTCGATGATGAACTGGATATCGCCGGCAAGGGCGTCGGCCATCTCGGCCGCGTCCTCATAATCCCACCATTCGATCTCGGTCATATATCCTGTCCTTGTACATCCGCCGCCGGCCGCTTGGCGCAGCCGGCAACGTATCAATCATCCTGCCACGTCACGCCGTCACGCTCGGTCAGCGCGATCGCGGCGGACGGTCCCCAGCTTCCGCTGGCATAGCTTTTCGGCTTCATCGCATTGGCGTCCCAGCCGGCGCGGATCGAATCGATCCAGGCCCACTGCGCCTCCACCTCGTCGCGGCGCACGAACAGCGTCTGGTCGCCTTCGATCAGGTCGAGCAGCAGCCGTTCATAGGCGATGCGACGGCGCTTGCCGGCAAATTCGGCATCCATCGACAGGTTCAGCGGCACCTCGCGCAGACGAATGCCTTCGCGGTCCAGCCCCGGCTCCTTGGCCATGACCAGCAACTGGATATACTCCTCCGGCTGCAACCGGATGATCAGCGTGTTGGGCTGGAGCAGGCCGCCGCGCCCGGCGAACATCGAATGCGGCACCGGCTTGAACTGGATCGCGATCTCGCTGCGCCGCGTCGCCATGCGCTTGCCGGTCCGCAGGTAGAAGGGCACGCCCTGCCAGCGCCAGTTGTCGACATGCGCCTTGATCGCGACGAAGGTCTCCGTCGAGGACGGCTTGCCCAGTTCCTCGGCATAGGATTTGACGATCTTGCCACCCACCGCACCGTCGCCATACTGGCCGGTGACGGTCACGTGCGGCACCTCCTGCGGCTCCATCAGACGCAGCGAGCGGAAGACCTTGGCCTTTTCGTCGCGGATCGCGGTGCCGTCAAAGCGCGCCGGCGGCTCCATCGCGATCAGCGCCAGCAGTTGCAGGATATGGTTCTGCACCATGTCGCGCAGCGCACCGGCACTTTCATAATAGCCCGCGCGCTCTTCCAGGCCGACCGTCTCGGCAATGGTGATCTGCACATTGTCGATGCCGTGCGCGTTCCAGATCGGCTCGAAGAAGAAATTGCCGAAGCGCAGCGCCAGGATGTTCTGGACGGTTTCCTTGCCCAGATAATGATCGATACGGTACGTCCGCTCCTCGGGAAAGGCGTAGGCGACCGCGTCGTTGATCTCCTTGGACGATTCCAGATCATAGCCGAGCGGCTTTTCCAGCCCGATGCGCACCGTCGCGCCCGCCAGTCCGACCGATTCCAGTCCCTTGATCGTAGACTCGAACAGGCTCGGCGCGGTCGACAGATAGATGGCCAGACCGCCGGACACATCGCCGACCTTTTCGGCCAGCGCCGGGAAGCCTTCCATCGAGGACGCGTCGAGCGCCTGATATTGCAGCCGCTCCAGGAAACCCTTGATCGCGCCCTCGTCCTTGCGGTCGGCAGGCAGGAACGTGTCCAGCGCATGCGCGGCAAATGCGCGGAAGCTGGCATCGTCATGGTCGGAACGCGCAGTGCCCGTGATCGTCAACCCATCCGGCAACAGGCCATCAGCATGGAGGCCGTACAACGACGGCAGCAGCATGCGTTGCGCCAGATCGCCGGTCGCACCGAACAGCAGAAGCTTGCCCACGGGGTTGCGCGTCATGGTGTCTCCTTACAGGACTAGCCCTGCGACCGAGTCCAGCCCGGCCATGATGTTTAGGTTCTGGACTGCCGCCCCCCCGGCACCCTTGCCGAGATTGTCGAGCGTCGCGACCAGCCGTGCCTGCCCCGTGGCGCGATTGCCGCACAGGCGCAAGGTCATCCGATCCGTTCCGGCATTTTCCTCGATGCCGATCGCGCCGATCTCGCCGCTCGCCACCGATACCAGCGGACTGTCGGCATAGGCGCCGGCCAGCGCATCCTCCACCGCGTCCCACTCCGCCGTCAGGAACAGGGGCACCTCCACCACCATGCCCCGATAGGTCGGCACCACGGCCGGCGCGAAGATCGGCGCTTGCGAAAGCCCGGCATGCGCCTGCATCTCCGGGATATGCTTGTGCGCCAATCCCAGGCCGTACGGACGGAATGCCGAGGCACCCGGCGCCTCATATTCCGCGATCATCGCCTTGCCGCCACCCGAATAGCCCGACGCCGCATAGACCGACAGCGCGGCATCGGCCGCCACCAGTCCGGCGCGCACCAGAGGCCGTACCAGCGCCAGGAAGCCAGTGGGATAACAGCCCGGATTGGATACGAACCGCGCCCGCGCGATCTTGTCCGCCTGATCCGGCTCCAGTTCGGCAAAGCCGTAAGCCCAGCCCGGCGCCACCCGGTGCGCGGTGGAGGCATCCACCACCCGCGTCCGGTCGTTGGCGATCAGCGACACCGCCTCGCGCGCGGCATCGTCGGGCAGGCACAGGATCACGAAATCGGCGTCGTTCAACGCTTCCGCCCGTGCAGCGGCATCCTTGCGCCGCTCCTCGGGCAGCGTCACGACCAATAGGTCGCCGCGTCCCGCCAACCGCTCGCGAATTTCCAGACCCGTGGTGCCCGCGGCGCCGTCGATGAAAACGGTCGCGCTCATGCCGCCTCGTCCAGCAAATCGGCATCGACATAGCCGGCCAGCCCCTGCCCGGCCGCCAGCCCCCAGGCCGTACCGCCTGCCACTTCCAGCACCTCGAAGCGGGTGCCGGCTTCCAGTTCGGCCATCACTTCGCTTGTCCTCTCCCGTGCGGCGCGCAAGGCCGTCGCCTGCCGCAACGTGCGTAGCACCGGGGCGGCATAATGGGGGGCGAATACGTATTCGGCGAGGCGCACGTCCGCCAGATCGCCGCGCACCGCATGGGTGCGCGGGTCCAGCCGAATGGTCGGCCCGCTAAGCTGGAACGCCTTGCGGGACGGAGCCGTGCCGGGCTGGGGCGTCGCCTTCACCGATGAAATGCCCGAATTCTTCAAGAAAGTCCGCCCCTTCAGATGTGCGAGCGACGAAGATGTTGCGCTTGTCGCTGTCGTCGCGTTGGCGGCGCAGATAGCCGAGGGCGCCCAATCTGTTCAAGGCACGCGTCACCACCGGCTTCGACACGTTCAAACAGCGCGCCAGACCGCGCACCGTATGCGGGCCGGGGCGCAGATATACAACCATCAACAGGGCCATCTGCCGATTGGTCAGGTCCGGTTCACCGGATCGCACATAATCCACCAGCGCGGTCATCCATACCGCCAGCGACTGGGCTTCGACAGGTGCTGCCACGTTCGCGAATCCACTAGCTGTTCCGGGCGTTTGCCGGGCGTTGTTTCGCAGTCATAACGCCGCTTGGCACGGCAGGTTTCCGTCGAATCGCTGCGTTTGCGTCATGGTCGTGACAGGAAGGTGGCGGATCGCGCCGCCCACTGCCGGTCGTTCCCCCGGTTGATCGCCGGCGACCCCTCGCCTATGTGCGTGCCGTTACACACAAGCTTTGCCCGGGAAATCCAGCCCTCCATGTTCGCCTTCCTGCTCGTCGTTCACGCCATCATCGCCGCGGCTCTGGTCACGGTGATCCTCATGCAGCGGTCGGAGGGTGGCGGACTCGGCATGGGCGGCAGCCCGTCGGGGCTGATGTCGGCACGTGGCGCGGCCGACTTCCTGACGCGCGCCACCGCGGTGCTGGCAACGCTGTTCGTCGGCTTCTCGATCGTGCTCGCGGTGTATGCGGCGACGCGCGCCGCCCCGCAGATCGATACGTCGCTGGCCCGTACGCCCGCGACTCAGGCGGCCCCCGCCGCCCCTGCCCCCACGT
>NZ_CAMLAC010000210.1 GCF_946477935.1 uncultured Sphingomonas sp. | reverse complement strand
GTAGTGGCGGGAGCGGTTTCGGTGGCGGCGTTGTCGGCCGGACCGGTGGCGGCATCGGCGGCGTTCGCGGCCTCCTGCGCACCGGCCGAGGTGTCGGCGCCCGGCTGCGGGATCACCGCGGACGAGGGTGCGACGCTGCCGGGCATCTGACCGCCCTTGGCGCGGACCCAGGCGGCGAACTGCGCGGGCGGCACGGCCTGCACCGCGATCGGCATATAGGCGTGGCGCGGGCCGCAAAGTTCCGAGCACTGGCCGAAATACAGGCCCGGCTTCTCGATGGTGAAGCTGGTCTCGTTCAGGCGGCCGGGCACCGCGTCCAGCTTCATCCAGAAGGCGGGGATCGCCCAGCTATGGATGACGTCGTTCGAGGTGGTGATGAGGCGGATGGGCACGCCGACCGGCAGCACGACGCGGTTGTCGGCGGCGAGCAGGCGGGGACCGTCGGCATCGGTGCGGAACCGCTCGCCCGGCGCGACTTCGCCGCGCTCCTTCAGCATGTTGGCGGTCAGCTCGATGCCGCCGTGATCGGGATATTGATAGGTCCAATACCACTGGTTGCCGATCGCCTTCAGCGTGACGGCGCCGGCGGGGGCGGGCTTGAACTGCGCCTGGAGCAGCCCGATCGAGGGCACCGCGATGGCGACGAGCGCGAGCACCGGCAGCAGCGTCCACAGCACCTCGATCGTGGTGTTGTGGCTGGTCTTGGACGGGATCGGGTTGGCCGCGCGGCGATAGCGGACGACGACCCAGCCGAGCAGCGCCAGCACCAAGAGACAGATGGCGGTGATGACGGGCAGCAGCACGGCATTGTGCATCCAGTGCGCGAACTCGCCATTTTTGGTCACCTGCGGCTGCAGGCCCATTTCGCCGTCCACGGGAATGCCGATACCGGGCTGGATCGTGGTCGCGGGCGCGCCGTTCTGGGCGAGCAGCGGGCTGGTGGGCGCGGCGGTCGCAGGGGCCGCGGCAGAGGTGGGGGCGGTGTTCGACACGCCGGCCGGTTCGGCCGCCGCCTGCGGCGCCGCGGCGCCAGCAATCGTGGCCAAGCCCGTACAGGCAAGGCTCGCCGCGATCGCCAATCCCTTCAAACCCGAAATGCGCATGCCAATGGTCACCCCAGTTGTTCTCCCATGCGCCAGGCGTATCGTTTTTGGACCTTGCGAACGCAGGAAGCCGCCTTTTGCGGACAGCTATAGCATGGAGGCGCCATCCCTCAAGCCATCAACGGCCAAAATCCCCCGCAGGCCGCGTTGCGCGGCGTTGCGGGCATGCCTATGACGGCCGCCGCAACTGCCGGAGCCCGAAGATGACCGACGACGACGTGCTGGCCGAATTCCGCGCCGCACAGGCGCTGCTGGAAGGGCATTTCATCCTGTCGTCCGGCTTGCGTTCGTCACGCTATCTGCAATGTGCGCGCGTGTTGATGGACCCGCGGCGGGGCGCGCGGCTGGCGGAGGCGCTGGTGGAGCGTATTCCGGCCGAGCTGAAGGCGCGGATCGCGGCGGTGGTGTCGCCGGCGATGGGGGGCGTGATCGTCGGGCACGAAATGGGCCGTGCGCTGGGCGTGGAGGCGATGTTCGTGGAGCGGCCGACGGGCACGTTCGAGCTGCGTCGCGGCTTTCGCCTGGAGCCGGGCACCGAGGTGCTGATGATGGAGGATGTCGTCACCACCGGGCTGTCGGGGCGCGAGGCGATCGTCGCGATCGAGGCGGCCGGTGGCCGGGTGATCGCGGCGGGTGCGCTGGTCGACCGTTCGAACGGGACGGCGGACCTGGGCGTGCCCTTCTTTCCGCTGATCCGGCTGGACGTGCCGACCTATGATCCCGACGCCCTGCCGCCCGAACTGGCCGCGATCCCGGCGGTGAAGCCGGGCAGCCGGGCCGCCGCCTGATGGCCGGGCATCTGCGGCTGGGGGTCAATATCGACCATGTCGCGACGGTCCGGAACGCGCGCGGGGCGGGATATCCCGATCCGGTGCGCGCCGCGCTGCTGGCGGCGGAGGCGGGCGCGGACGGCATTACCGCGCATCTGCGCGAGGATCGGCGGCACATCACCGACGACGATATCGCGCGGTTGTCGGAAGGGCTGACCATCCCGCTGAACCTGGAGATGGCGGCGACCGACGAGATGCTGGCGATCGCGCTGAAGCATCGCCCGCACGCCGCCTGCATCGTGCCGGAAAAGCGCGAGGAGCGCACGACCGAGGGTGGGCTGGACGCGGCCGGGCAGCATAATCATCTGGCGCCGCTGGTGCGCGAACTGAGCGCCGCGCGCATCCGCGTGTCGCTGTTCATCGAGCCCGATGCGCGCCAGATCGAGGCGGCGATCGCGCTGGGCGCGCCGGTGGTGGAGCTGCATACCGGGCGCTATGCCGAGCTGGAGGGCGAGGCGCGTGCCGAGGAACTGCGCCGGCTGGCCGATGCCGCGGCACTGGCGGCGAAGAACGGCATCGAGGTGCATGCCGGTCATGGCCTGACCTATGACAATGTCGCCGCCATCGCCGCCATTCCGCAGGTTCGCGAACTGAATATCGGGCACTTCCTGGTCGGCGAGGCGCTGTTCACCGGGCTGGGCGAAGCGGTGCGGCGAATGCGGGCCGAAATGGATGCGGCCCGGTGATTATCGGGCTGGGGTCGGACCTGTGTTCGATCGAGCGGATCGCGCATTCGCTGGAGCGGTTCGGGGCGCGGTTCGAGAATCGTGTGTTTACAGAGGTGGAACTGGCGCGCGCGGCGCGGCGACCGTTCACCAAGGCGGGCACGCTGGCCAAGCGCTTCGCCGCCAAGGAGGCGTTTTCCAAGGCGGTGGGGACAGGGTTTGCCGCCGGCGTGTTCATGCGCGACATCGGGGTCGTCAACGCCCCTTCGGGAGCGCCGACACTGGCCCTGACGGGTGGCGCGAAAGCGAGACTTGACGCGCTGATCCCTGCGGGCCACGGCGCACATATTCACTTGACCATGACCGACGATCATCCCTGGGCGCAGGCCTTCGTGATTATCGAGGCGATACCGGAAGCCAATCCATGAAGGACGCGGTGTTGGACGGCAATCAGGCACCCCAGCCGAGCAGCGCGGGCACGCCTGAGACACGTGCGGCCGACACGCACGGGCGGACCGGCACCGACTGGTGGGGCGAGGTGAAGGGGATCTTCTGGCTGATCCTGATCGTGCTGGGGTTCCACAGCTTTATCGCCAAGCCGTTCTACATCCCCTCCGAATCGATGCTGCCAGGCCTTCAGGTCGGCGACCGGCTGGTGGTGTCCAAATTCGCCTATGGCTGGTCGTTCGTGTCGCCGACGATTCCGAACCCGGTCGCGATCTTCAAGGGGCTGGTGCTGCGCCAGCCCGAGGATAGCTGGTCGGTGCAACTGCCCTTCATCCAGGGCCGGCTGTTCGGATCGTTGCCGGCGCGCGGCGACGTGGTGATCGTGACGCCGCCGGGCACGCGCAACGATTATATCAAGCGCGTGATCGGCCTGCCGGGCGACCGGCTGGAGGTGCGCGACGGCACGGTGATCCTGAACGGCAAGCCGGTGGGTCGCGGTGCGGTGCATTATGACGACATCCCCGTCGACACCAACAGCCCGTGCAAGGCCGAGGATTATGGCGAGGAGGCGCGCATCACCCGCGCCGACGGCACCGAGGTGTGCCACTTGCCGATCGTGACCGAGACGCTGCCGAACGGCCGCCGCTACGACACGGTGGAACTGGGGTGGAGCCCGGGTGACAATTACGGGCCCATCCGTATTCCCGCCAACCATGTCTTCCTGATGGGCGATAATCGCGACCGCTCCGCCGACAGCCGCTTCGCGCTGTCCGAACTGGGGCTGGGGGGCGCGGTGCCCTATGAAAATCTGGGCGGGCGGGCCGAGTTCGTGACGTTCAGCCTGGACGGCGACGCGACGCTGAACCCGCTGACCTGGTGGGGGTCGCTGCGCTCCGGCCGGGCGGGCGCGTCGCTGCACCCGGTCGAGACGAAGCCATGACCGATCGGCCGGCTGGCGGCGCGCCGGACGTGACGGAGGCGGCACCGCTGGAGTGGCGAAGCACGTACGCGCGCCGTGAACTGCAGCGGGCGTCGATCTGGATCGGGCTGGCCGCGGCGCTGGCGCTGATCGTGCTGCTGGTCCAGCCGCTGCTGATCATCTTTGCCGGGCTGGTGTTCGCAGCCGTGCTGGACGGGGGCGTGCGGCTGCTTGGCCGGGTGCTGCCGATCGGGCGCGGCTGGCGGTTACTGATCATATGCCTGCTGGTCGTCGCGTTCCTGCTCGGCACCTTCTACCTGACGGGCGTGGAAGTGACGAAGCAGGTGACGCAGCTTCGCTCCACGCTGGAGGAGCAGGCCAACAAGGTGACGAGCTGGCTGAGCGCGCAGGGGCTGATGCCCGGCGCTTCGGATGTCAGCGGGCTGGCGCGCCAGGCGATGGGATCGATCGGGCGGATCACCGCGTGGCTGGGCAGCGCGGTGGGCGCGTTGACCACCCTGTTCATGATCCTGGTCGTCGGCTTGTTCGTGGCGATGGACCCGCGCGCCTATCAGCGCGGACTGGAATGGATGGTGCCGCGCGCCAACCGGGCGGAGTTCGGGCTGGTGCTGGAGCGCATGGCCAAGGTGCTGCGCCGGCTGCTCGCCGGGCGGTTGCTGGGCATGGCGATCGAGGGGGTGCTGACCGGGGTCGCGCTGATGATCGGCGGCGTGCCGATGGCGATGATCCTGGGCATATTGACCGGGCTGCTGGCGTTCATTCCCAATATCGGCGCCTTCATATCGGGCACGCTGATGATCGCCGTGGGCTTCTCGTCCGGCGTGGATACGGGGCTGTGGGCGATCGGCACCTATGTGATCGTGCAGACCTTCGACGGCTATGTCCTGCTGCCCATCGTCGCCAAGAAGACCGTGGACCTGCCGCCCGCGCTGACACTGGGTGCGCAGATCATGGCGGGCACGCTGTTCGGCATATTGGGGCTGGCGCTGGCCGATCCGATGACCGCCGCGATCAAGACCGCGCTGGAACGCTCGTCCGAGCGGGAGGAAGAACGCGACGGGTCAACGGATGGCGACGATCCGGTCGAATAGCGCCAGATAACGCGCGGGCGCGTCGTGGCCGGGCGGCGCGACGGGGTGCGGCATGGGCGTGCCCAGGGTGAGCCAGTGGCGCAATGCGGCGACGAGCGCGCGTGCATCGTCCCGGTCGACGACGGTGCCGTGCAAGGGCGTGGCGACGATCTCCGCCACGGCGGGCGACGAAGCCGTGGCGACGACCGGGCGACCGACCGACAGCGCCTCGCGCAGCACGCCGGGAACCCCTTCATAATCGGAGACCAGCGCGACGACATGCGCCTCCATCATCGCCGCCAGCGGATCGGCGGCATGGCCGGGCAGGGCGACGCGGTCCTGCAGCCCGGCGCGGGCGATCTGTGCCTCCAGCAGCGGGTGCAAGCTGCCTTCGCCGTGGATGACCAGCCGGATATCGTCGTCCAGGTGCGGCAGCGCCGCGATCAGCCGGTCCCAGCGCTTTTGCGGCTCCAGCCGGCCGACCCCCACGATCGTGCGCCGCGCGGGTGGTGACCGGACCGGCGGCGTCGGGGCGGGCGGGTTGGGGATGACAGCGGCAGCCATGCCGGTGGCGGCGGTCGCCTCCGCGGCGGTCGCCGGGGTCATCGCGACGAGGCCGTCGAGGAAGTGACGGTGCGCGGCCAGCCAGCGCGCATGACCCCAGCGGACGGGCGCGGCGAAATCCGGCCGGTGGCAGGCGTTCGACATCTTGGCGACGATCGGCGGGCAATCGGGCCCCAGGCGCAGGCGCGTCCAGGCGGCGAGCCCGGTATAATGGTTGCCCGGGCAGAACAGGATGTCCGGGCGCAGATCGGCGACGGTGCGGGGCAGCGCAACCGCCAGCCGGCCGCAGCGAATCGGCCGCAGCGTGTCGGGCAGTTCGCCCGCAAAGGCGCCGCCTTCCTCGCCCAAAAGCAACGTCACATCGCGTCCGGCATCGAGCCATCCGCGGATGAGACGAAGCTGCGCCCGCTCCACGCCGCCGCGAAGTGCTTGAGCATAAGTAAGGACGTGACGCGCGGGCATCGTCTGGCGATTAAGGGTGTCCAGAAGGCGAGGCAATCGTCCGCTGGCGCTCCATTGCGATCGTTTGCGGTCACACGTACGACGCATTTCATGGATAACGGCTCGCGGGTTCCGCGCGCCATTCGAGCGATGAAGCGTTGAACAGAATCCTGGTGAAGAACTCTGTTGATCGGGACGGGCGTATGACATCGCAGCGTATCGCGGATGTGCCGGCCGATCTGGCCGGGCTGGTGCCGCTGAAGACTCTGAAGCGGCGTTGGCCGGCGGTGATCGGCGCGGTGCTGACGCTGGCGATGGTCGTGGGGCTGGGGCGCGAG
>NZ_CAMLAC010000209.1 GCF_946477935.1 uncultured Sphingomonas sp. | reverse complement strand
GTCGTCTTCCCGGCCGCGATCTTCCAGCCGCCGTTCTTCGATCCCAACGCCGATCCGGCGGTGAACTATGGCGGCATCGGCGCGGTGATCGGCCACGAGATCAGCCACCATTTCGACGATCAGGGCCGCAAATATGACGCGACCGGCAAGCTGACCGACTGGTGGACGCCGCAGGACGTGGAGCGCTTCAAGAGCTTCACCGACAAGCTGGTCGCGCAATATGACGCCTATGAACCGATCCCCGGCCAGCATGTGCAGGGCGGCCTGACGCTGGGCGAGAATATCGCCGATCTCGCCGGCCTGACGGTGGCGCTGGATGCGTATCACAAGTCGCTGGGCGGCAAGCCCGCTCCGGTGATCGACGGCACGACGGGCGACCAGCGTTTCTACTATGGCTGGGCGCAGGTGTGGCGGACCAAGTTCCGCGAACCGGCGCTGCGTCAGGCGCTGCTCTCCGATCCGCATGCACCTGGCCATCAGCGCGTGCTGACCGTGCGCAACCTCGACCCGTGGTACGCCTCGTTCGACGTGAAGCCGGGCACCGCGCTATTCCTGACGCCCGAACAGCGCGTTCGTATCTGGTAAGTCCTGGACGCCCTCTCCCTGCCGGGGGAGGGCGTTCGGATTGGGCTTCCCGGCAGCACCGCGCTGCCGGAGCCTTGAGTCCGGCCATGTCGATGCGGGCATGCGCGGATCCCGCTTGACCGGCATCCTCCGCCATCGGAAGACGTGATCCATGGCGACGTTGGCTTCCACCCGAACGCTTTCTCCAGTTCAGACCGCCTTGTTCGTCACGATCGGGTCGGGACTGCTTGCCGCGATCCTCGTTTTCGCGGTGGTCGGCAGTTGGCCGTTCGCCGCGGGCTTTCTGGGCGCAGGACTGGTCACCGGCGGCGGGGTGGTGGCGTGGCGTCTGTTGACGCCCGCCCGCGTGCCGGAGCGCCGCGCGCTCGACTGGGATTTCACCCGTGTGGTTGCCGATACCAGCGACGATGCGATCGCGGTCACCGATCGTGCCGGACGGCTGGTCTGCGCCAACGACGCCTATGAGGCGCTGTTCCATGGCTCGCCGACGCCCCCGGGTCTGCCGCTGGATGGCGAGGGTGTCGCTGCACTGACCCATGCGGGCCGCGCGGCGTGGCGTGACGGGCTGGGGCGTGCCGACCGCCTGCTGGCGAACGGTGTGCGGGTGTCTGCGCTGGTTACCCGGGCGGGGGACGAGGCGGACATGCTCGTCTGGCGCTTCGTCGTGGCGGTGGAGCAGGATCTGGCGCAAATGGTCGAGGCGCTGATCGCCGGGGCGGACGGCGACCGGTTCGGCGCAGCGGGGATCATGGCGGCGGTGGTCGGACCGGATGGCCGTGTACGGGCCGCCAATCGCGTGCTGGCCGCCCGCGCGCTGGGCCGGGCCGAGGACAGCATCGCCGGCCGCGACTTCGCCCGTTTCCTCATCACCGACAGCCGCGGCCTGCTCCGCTTCGAGCGGGAGGGGCTGGACGGCACGCCGTTGCGGCTCATGCAGGTGCCTTTCGTCGAGGGCGACGGCGTGCCGATGCTGGTCGCGCTGATCGATGAGGAGGAGGACGCCGCGCCAGCGATCGGGGCGAGCGCGACGCAGCATGTGCGCACCCTGGTCGCGTTGATGCCGTTCGGCATGGCGCTAGTCGATCGCGATGGGCGCTTCCTGCAGATGAACGATGCTTTCATGCGGGCAGCCGGGGTGAACGCTGCCGCGCCGCCGCTTTATCCGGGCGATCTGGTGGTGCGCGAGGACAAGGGGGCGGTGGCCGACGCTATACGTCGCTTTGCGGGTGGGGCGACGCATTCGGCGGATATGGCGGTGCGGCTGAAGGATCATCCGGACGAGCCTGTCGCGCTGACGATCGCCGGGGCGCGCGGGCTGGGTGACGCGTCGGTGCTGCTCAGCCTGAAGGACAATTCGGAGGAGAGCCGGCTGAAGCGTGAGGTGGCGCAGGCGACGAAGATGCAGGCGGTGGGGCAGCTGGCGGGCGGTGTCGCGCACGACTTCAACAACATCCTGACCGCGATCATCGGCCACTGCGACCTGATGATGATGCGCCATTCGCCCGGTGACAGCGACTATGACGACATCCAGCAGATCCGCTCCAATTCCAACCGCGCCGCGGCGCTGACCCGCCAGCTGCTCGCCTTCTCCCGCCAGCAGACGCTGCGGCCCCAGGTCCTGCAACTGCCCGATGTCGTGTCGGAGGTGTCGAACCTGCTCAAGCGGCTGATGGGTGAGACGGTGCGGCTCGACGTCAGCCATGGCCGCAACCTGGGTCCGGTGCGTGCAGATCCGGGACAGTTGGAGCAGGTCATCGTCAACCTGGCGGTCAATGCGCGCGACGCGATCGTGCAGGCGAACGGCCCGGCCGGCGGGACGCTGACGATCCAGACGCGCAGCGTGTCCGCCGCCGATGTCCGCGCGATGGCCTCCGACATCCTGCCGGTCGGCGACTATACCGCGCTGATCGTCAGCGACACCGGGGCGGGCATTCCCGCAGACGTGCTGCCCAAGATCTTCGAGCCCTTTTTCACCACCAAGGAACTGGGCAAGGGCACCGGCCTCGGCCTATCGACGGTCTACGGCATCGTCAAACAGTCCGGCGGCTGGATCTTTGCGGATTCGAAGCCGGGGCAGGGGGCGACCTTCTCCATCTACCTGCCGATCCACGCCGCGCCCGCCGCGCCGCAGCCAAAGCCACTCAGTTCACGCGCCCCCACCCGCCCGGCCGACCTGTGGGGCACGGGCACCGTGCTGCTGGTGGAGGACGAGGACATGGTCCGTGCGGTCGCCGAGCGCGCGCTGACGCGGCAGGGCTATACCGTCAAGGCGGCGGAGCATGGCGAGGCCGCGCTGGAGATGCTCGCCGCGATGGACAAGCCCGACCTGCTGATCTCCGACGTGGTGATGCCGACGATGGACGGCCCCACCATGGTCCGCCAGGTCCGCCAGCGTTATCCCGATCTGCCGGTGCTGTTCATGTCGGGCTATGCCGAGGAGCAACTGCGCCGCTCGATCGACATCGACAATGTCGCATTCCTGCCCAAGCCCTTCTCCGTCCAGCAACTGGCGGAGGCGACGCGCGCGGTGCTGTTGCAACAAGGCTCTGGCGGTTCCGTAAATCCGTGATAAGGGCAGGGGCGATGAACGAACCTGTCCAGATCCTCATCGTCGAGGACGAGCCCCTGATCGCCATGATGCTCGAGGATTTCCTCGACATCCTCGACAAGCAGGTCGCGGGCACCGCCGACAGCGTCGAGGACGCGATCGCGCGAGTCGAGGCGGGGGGCATCGACGCTGCGATCCTGGACGTCAACCTGCGAGGCGGTGAAAAGAGCACCCCCGTCGCCGAACTGCTGGCCGAACGCGGCGTGCCATTCGTCTTCGCGACAGGTGGCAGCGACGATTCCGTCGACGAGCGCTTCCGCGATCGCCCGCGCTTGCAGAAGCCGTTCACCATGGATGGCGTCGCCAAGGCGCTGGGCGAACTGTAGGACGCTTGGCCTGATTGCCGGCGTCGCGTCTGCGGAAGCGCCCCACCCCCGGCCCCTCCCCTGAAGGGGAGGGGAGATTTGACCGCACGATCGTATCTCCGGTGCAAAAGAAGCCTCCCACGCCTTCGCCTGGACCTCTCTAGGCCCATTTGCGCGAAAGAAGCTTGCGCCGCAGCCCCCTTCCACGACATAGGGCTGCGCCATGACCCACCAGTTCGACAAATCCCGCCTGCCGTCGCGCCATGTCTCCGTCGGTCCCGAGCGTGCCCCGCATCGCAGCTATTATTATGCGATGGGCATCACCGAGCAGGATATCGCCAAGCCGTTCGTGGCACTGGCCTCCGCAGGCAACAATTCCGCACCGTGCAACACCACGCTGGATGCGCAGGCCGATGCGGCACAGGGCGGTGTGATCCGCGGCGGC
This sequence comes from uncultured Sphingomonas sp., assembly GCF_946477935.1. Classification (GTDB taxonomy): domain Bacteria; phylum Pseudomonadota; class Alphaproteobacteria; order Sphingomonadales; family Sphingomonadaceae; genus Sphingomonas. Next base: position 2,517 of record NZ_CAMLAC010000209.1, on the reverse strand, counting down.
GGCATGCCGCGCCGTTTCAATACGATCACCGTCACCGATGGCATCGCCATGGGCCATCAAGGCATGAAGGCTTCGCTGGTCAGCCGCGAGGTCATTGCGGACTCGGTCGAGCTGTCGGTGCGCGGCCACTGCTACGACGCGCTGGTCGGCTTTGCGGGTTGCGACAAGTCGTTGCCCGGCATGATGATGGCGATGCTCCGCCTGAACATCCCGTCGATCTTCGTGTATGGCGGATCGATCCTGCCCGGCCGCTTCCACGACAAGGACGTGACCGTGGTCGACGTGTTCGAGGCGGTGGGCCAGCATGCCGCGGGCAATTGTCCGCTCCAGCAGTTGATCGAACTCGAAAAGGTCGCCTGCCCCGGCCACGGCGCCTGTGGCGGGCAGTTCACCGCCAACACCATGGCGTGCGTGGGCGAAGCGATCGGCCTGTCGCTCCCCAATTCGAACATGATGCCGGCGCCCTTTATCGACCGCCACGGCATTGCCGAGGCGGCGGGCGAGCAGGTGATGGCGCTGGTCGCAAGCAACATCCGCCCGCGCGACATCTGCACCCGCGAGGCGTTCGAGAATGCCGCGCGCGTCGTCGCCGCGACCGGCGGTTCTACCAACGCCGCGCTCCATCTGCCGGCGATGGCGAACGAGGCGGGGATCGACTTCGACCTTCACGACGTTGCCGAGACGTTCAAGACCACGCCCTATATCGCCGACCTGAAGCCGGGCGGCAAATATGTCGCCAAGGACATGTACGAGGCCGGCGGCGTCTACATGCTGATGAAGACGCTTCTGGCGGGCGGCTATCTGCACGGCGACTGCATGACCGTCACCGGCAAGACGCTCGCCGAGAATATCGACGAAGTTACCTGGAACCCCGACCAGAAGGTCATCTACGACGTCAAGACGCCGATCACCCCGACCGGCGGCGTCGTCGGCCTGCGCGGATCGCTGGCGCCCGAGGGCGCGATCGTGAAGGTCGCCGGCATGAAGCGCCTCCAGTTCGAAGGGCCGGCACGCGTCTTCGACTGCGAGGAGGATGCCTTTGCCGCGGTCGAGGCGCGGATGATCCAGGACGGCGAGGTCGTGGTGATCCGCTATGAAGGGCCAAAGGGCGGGCCCGGCATGCGCGAAATGCTGTCCACCACCGCCGCGCTCTATGGTCTTGGCATGGGCGAACGGGTCGCTCTGATCACCGATGGGCGCTTCTCGGGTGCCACGCGCGGCTTCTGCATCGGCCATGTCGGGCCGGAGGCGGCGGACGGCGGCCCGATCGCGCTGGTCGAGAATGGCGATGCCATCCGGATCGATGCAGAGGCGGGCACCATCGACCTGCTGGTCGACGATGCCGTGCTTGCCGATCGGCGTGCCCGCTGGACCATGCGGCAGAACGATTATCAGTCGGGCGTGCTGTGGCGCTATGCGCGCAACGTGGGGCCGGCCTATAAGGGCGCGGTCACCCATCCGGGAGCAGGCGCCGAAACCCATGTCTATGCGGATATCTGATCGGGCTGCTGCCCTGCTTCTGCTCGCGCTCGCCGGCTGTTCGTCCGGCGAGACGGCCTCCAACGAGGCGATCCCCGCAGCGGACGCGGATCGCATTCCATGCGCGCGCGGCAACGCGCCGCTGGAGCCGAACTGCACCGTCGAGCGGATGGTGGACGCAGAGGGCCTGGTCCTGACCGTGCGTCATGGCGATGGCGGCTTCCACCGCCTGCGCGTGACGGATGACGGCCGCGGCGTGGTCGCCGCCGATGGCGCAGAGCCCGCGCGCGTCACGGTGGTCGGCGCAGACGGAATCGACGTCTCGATCGGGCAGGACCGCTACCGATTGCCCGCGACGATCAAGGGCGCATGATCCCGCTGGACGGCCAGCCGATCCTGACCGCGAGCGAGATGCGCGCGGCCGAGGATGCGGCGGTGGCGGCCGGCACCAACGTCGATACGCTGATGCAGCGCGCGGGCGAGGGCGTCGCGGTCGCCGTCCACCGTCTGGCGGCGGGTGCGGACATTCTGATCCTGTGTGGCCCGGGCAACAATGGCGGCGACGGGTATGTCGCTGCCGCTGCGCTGCAGAGCATGGGGGCGAGGGTACGCGTCGCCGCGTCCGGTCCCGCAAAGACCGAGGTCGCCGCACGCGCGGCCGCAGGGTGGGGCGGCCCGGTCGAGACGCTGGCACAGGCGGAACCTGCCACCATTCTGGTCGATGCGCTGTTCGGCACCGGCCTGTCGCGGCCGCTGGCCGACGAAATCGCCGCGCCGCTCCACCGACTCGCCCGCGCCGCGCGGTTGCGCATCGCAGTGGATATGCCGAGCGGGGTCGGCACTGATGACGGCGCCATGCTGGGCGCGGCCATGTGCGACATCACGCTGGCGCTCGGTGCCGCCAAGCCGGCGCATCTGCTGCAACCCGCGGCGCAGGCCTGTGGCACGGTGCGCATCCTTGCGCTTGGCATCCCGGTCACGAGTTATGTCCATGTCCTTTCACGCCCTCTCCCCTACGGGGAGAGGGAGGGGACCCGC
>NZ_CAMLAC010000208.1 GCF_946477935.1 uncultured Sphingomonas sp. | reverse complement strand
GCCATAGCGCCGACGGTGCGGGCGGCGGCAGCATCGCCCGCGACGGCGCGATCTGCGCCCGCACCCGCTCCACATCGCCCCCCGGCACCGTGGTACAACCCAGCCCCTCCCGATACACCGCCTGATTGCGCCCGATCACCCCCAGCATCGCGACCGTCACCACCCGACGCCCCCGATCGACATCGACCGACATCAGCCGCAACAGCGGATTGCCCGGCGCCTGCACGTCGACGCGGCGCACCTGATCGGCATCCCGCCCCGCCAGGAAGACGTTGGAACACACGATCTTGGCGGTATAGCCGCTGCCGATGCGCAGCAGCGTCGGCGGCGCGATCAACAGCCATGCGGCAAGGCCGATCACTACTGCCAGCAGGATCAGCCCGACACGCTTGGCAACTCGTTCGATGCGCATGGCAAGCCGACCTTCCGGATACGAAAAACGCGCCACAGGTCGAAGACCCGCAGCGCGTTCACGTAACCGGAAAACGATACCGGTTGAAAGACGCCGTCTTTTACCGCGTCGGGAAACCACGCTGCTTCAACAGCGCATTCACGTCCGGGTCACGGCCCCGGAACGCCCGGTACGCATCGGCCCGATCGGTCTCGTTCCCCGTCGACAGCAGCACCTTGGCGAACCGATCAGCGGTCGCCTTGTCCCACGGGCTCCCCGCTTCCTCGAACGCGGCAAACGTGTCCGCATCCATCGTCTCGGACCACAGATAGCTGTAATAGCCCGCCGAATAGCTGTCGGACGAGAACAGGTGATTGAATTGCGGCAGGCGGTGCCGCATCACCAATTCCTTGGGCATCCCGATCTCGGCCAGCGTCTCGCGCTCGAACCGGTCCGGATCGACCACGCCATCCGCCACCGTATGCAGCTTCATGTCGACGATCGCCGAGGACAGATATTCGGTCGTCGCAAAGCCCTGATTAAAGGTTTCGGACGCCTTGATCTTGTCGAGCAGCGCCTGCGGCATCGCCGCCTTGGTCTGATAATGCCGCGCATATTTGTCGAGCACGTCGCGGGTCAACAGCCAATGCTCGTTCACCTGGCTGGGATATTCCACGAAGTCGCGTGGCGTACCCGCCAGCCCCGGATAATAGACGTCCTGCAGCATCGCATGGATGGCGTGGCCGAACTCATGGAACAGCGTCTCGGCATCGTCCAGGCTGATCAGGATCGGCTCGCCCGGCGCGCCCTTGGCGAAGTTGTTGTTGTTCGACGACAGCACGTTGCGCACCGGCGGCAGGTTGCGTTGCCCGCGATAGGTATTTGCCCAGGCGCCCGATCGCTTGCCTGTCCGTGCGAAATCGTCGCGGTAGAACAGGCCCACTTCCTTGCCCGCCCGGTCGGTGACATGCCACACGCGCATGTTCGGCTCGAACACCGGCACCGTGCCGGTGATCTCCTTGAAGTTCAGCCCGTACAGCCGGTTGGCGGCATAAAGCGAACCCTGGATGATGTTGTTCAGCTCGAAATATGGCTTCAGTTCCGCTTGATCCAGGTCGTAGCGGCTCTTGCGCACCTTCTCCTGGTAGAAGCGATAGTCCCAGGGCTCGATCGTGATCTGGGCGCCGCCATCCTTGTCGGCGATCGCCTGCATGTCGCGCACTTCCTCCGCGACGCGCGCCTTGGCGGCCGGCCATACCCGCATCATCAGGTCCATCGCGGCCGCCGGCGTCTTGGCCATCGTGTCCTGCATCCGCCAGTCGGCATGGGTCTTGAAGCCCAGCAGGTGCGCGCGGTCGGCGCGCAGCTTCACGATGCGCGCGATCGTCGCATTCGTGTCGCTCGCATCGCCATTGTCGCCACGATTGACGAAGCCGCGCCACACCTTTTCGCGCAGTGCGCGGTCGGTGGCGAAGGTCAGCACCGGGTCCACCGCCGAGCGCGTGTTGACTATCGCCCAGCCCGTCTGTCCCCGCTCGGCAGCCGCAGCCTTCGCCACCGCCTTCACGCTGTCCGGCACGCCCGCCAGTTGCCGCTCGTCGGTGACCAGGATCGCCTTGCCCTCGTCACCCAGCAGCTTCTCGGAAAATTCGGAAAAGGCGGTGGCAAGCTGCTGGTTGTACTGCGACAACTGCGTCTTCTGCGCCGCATCCAGTTTCGCACCCTGCCGCACGAACGAATCGTAGGTGCGCGTCACCAGACGCTTCTGCTGCGCGTTCAGCCCGGCGGTATCGCGGCTCCGGTAGATCGCCTCGATCCGCCCGAACAGCTTCGGATCGAAGGTGATCCGGTCCTGTGCGGCGGCCAGCTTGGGCGACCATTCGCGGTCGATCTTCTGATAGGCCGGCGTGTTCATGTTGCCGGTCATTACGCCGAACAGCGTCATCACTCGCCCCAGCCGCTCGCCCGCATTCTGCATCGGCACGAAGGTGTTGGCGAAGGTGGGCTTTGCGGGATCGTTGGCGATCTTCGCATAATCCGCCGCGCGCTCGGCGAGTGCGACCTCGAACGCCTGCGGGAACAGTTCGGGCTTCACCTTGTCCCAGGGTGGCACGCCGCCATAAGGCCCGGTCCAGGTGGCGAGCAGCGGATTGGCGGTGGCCGGCGTTGCGGCGGGCGCGGAGGCCTGGCCCCCGGCAATGGCAGTGGTCGACATCAGCGCCGCAAGTCCGGCGGCGAGAAAGGCATGGCGCACAAAGGGCTCCTGTTGGAAAAACCCCGCCAGCATAGGCTCATGCTACAATGCGTAAAGGTCCCTGACCCGTTTCGTTTGCTGCAGACGCCGCGCGGTCAGTCCGGCGACGGTCGCTCCTGTCCATCCGCCACGTCCGCCGCGGCGATCAGCGAGCGACCGGTTTCGCGTGCGGCCGCAGGCGTCATCGCCACCGCAACGCCATCGGGTCCATCCAGCATGACGACGCCGTGTTCCGCGCTTGCCCTCCCGGCAACGGTCTCCGGCCCGATGGAACCCATAAGCACATCTCCCTAGGCGACACTCATTTCGAAGTGGCTGCCGTACAAATAAAGCGGGTCGAACTCGCTCAGCGTCTCCAGCGCCCTCAGGTCGAGGATACGCGCCACGCCGCCCTTGAATGCCAACGCATGACGCTCGCGCAGGCTCCGCAGTACCCGGTTCACATGCACGCTGGTCAGCCCGCATGCCTCTGCGATATCCACCTGCGTGACGGGCAGTGTGAAGCTGCCATCGGTCACCCGGTCGATCATCGCCATGCGCGTATGCAACTCGCAGAACAGATGGGCCACCCGCCCCTCCGCGCCCAGCCGGCCCAGCCGGAAGATCCATTCGCGGTGCATCGCGGCATCCAGCAGGGTCGAAAACCACAGCAGCCGGGTCAGGCGCGGCCAGGATTCGGTCACGGTGGTCAGGCGCGCATGCGGCACCACGCCGTAGCGCACCGGGGTCAGCGTACCGATATCATGGTCCAGCCGCTTCATGGTGAAGCCGTGCAGATCGACGAAATCGCCCGGCACATGGAACGCCACGATCTGTCGGTGCCCTTCCCGATCGTCCATATACCGGCACATCAGGCCTTCCAGCAGGATCGTGCTGTTCTGCACGTCGCGCCCGCGCTCGACCAGCAACTGCCTTGGCCCCAGCGTGCGGACATCCTCCACGGAGTCCTCCAGCGCCTGCACATCGACGGCGGACATCTTCTCCCGCCCGCGGCCCCGCAAAAACAGATCGGTTATCATGCTGTCCGCTCCTCGTTTACCGCCTGTATTTCGGGGACCGAACATTCGTCTTAATCCAGGTCAATGCAGCATCAACTAACGCAACATTGTTGGGCTCTGCGGGTTCCATCGGCCATGCGAACGATCAGTTACCAGAACGACCATCCTCTCGCCGAAGCATTTATCAGTGGCATACGGGAGGCGAGTTTTCCGTGCGTGGGCGCAAAATCGGCATTGGCCAAGGGGCAGATGGACATCCTCGTCGCCCGCGACCTGCGCTCCGCCTGGGACGATATGCGCATCCTGCCCGCACTCACCACCACCGTCGCCAAATACCATGCCGATCGCGCGCTGTTCCGCACGCTCGTCGTGCTGTTCGAGGGTCCCGGCGACCTGGACGAGCCCGGTTTCGAGCAGCACCTGTGGGCGCGTGCCCAGTCGCTGTCCGACAAGGACGAATGGCTCGGCTACCAACCCGATCCCAGCGTCAGCACCGATCCCGAAGACCCGCATTTCTCGCTCAGCTTCGCGGGCGAGGCGTTCTTCGTCGTCGGCCTCCATCCCGCAGCCAGCCGCCCCGCGCGCCGCTTCGCCGCGCCTGCGATGGTCTTCAACCTGCACGATCAGTTCGAGGTGCTGCGCGAACAGCAGCGCTACGAAAAGCTGCGCGCCTCCATCCTGGCGCGCGACCTCGATCTCGCCGGCTCGCTCAATCCGATGCTCGCCCGCCACGGCGAGATCAGCGAAGCCCGCCAGTATAGCGGCCGTGAAGTGCCCTCGGACTGGCGCTGCCCCTTTCATCGCGGCGGAGGTGCGGCGCATGGTTGAGACGATCCCCCCCCGCTCCGGCGCCGGCTTCCGTCTGCCCAAAGGCGCCGAACTGACCGTCATCGATCCCGAAGGATGCCAGGTCGCCGATCTGCTGGCCTTCAACGCGGACGATTTGCGCGAGGTGATCTCGTCGGGGCGCACGCTCGACTATGCCAGCCGGCTGTATCTCACGACGGGCGACCCGCTTTATTCCAACCGTTCCAACGTCATGCTCTCCATCCTGGAGGACACGGTCGGCCGTCACGATTTCCTGCTGACCCCCTGTTCCAAGGATACGTTCCGGATCATCTATGGCGACACCGATCCGCACAGGGGCTGTTTCGGCAACCTCGCCGCCGCGCTGGAGCCTTACGGCGTCCAGCCAGACATGATCCCCACCGCCTTCAACTGCTTCATGAACGTACCCATCGACGGTACCACCGGCGCCTTCACCGTCGAGCCGCCGCTCAGCAAGGCTGGCGACTTCATCCGCTTCCGCGCCGAGATGGACCTCGTCATCGGCCTCACCGCCTGCTCCGCCCTGCAATCGAACGGCGGCTCGTTCAAACCGATCCACTACCGCATCGACGAGGCCGTACCGGCATGACCCACCGGCCGCTTCGCCTGGGCTTTCCCGTCAAGGTCATGGGAAAGCCGGGCATGAAATCCAACGACACGCGGCGCTGGCAGAGCAATCCACACCTCAAATGCTCGCTTGAGTATGTCGATGCCATTCTCGACTATCTGGCGAAGCAGAAGATCGACATGTACCGCCTGTCATCGGACCTCGCGCCTTACGCGACCCATCCGGACATGCCGCAGTTTCACAACATGGTGGCGGAAAGCGACGCCGAACTTCGCGCGCTCGGTGCCAAGGCCAAGGCGCTCGACATGCGCCTGTCCTTCCACCCCTCGCAATATGTGCTGCTCAATGCCCCCAATCCGGCGCTGACCACCAAGAGCATCTGGGATCTGTCGAGTCAGGCCGAAATGCTCGACCGCATGGAGCTGAACGACGAAGCAGTTCTGGTCACCCATGTCGGCGGCGTCTATGACGATCACGAGGCCAGCCGCGCGCGCTGGATCGCAGGGTGGGAACAATGCCCCGAGCATGTCCGCCGCCGCCTCGTCCTGGAAAACGACGATATCCGCTTCTCCGCCGCCGACGTGCTGTGGATTCACGAACGCACCGGCGTCCGCCTGATCTTCGACTATCAGCATTTCTGGTGCCTCAATCCCGAGCGGCTCGACCTGCGTGATACGCTTGAGAAGTTCATGGCGAGCTGGCCCACGGGCGTTCGCCCCAAGATCCATTTTTCCAGCCCCCGCACCGAACTCCGCGAGATCAAGCAAAAGGTCGCACCCGGCGCCAAACCCAAAAAGGGCGAGCAGCTTAAGGCGCCGCTCAAGCCGGGCGCGCGCACCAAGACCGTGTTGCGGCCGCCAATCTGGACCGGCCACGCCGATTTCACCAATCCGTTCGAATTCTGCACCTTCATGCGTACCGCCGAAGGCCTTGAATTTGACGTGATGCTGGAGGGCAAGTCCAAGGATATCAGCCTCCTCAAGCTGCGTCCGGACATGCTGCGCTTCGCGCCCGATGTCGCAGCCCGCTTTGGCATCACCGCCGAGGATGCCGCCGAACTCCGCGAGGATGAAGCCGAACTGGAAGACGGCGCCGATGCCGACGACGCGCCCGATGTGGACGAAGGGGACGCCTGATCCCGCTTTGCCGCACCGGTGCCGCATCTGAAACTCCAGCTCCCGCGAAGTTTCGGATCGACTCTGGTAATATCCCGGCGTGATGCTTTCTCCGTCTGCCGATTCGCCCGAAACCGCTCTCGCCCCGCTTGACGTCGATCGCCGGCGCTTGATGCAAGGCCGGGTCCGCGAGGCGTTGCGCCAATGGCTTTCCGCGGATGACGACACGTTGCTCGCGCTGCTCACCCGCCTGGGGCGTGACGAGATCGCGCATGCGGCCGAGCAGAGCCGCCGCCTGCCCCAATCCACCACAC
>NZ_CAMLAC010000207.1 GCF_946477935.1 uncultured Sphingomonas sp. | reverse complement strand
TATCGGTGCCCTTCCCGATCGTTCGGTCAACGAGGCGCTGCAGCGTGTGCCGGGCGTCGCGATCACCCGTTTCGCCGCCGCCAGCGACACCGCGCACTTCTCCGTGGAAGGATCGGGCGTCACCATCCGCGGGCTGTCCTACGTTCGTGGCGAGTTCAACGGCCGCGACAGCTTCGGCGTCAGCGGCGGTCGCGAGATCGGCTTCAACGACGTGCCGACCGAACTGGTCGGCTCGGTCGAAGTCTTCAAGAACCTGACCGCCGACATGATCGAGGGCGGCATTTCGGGTACGGTCAACATCAATACCCGCAAGCCGTTCGATACCAAGGAAACGCTGATCTATCTCTCGGGCAGCGTGAACTATGGCGACTATAACGGGCGCAGCGAGCCGGCCGTGGTCGGGCTGTTCTCCAAGCAGTGGAATATCCCGAGCGGCGGCCGTTTCGGCATCATGGCCAGCGGCAGCTATAACCGTCAGCGCAGCCGGTCGGACTCGGTTTTCTATTCGGCGTTCCTGCCACGCTATAACGACGACCGGAACGGCAACGGCACGCAGGACGCCGGCGAGGGCCGCATCCTGAATCCCGGCACGCCGTATCAGTCGACGCTGTGGGATCGCTATCCGGTGCCATCGGGCCGGGATTTCGTGTACGTGCCGCTGGGTGCCGGCATGCGCTCGCAGGAGTTCGACCGCAAGCGCGTCGGTTATTCGGCGGCGGCGCAATATGAGAATGCGCCCGGCAACCTGCTGGTCACCGCCCAGTTCCTTCGCGCCGAGTCGTCGCAGACCTGGCTCGACCGCACGGTGGAGCCCAACGTCTATTATGGCGATGCGACCCAGATCTTCCCGCAAGGCTACAACCCGTTCGCACCGATTGCCGGGCAGAGCTTTGCCCAACCGACCTATAATGACGACGGCCGGTTCACCAGCGGCACGCTGATCCGTCAGGGCGGCGGGCAATACACCACGCTCGGCAACCGGTATTTCCAGACCGACGGGTACACGCAGGACCAGTCGCTGAACATCAAGTTCGATCCGACCGATCGCCTGCACCTGAATTTTGACGGGCAGTATGTTTATTCAAAGGCGCGCGATTCGGACGACGTCGTCGAGCTGGCGACGTTCAGCGGCGTGAGGATCGACGGACGCGGCGACGTGCCGCAGATCACGGTGGTTCCGCCGAACAATCAGGCGATCGGCCCGTATTTCGCGTCACAGACCAACACCTTCATCCGCGACGCGATGAACAACCGCACGCACAGCGACGGCGACGAATGGGCATTCCGCGCCGACGCGCAATATGACGTGTCCGAAGATTCGTTCCTGCGCAAAGTGCGCGTCGGTGGCCGCTATTCGACCCGCGACCAGACGGTGAAGGCCAACGATTACAACAACTGGGGCGCGGTGTCGGACACCTGGACCTCCAGCACGGCGACCGTGAACAAGTATGTCGACAGCATGGCGCCGGTGAACTTCGCCGATTTCTATCGCGGACAGGCGGTGCAGCCGCCGACGGTCTGGGGCATCAAGGACAGCATCCTGACCGATCATGATGCGCTGACCAACCTGCTGCGCACCGCGACCAAGGCGTCGGGCGGCGGTTATACCCCGCTCGAGGACCGCGGCGCGAACCTGATCGACGGCTATTTCCGGCCGGCCGAAGTCTACCGCATCACCGAAAAGACCTATTCGGGCTATGCCCGTCTCGACTTCGGTGTCGACAATATCGGCGGCGGCGAAGCGGACCTGTCGGGCAATATCGGCGTACGGTTCGTCCACACGGAGGACCAGTCGTTCGGCGGCACCACCTTCCCGAACATCGGCAGCACGCTTGGCGCCTTCGCAACGGTGGCCCAGTTCTGTGCCAGCCCGAATCCGAACAACACCGTTCGGCCGATCTGTACCGTCCCGCAGGCACAGCAGCAGGCGATCGTCGCCTTCTCGAACAGCGGGTCGGACACGAACGTCGCCGCGCAGAAATTCGACAAGTGGCTGCCGAGCCTGAACGTCAAGTTCCAGCCCAATGGGCAGTTGCTGTTCCGCCTGGCGGCATCGAAGGCGATTTCGCGTCCGGGCTTTACCGATCTGCGCAACTTCGTCGGCCTGACCCCGTCCACGGCGAATACGACCGGCATCTACGGTTTCAGTGCCAATGCGCGGAATCCGTTCCTGCGGCCGATCGACGCCAAGCAGGTCGACCTGACCGCCGAATGGTATTTCGCCAAGGTCGGATCGCTGACCGGCGCGGTCTTCTACAAGCAGTTGTCGAACATCATCCTCGACAATTTCGGGTATAGCCGCAGCTTCACCAACAATGGCCAGACCTTCGCCGCGACGATCAACGGCCCGGTCAACGTGCCCGGCAACGCCAACATCAAGGGGGCCGAGCTTTCGTACCAGCAGACCTACGACTTCCTGCCGGGCGCGCTGCGCGGGCTGGGGACGCAGGTGACCTTCACCTATATCGAGCCGGGCAAGATCCCGAACGCGGTGCCGGACAACCGGCCCGAGGACGGCAATCGTCCGCCGCTCGATGTGGCGGGGCTGTACGAGAACCTGCCGCTGGCGCAGTTGTCGAAGTACAACTTCAACGTTTCGGGCTTTTACGATCTGGGCGGGATCTATGCCCGTGTCGCCTATAGCTGGCGGTCGAAATATCTGCTGACCAATCGCGACTGCTGCTTCCCGTTCCTGCCGGTCTATGCGCTGGGTGTCGGCCAGATGGACGGATCGCTGATCTACACGGTCAACCGCAACTTCAAGATCGGCCTGCAGGTCCAGAATCTGCTGGATACGACCACGAAGACGACCTTCGTCCTCAACCGCGACGGGCTGGAAGCACCGCGCACCTACTTCAAGAGCGATCGCCAGTATCAGATGACGGTTCGTCTGACGTTCTGACGACCGACGCCAGCGTCAAGACGTTCGGGGCGGCGCGATCATCTCGCGCCGCCCCGAATGCGTTTGGAGAACGGGGCGTCGCCTGGCCGCGTGAACGAAGGCTGATGCGCGCGACGCTCATGGAAATGGCCAGTACGCCGGCAACGCAGCAGCCCCCCGGTCATGGGCGAAGATCGTCAACTTAAAGGTCCATCCAAGTCGCAGGATGTTGCCGCGTATATTTCGGCGCGGCTCCACGAATGGGGGCTGTCACACGTCTATGGCGGACTGGACGTCGCGCGCGAAAAGGCGAGCGACTGCCATGCACTATGCTCGGGTTCCGATCACTTCATTGATGTAGCGCTGGATCAGGTCGCCCGGTGTCATTCCCGGTAGCAGCCGTCGATGCTGGGAGTCCTCGCCGCGGCCAATACGGCTTTCACATTCCCGTGCCCAGTTTTCCGCCGCTTCCATGGTGAAGAGGGTTTTACGCTCCGATTCGTACCGTTCCCGGCTAACCTGCACGAACCAGCCTTTTGCCCGCTTCCTGATGGGTGCCACTGCATCTTCGATCCGGATCGAAGATGAAAACCTTTAGGATTTTAGCGATTCGCCAGATTATGTGACTGGCGCACCCGACAGGATTCGAACCTGTGGCCTCTGCCTTCGGAGGGCAGCGCTCTATCCAGCTGAGCTACGGGTGCCTGGAAGCGGCCGCTTAGCAGAGCGTCGGCGGGGGCGCCAGCGGTTTTCCACCGGGGAGGAGCGGATGCCGTGCAGCGCCTGCGCCTGGGTACGCTATCCTTGCGGCTGACGGATCAATGCCTGCACCTCGCTCAGCACCGCATCGACGCCGATCGGCTTGATGAGGCGGGGGGCGCCAGCATAGGCGGTGGGCAAGGCCCATGCGTCATAGCCGGTCAGGAACATGTAGGGCACCGATCGGCGGTCGAGTGCGTCGGCGATAGGAAAGGATGCGCTTTCCTGGAGGTTCACGTCCAGCACCGCGGCATCCAGCGGCTCCTCTCCGGCGAGCGCCAGGCCGCGGCGCAGATCGCCGACCGGGCCGACAACGGAGGCGCCGGCCTGCTGCAATGCGCGCTTCAGGTCGGAGGCGATGTAATATTCGTCCTCGACGATCAGGATGCGCTTGCCCGTCAAATCGTCATGCGCCTCATCGCAACTCGAAGCCATGTGCGTCCTCCCGTTCTTCATGCAATGTGATGGCGATCGTGCAGCGCACGCCGCGCGGTCCGAATTCCAGCCGCGTCTGCGCGCCCAGCCGATAGGGCAGCGCATCCTCGATCAGTTCCCGACCAAAGCCCTGCATGGGCGCATCGGTGATGTCATCGACGCCGTCCTCGACCCAGGTCAGCACCAGCGTCCGTTCACCATCCTGTGCGACGAGCACATCCCATCCGATCGACAAGGTCGCCGCCGTGCAGCGCAGCGCGCCATATTTGATCGCGTTGGTGGTCAGTTCGTGCACCGCGAGCCCCAGCGATTCCGCCGCCGATGCGGGCAAGGCGACATCGGGTCCGTCCAGCCGCACATTGGGAGCGTTGGCCGCGCCGACGCTGAGCAGTTCGTCGCGGATCAGGTTTTCCAGATCGACCCGGCCGCTGGCACTGCGCGTCACGATCACCTGCGTTCGGGCCAGCGCGTCCAGCCGCCCCTTGAAGTGCGAGGCGCCATCCTCGGGCGAATCGCCCATCTCGATCGAGCGGGCAAAGACCGAGCGGACGACCGACAGCATGTTGCGCACCCGGTGCTGCAATTCGGCGACCAGCAACTGCTGACGATCCTGCAACTGCCGCAGCTCGTGTACGTCGGTGGAGGTGCCGAGCCATTCGACGATCGTGCCATCCTCGGCGCGGCGTGGCACCGCGCGGGTCTGGAACCAGCGATAGCGATCCTCCGCCACATGCCAGATGCGATAATCGGCGCGATAGGCGCTGCGTGCATCGGCCTGCGCCCAGGCTTCGCACGCGCGTTCGTGGTCGTCCGGGTGGATGCGATCGAGCCAGCCAAATGCCAGCGAGGCCGATCCCGCCTGGCCTGTGATCGCGGTCCATTGCGGGCTGGCCCAGGTCCAGGCGCCGTGATCCTCCGCCCGCCATACCAGATGCGGAATGCCGGCGATCAGCGTTTCCAGGCGCGCACGGCTTTCGCGCAGCGCCGCCTCGGCCTGTTTGCGGTCGGTGATATCGGTGAAGACCAGCGCGACCTCGTTGGCGCCACCATCGGCGGCGGGGGCGGCATAGATGGAGAACCAGCGCCCCAGTTCCGGCACATGCCGTTCGAAGCGTTCGGGGCGCCCCGTGCGCAGTATCTGCGCATAGCGTTCGATCCATGCGCGCGGGTAATGCGGCATGACCTCGTCTACCAGCCGCCCGGTGACGTCGCCGAGTGTGGTCAGGTGCGAAAAGGCGCGGTTCAACTCCAGCCAGCGCAGCGTGGTGGCGGCACCATCGGCATCGTACAACAGCTCGATCCGGGCGATGCCCTCGTCGATCGTGTCGAACAGGCGGCGGAACTTGCTCTCGCTGGTCGCCAGCGCCCGACCGGTGCGACGGCTGACCAGCGCCTGGCACATGGCAGGCGCCAGCGCCTCCATCACCTCGCGCTCCTCCGGCCCGAAGCCGCCCGGCCGGTTGCCCAACCCGATCATCCCGACGACGCGCGTGCCGATCAGCAGCGGCACGCCCATGAAGGATGCAAGCGGCGGATGGCCGTGCGGCGTGCCGATGCGATCCGGGTGCGTGGCGGGACGGTTCGCGATTTCGGTTCGGCCATCGCGCAGCACGCGGCCATAGATGCCGTGGATCTTCAGGCCCGTCGGTGCCACGCCGTGGGGGAAGGCGGGATCGTCCATCGAAAAGGCGGCCCATCCGCCCGGACTGATCGCCAGATCGTCCAACTGGTCGGTGGCGGTGTTGATCGCGCCCATGAAGCTGATGGTCGCGCCGGTCACCTCCTCGGCGATCGACAGGCATAGCTGGCCCAGGGCTTCGTCGGAACGAATGGCCAGCATTTCACGGAAAATGCGGTTGATGCCCTCCAGCACCGCGTTCTTGCGCTCCAGCGCTTCGACGCGCGATCCTGGCTCCTCTTGATGCATGTTGCTCCTTGCGCCTGTTGTGTCAGACTTTGTTAAGGAACAGAAGAACTTCCGTTAGTTTCCAAAATGGGTGCTTTGAGGGGGGAGGACGGTGAAGCTGGCGGTGGCGTGGTCGATGCCTTCCGATAAACGCAGATCGAAGACGCCCGGTTCTACCGCGCGGTCGCCTGTGGCGGTGATCAGCGCGAGGTCGTCCGGGATCAGGGTGAAGGTGATGCGCTGTTCGGCGCCGGGTGCCAGCGTCAGTCGCTGCCAGTGTTTCATCTGCCAGACGGGCCGGGTGCGGCTGGCGACGCGGTCGTGCAGTTCGAGGCGGATGCAGGCCAGGCCGGGCCGGGGGCCGATGTTGCGGACGCGCACGGAGACGCCGACCGATGCGCCGAAAGGGATGGTGGCGGGCACGCGCACCGCATCGAGCGCGAAGCGGGTGTAGGACAGGCCGGCGCCGAAGGGGAAGAGGGCGCGATCGGGCGCGTCGCGCCAATGGGCGCGGCCGGGGGCAAGG
>NZ_CAMLAC010000206.1 GCF_946477935.1 uncultured Sphingomonas sp. | reverse complement strand
TGTATAAGAGACAGAGATGATCCTCGCCGCCGCCGCCTGCGACGACGAGGATCATCTCCTCTTGCTCGCCGATGCCGATGCGTTGGCGCGCCACTTCGCGTTCGGGCACGCGGGTGTCGACGCCCAGACCGCCGGCAAAGCAGGTGCGCGCGCGCATGCCGGCATCCCAGTCGGTTTGCGCCAGATCGGCATGAAAGGGCGCGAGCAACCCGGCGGCACCGTCATAGGCTGCGCGGTGGCCGGGGTCGGTGCGCTCGCCGTGCTGGAGGATCTTGACGTGCGGCACCGAACAGATGCGCGCCAGTTGCGCGATCTCGGCAGAAACGTCGCAGATCATCAGCGCGGGGTCTGTGCGGTCGAACCAGCCCGCGATCGTCGCCATCGCGTGGCGGATGCCCGGCCAGCCCAACGGCGCGCAGTGCAGCGTATCGGGGGTCGGCACCCAGTCCATGGATCCCGCCTCTGCGCCCGTGGCTTCGAACAGCGACGGGATGCGCATGATCTCGACATGATCGGGCAGCGCCGGGAATATGTCGTCGCGCGCGCAAAAGATCGTGAGTGGTCGATCGCGCGGCAGGGCGTTGGCGATTGCGGCGCAACGTTCGGCATGGCCGCGCCCCTGATGATGGACGAAATAGCCGAAGGGGCGGGTCATGCCGCCACCTGCATCGGCGCCAGCGCCAGCCCATACAGCGCCAGTCCCTCCAGCACCCCCGCCGCATGCCTCCCCGCCGTACGATGCAGCCCCGGCCGCGGCGCCAGATGGTCGAGATCGGCGTCGGCATTCGCCACGACGATGGCATGGCCGCACGCCGCCAGCATGTCGGCGTCGTTGCCGCTGTCGCCGGCCGCGATGCACGCCGACATCGGCAGGCCCAGGCCCGCGGCATAAGCGGCGATGGCGGCGGCCTTGCCCCCGGCTGGCGCCAGCACGTCGATCAGGTGGCCGTGCGAGAAGATCACGCGTGCCGCCACGCCCGCATCGGCAAGCGCCCGGCGGATCGCCGCGGTGGTCGCGCTGTCGCCGAAGAAGCTCATCTTGTGCCGCGTCTGCACCGTGGGCGGCTGCTCTGTCAGCGACAGGCCGGCCAGCGCCCTTGCCGCCCCATCCCGGTCCCAGTCGCGGTCGAGCAGCGCGGCATAATCCGCACAGGCGCGCCAGTTTCCGTCCCCGTCGCGTCGCATGATCCGCGTGCCGACATCGACGATATAGGCATCCGGCCGCGGCAGACCCCATGCACCCAGCACATGGTTCGCCTCCTCGAACGAACGCCCCGTCGCCACCACGAACGGCATGTCGCGCGTCTCTGCCCACGCCGCAAACGCCCGCGCACTCTCCGCACATCCGGTAAGCGTATTGTCGATATCCGACGCCAGCAACCGCGGCTGCCCCGCCGCACGATACACCGCCAGCGAGGACGCCGCATAACGCTCCCAACTATACCACCCAATCCGCGACACCGCCGATGCGGCAAGCGCCGCATGGTGATCCGCGTCGCTGATTACCGCGCGGCAGGCGTCCGCAATCGCACCCTCGTCCCGCGGGTCGACCAGCATACCGTGTCCGAGGGCAGCGACGATTTCGACCGGACCTCCGCTATGGGTGGCGACTACCGGCACGCCGGCCGCGGCGGCCTCGATGACGGTCAGGCCGAATGGCTCGTGCAGCGCTGGATTGACGAACACGCCGCCTCGGCTGGCGCGTGTATAGAGCGCTGCCACATCGGAGGCGTCGTGGCGTGCGGGTAGCGCCACTTTGCCAGCCAATGCCGGATCGGCGGCGAGCGTCGCCAGTTCTTCCAGCACGGCGCGTTCTTCGCCCGTGGCATGGTCATGCTGACCCGCTAGAATCACAAGATTGGCGGCAGCACGCAGCGCGGGATCGGCAGCATAGGCGCGCAGTAATGCCGCCAGGTTCTTCTTGCGAACCGGCCGCGCGATGGCGAGCAGGATGGGCAGGCTGGCATCATCGAACCATGCATCCAGATGATCGGCCAGGGTCGCCTCGCCCGTCGGGGCGGCACGTTGCGGCACACCCGGGGGGAGACAATGCACCCGGTCCGCGACCGTGATGCCGTATCCGCCAATCTGGCGATCCGCCTCGTCCCTCGTCGATACGATGATCGCGTTCGCATGACTGATCGCGGCTCGCTCCGCAGTGATCCGTGCCTCGAGCGCATCGCCGGCAAAACCTTGCCTGCGCTTGTCGATGCCAAGCGCATGCGGAGTATAGACGAAGGGGATGCCAAATCGTGCCCGCGCCGTGCTGGCAATATCAGCGGCATCGGCGAAATGGGCGTGGATCACGTCGGGCAGGCGGGGGAGCGCGGCCAAGTGCCGACAGAATGCCTCGGCGAACGCGGCGAGATCACCGGCCAGTTCCTCCTTCTCCAGATAGCGGCGGTCGTTGGTGACGATCCGTTCAATGGTCAGTTTCGGTCCAAGACGTTCCGACCGGCGAGCATGCGCCGTGCCGAGTTCGGGATCATCGAACAGGCGGGTGTAGACGCTGACGGCATCGACGCCCTTTTGCAGCGATTGTGCGGCGGCGGCCTCGAGAACATAGGCGATATGGCCACCGGTATCGGCGGTAATGCCGAACGTCACGGGCGGCGCTTTCAGACAGCCGCCGAGTGCCAGATGAATGATGTGCAGCGCCGCCCCCATTTTATTGCTGGCATGTAACGTCGCTAACCCAGATTGGGTCCAAGCGGTTGAGCGCCCGCGACGATCACGACCGTACGGACACGTGGCGCGGTTGTTTCCGCCGCGGGGGCGGGGCATGATCTGACCGAAAGCCAGCCGTTCAGGAGAGACCCATCATGTCCCGTCCACTTGTCGCATTCGCCTGTGTCGCTGCTTTGGGGGGCGCAGCGGTCGCAGCGCAGTCCGTTCGTCCCACCAAGGACATCGCCGCCGCTGTGGCCGCCTCCACCCGTACGCCTGCCGATCGCGCGCGTGATCGTTATCGCCACCCTGCCGAAACGCTCGCATTCTTTGGCGTGAAGCCGACGCAGACGGTGGTGGAATTCATTCCCGGCGGTGGCTGGTACACCGAAATCCTGGCGCCGATGGTCAAGGGGCGCGGGCAGTATATCGCGCTGGTTCCGGTATCGCAGGCGGAGCGTACCCGCACCGCGCTTTCTGCCAAAGCAGGCGCTTACGGCAAAACGTCGGTCCAGACGATTGATTTTACTACCGGTGCATCGTCCGTACCTGCGGGCAGTGCGGATGTAGTGCTGACCTTTCGTAACGTCCACAATCTGCTGATGCAGGATGATCCGGCGGTGCCGGGGCGTGTGTTCAAGGCGTTTTACGACGCGTTGAAGCCGGGTGGTGTGCTGGGGGTGGTCGATCACCGGTTGCCGGAGGAGATGGATGCGGCGCGGGAGAAGTCGAGCGGGTATATCAAGCGCTCGACCGTGGTGCGGCTGGCGCAGGCGGCGGGCTTTCGTCTGGCCGGGGAGTCGAAGGTCAATGCAAATCCGAAGGATACGCATGACCATCCGCAGGGTGTCTGGACGCTGCCGCCCTCTTATCGCCTGAAGGATGTCGACCGGGCAAAATATGCCGCGATTGGCGAGAGCGACCGGTTCACCCTCAAATTCGTGAAGCCACAATAAGGGGTTGCCCGGGAGCGGATGTGTGCACGTTCCCGGGCGATGTGCGTCATGCCGGCTGGCCGTTTCCGCCGGACGAGCCGAAGATCTGTCCGGTCGAATAGCTGAGGCTCGGGTCGGCGGCGGCGACATACAACGCGGCGATCTCGGCTGGCTGTCCCGCGCGGCCCAGCGGTGTCGTCTCGCCGAAGCTGCGCAGCTTGTCCGGTGTCGCGCCACCACTCACCTGCAACGGCGTCCAGAACGGTCCCGGCGCAACGGCGTTCACCCGGATGCCCCGGCTGGCGAGCTGCTTGGCCATGCTTTTGGTGAAATTCAGCACGGCGGCGCGGGTCAGGGCGTAGTCGACGATGTCGGGGGAAGGATCGCCGGCCTGTTCGGACGACGTGTTGACGATGACGGCGCCCGCTCCCATCCGCTCGACGGCCGCCTTGGTCAGCCAGAAGGGCGCATAAACGTTCGTCTTCATCGTATCGTCGAAATCCTGGGCGGAGATGTCGGCGATGCCGGGCCGGGTCTGTTGACGCGCGGCGTTGTTGACCAGGATGTCGAGTCCGCCGAGCCGTTCGGCCGCCTGTTGTATCAGTCGCCGGCAGAAGCGTTCGTCGCGCAGATCGCCTGGGATGGCGACCGCCTTGCGACCTTCGGCGCGGATCAATGCCATCACCTCGCGCGCGTCGGGCTCTTCGGCGGGCAGATAGTTGATCGCGACATCGGCGCCCTCACGCGCATAGGCGATCGCGGCGGCCCGACCGATGCCGCTGTCGCCGCCGGTGATCAGCGCCTTCCGGCCGGCCAGCTTGCCCGATCCCTTGTAGCTCGTTTCGCCATGATCGGGCCGAGGGGTCATCTTGGACGCCAGTCCCGGCCAGGGTTGGCGCTGCACCGGGTAGGGCGGTTTAGGATAGGCGGCCGCCGCCGGGGTCGTGGCTGCGGCCGCGTTGCCGCTTTGCGGCGCGGCGCCCGCCTGCGTGGCGGCGGCCGCACCCGCGGCGATCGCCGCCCCCGTCACAAAGGTGCGACGTGTCGTATCGGTCATGATCATTGCTCCCGGATGTCTCATTCCAGAAGCTTCGGTGGATCGTTTCCGTTCCGCCCGCCACCGCTCCGAGCACCACGCTCACAAGCGGTGGCTTCGCCATCACTTTACCACGATCCGGGGCAGCGTCCGAATGGGCTCCACGGTGATCGAGCGGAACCAGGTTTCGGCCCCTTCGGATTGCAACTGGATATGTCCGTGGGTCAGCGGCTGGCGCGTGCCATCCGGCGCAACGGTCGCAAGATCACGCACCTGCGCCACGGGCACGCCATTGACGACATGGATCGCCCGGTCGCCGACTACATAAAGGTCCAGCGTGTTCCACGCGCCGATCGGACGTTCGGCGTCATTCGCCGCCTCGACATTCCAGGTCCCGGTGCCGTTGACCATGTCGATCGTCCGGCCGGTGGTGCGGAAGCGCAGATGAGGCGCGATCAGCGACGGGTCCAGCGCCACCGTCGTGCGGGCACGGACCTTGCCGCCGACCATCACGACCATGCCGGTCGACCCCTTCATGATCTCGAACTCGACCGAGGGCCGCCACGTTCCGAAGACCTCGCCGGGTTGTCCGTGCGTATGATACAAGAGACCGTTGTTTGGCGCTTCCTTGTCGCGGGGCGCCCAGGTCCTGGCACCCCATTTATACTGCAACCGCAAATGATAGTCGCGAAGGTCCGCCGTGTTGACCAGGCTGCCCCAGGTCTGTCCCTTGATCCAGATCGCGGGCGTGCCATCCACCTGCCGCACAGCAAAGTCGGCGGACGTATCGCGGCTGGTGCCGATCGGCCTCGTGTTCGGATCGCCACGATAGGTCATTGCCGGATCGGCATAGCCCAGCCAGGGTTGCCAGCCGGCCAGGCTGCGTCCGTCGAACAGCGTGATGACCTTGCCTGTCGCCTTCGGCACGTCGGTCAGCGACAGACGTTGCCGTGCGGCCGGCGGATCCCCTGCGATGGCGCGCGCCTGTTCAACCGAGCTTTGCGCCCAGGCCGCGGCCGGCAGCAGCAGAGTTGCAATTATCACTCGTTTTTTCAGCATGATGGTCCCCAAATCCTAGTCGGCGAACGTGACTGCAAGAAGGGGCGAATGCAAACGCGACGATCATGCGTCCTCAGGCGTTCGGCCTCGCGACAACGAAAAGGAATGCGACATGAAGGCAATGGCTTTACGCGCCCCGATCAGCCTGGACCAATTGGCGATGGAGGATCGACGCGATCCCGGCGAACCCGGCCCTGGTGAAATCCGGGTCGCGCTGCACGGCAGTTCCCTGAACTTCCACGATCTCGGCGTGGCGACGGGGCGGATGCCCGCCGCGGACGGGCGCATTCCCCTTGCCGATGGGGCGGGGATCGTGGAGGCGATCGGGCCGGGCGTCACCGATTTCGCGATGGGCGATATGGTGGTGTCGTGCTTCTTTCCCGACTGGCAAGACGGAGCGCCGACGATCGGAGATTTTTCCCGCACGCCAGGCGACGGGATCGACGGCTTCGCGCAGGAAGTCGTGGTGCTGCCCGCGACAGCCTTCACCCATGCGCCAAAAGGCTATGACGCCGTGGAGGCGGCGACGATCACCACCGCCGGCCTGACTGCCTGGCGGGCGCTGGTCGTGGATGGCGGGATCAAGGCGGGTGACACGGTTCTGTTGCTGGGTACGGGGGGTGTGTCGATCTGGGCGCTGCAACTCGCCCGGTTGATGGGGGCGACGGTGGCGATCACCTCCTCGTCGGGCGAAAAGCTGGAGCGGGCGCGGGATCTGGGTGCGACGTTCACGCTCAACTACCGGGAGCAGCAGGATTGGGGCCGGGTAGTGCGCGACCTGTCTCTTATACACATCTGACGCTGCCGACGAT
>NZ_CAMLAC010000205.1 GCF_946477935.1 uncultured Sphingomonas sp. | reverse complement strand
CGGTGGACAAGCCGCGCTACCTGATGGGCGTCGGTAAGCCGACCGATATCGTGGGCGCGGTGGAGCGCGGCATCGACATGTTCGATTGCGTGCTGCCGACTCGATCGGGCCGCACGGGGCAGGCCTTTACGCGGAGCGGCCCGCTCAACCTGCGCAATGCGCGGCACGGCGAGGATCAGGGGCCGCTCGATCCATCGTGCGGCTGTCCGGTTTGCCGAACCTGGAGTCGCGCCTATCTCCATCACCTCGTCCGCGCCGGAGAGATACTGGGCGCGATGTTGATGACCGAACATAATATCTGGTTCTACGAAACACTTATGGCGGATCTGCGGGCAGCCATCAGCGAAGGACGCTTGCAAGCCTTTGCGAACGACTTCCGCGCACGCTACGCCGGCAATCCGACGGGAGAGATGCAATGACCGACCGTACCGACGACGCTCCGAACGAAATCCTGGCCGCGGCCAAGGATGCCAAGGCGCATGCCGCCGCCGCCGCCGAGGCCGTGGCGGAGGCCGCCGAAGACGCCGCCAAGCGCTGGCCGCTCGCCAAGATCGGCCTGGGCGTGGGCATCGGCTCCGCCGCGATCGCCGCGGCCGCGCTGTACGCCGATCGCAGCCGATCCAAGAAGAAACCCAAGTAAGGACCTATGATGCGCCTGTTGCGTGCCGCCCTGTTGTTGAGCGTAGCCACCCTGCCCGCCACGCTTTCCGCTCAGGAGCAGCCCCAGCCGCCGGCCCGCAGCGCGCGCATCCCTTCCATCCCCTTCACGACACGCACGCTGCCCAACGGCCTGCGCGTCTATGCCATTCGCGACACGACGACGCCGAACGTCTCGGTACAGGTGTGGTACGATGTCGGCGGGCGCGACGATCCGCGCGGGCGATCGGGTTTCGCGCATCTGTTTGAACATCTGATGTTCAAGGCGACGCGCAACCTGGTGCCGGAACAGATGGACCGGCTGACCGAGGATGTCGGCGGGTACAACAACGCCTCCACTGGCGACGATTACACCAATTATTACGAGCTGGTACCCGCCAACCACCTGCAGCGGCTGTTATTTGCGGAAGCCGACCGCATGGCCTCGCTGGTGGTGGAGCCGACCAGCTTCGCCTCCGAACGCGACGTGGTGAAGGAGGAATATCGCCAGGGTTTCGCGCGACCCTATGGCAAGCTGTTCCAGACCTATCTGCCCGAAATCAGTTATTCGGTGCATCCTTATGCACGCGGGGTGATCGGCGACGTGGCGAACCTCGATTCGGCGACGATCGATGATGTTCGCGCCTTTCACGCGACCTATTACCGGCCGGACAATGCGGTGCTGGTGGTGGCGGGCAACTTCGATCCCGCACAACTGAACGGCTGGATCGACCGCTATTTCGCGCCGATCAAGCGCCCCGCCGGCGACATCCCCCGCGTCACCGTGACCGAGCCGCCGCGTGAGCGCCCCGTCAGCCGGACGGTGTACGAGGCCAACACGCCCCTACCCGCGGTCCTGCTGAGCTGGCAATTGCCGCCCGATCGCGATGCGGACGTGCCGGCGCTGCAGGTGCTGGATGCGATCATGGCGACCGGCGAAAATTCACGCTTGTACCGTAGCCTCGTCTACCGCGACGAATTGGCGCAGAGCGCGCAGACCTCGTTCGACACGCGTGCGGGCACGGGCACCTATGCGGTGTTCGCGATCATGGCCGGGGGCAAGGATGCCGCGACCGGCGAGGCAGCACTGCGCCGCGAGGTCGCGCGCTTCCGGGACGAACCCGTCACACCGGCGGAACTGGCCGAGGCGAAGAACGAGATCCTGACCGCCGCGATCAAGCGTCGCGAAACGGCGGAGGGCAAGGCCTTTCTGCTGGCCCAGAACGTCATCATCAACGACGATCCTACCGCCAGCGACAAGCAACTGGCCGCCGTACAGCGCGTCACCGCCGCCGACATCCAGCGGGTCGCCCGCAAGTATCTGGGCGACAACCAGTCGGCCGTGCTGCGCTATCTGCCCGAACAGGCGGGCAAGACCGGCGATACGGTGGCGGTGGCCCCCACCGTGGTCACGCGGCCGCTGACCGCGCCTGCCGATATCGCCATCGTCACGCCGGCCCCGGCCGGGCAGCGCATCCTGCCGCCGCCGCCCGCCGCCCCGGTGAAGTCGGTACTGCCGCAGGTCGCCGAGACGCGGCTGGCAAACGGCCTACGCGTCATCACCGTGGAGCGCCACGATCTGCCGCTCGTCACTGCCTCGCTGGTAGCGGTCGGCGGCGCGGCGACGGATCCGGCGGGCAAGGCGGGTGCGAGCAGCCTGTCGGCCGGGCTGATGACCATGGGCACGACGACACGCTCCGCCGCCGAGATCGCGCGTGCGGTGGAGAGTTTGGGCGGATCGATCGGCAGTGAAGCCAGCCGTGACGGTGCCTCGGTCGACCTGACCGTCACCTCCGACCAGCTTGCGCCGGCGATGACCATCCTCGCCGATGTCGCGACACATCCCGCCTTCGCGCCCGAGGAGATCGAGCGCGCGCGGACCCAGACGATCGACGGCGTCACCGTGGCGATGACGAACCCGGCGCAATTGTCAGGACTGGTCGCCAGCCGGGTCGTATTCGGCAACCAACCCTACGGCACGCCGGTGGAAGGCACACCGACCTCGCTGAAGACGCTGACGCAGGGCGACCTGAAGGCGGCATATGGACGGACGTGGCAACCCGGGCAGGCCGCGCTGGTGCTGGTCGGCGACATCACGCCGGCCGCCGCCAGAACGCTGGCCGAGCGCCATCTGGGCGCATGGCGCGGCGATGCGGTGCCGGCCGCAAGTCCAAGCGACCGCGCCGCCTTCCCGGCGCCGCGTGTCGTGGTGATCGACATGCCCGATGCGGGGCAGGCCGGCGTCGTCGTCGCGCGACCGGGCATCGCGCGTGACGATTCGCGCTATTACCCGCTCGCCGTCGCGAACACCGTGCTGGGGGGTGGGTTTTCTTCTCGGTTGAATCAGGAGGTGCGGATCAAGCGGGGGCTGGCGTATGGGGCGAGCAGCGGGTTGCAGGCAGGGCGGAGGCCCGGTCTGATCGCCGCGCGGACCCAGACCAAGAATCCCTCGGCTGCAGAAGTGGTTACGCTGATTTCCGCAGAGATGGAAAAGCTGGGTCGCGCGCCCGTGCCGCAGGCCGAACTCGCCACGCGGCAGGCAGTGCTGGTCGGCAACTTCGGACGCGCGGTGGAGACGACGGACGGCATCGCAGGACTGCTCGGCGACTATGTCGTGCAGTCCGTGCCGCTGGACGAATTGCAGCGCTACACCGCCAAGGTGGAGGGCGTCGATCCGGCGGCGGTGCAGGCCGCGGCGGCCGCGCTGCTGGACCCCAAGGCGGCGAGCATCGTCGTCGTCGGTGACGCCAAACAGCTCCTGCCGGCGCTGAAGGCACGCTACCCGCAGGTGGAGCTGATCCCCGCCGCCGCGCTCAACCTGGACAGTGCCAGCCTGCAATGAGGTAAATTGGTGACCTTTTGCCGGTAGACCTGCACGCCGATGGGTCGCAGCACACCGTACAAGGTCTCAAGGGCTACCGTCCGCCGGCTGCTGGCGGGTTGGCTGGCGACGGTCGGCCTGCTGCTGCTGGTCGCGCTGGGCATGGCACTGCGTCCGGCGGCGGGGCCGACACGCGTGGCGGCGCAGATCGGGGTGGATAAGCCGGCCGTGTCCCCCACCCCCGTCCCGGAACCCGGCCGCGCCACCGGCACCGCCGACCTGCCTCCGCTGCCCGCGGGGGTGATTGATCACGGCGATGCCGGCGTGACCCCTGCCCAGCCGTTCCGCTGGAACACGGCGAGCGCGGTGGACCGCGCCCGGGCGCTGCAATGCCTGACCGCGGCGATCTATTACGAGGCAGGCGGCGAGAGCGACGCAGGCGAACGCGCGGTGGCGCAGGTGGTGCTGAACCGGGTGCGGCATCCCGCTTTTCCGGCAACGGTGTGCGGCGTGGTCTATCAAGGATCGGCGCATGCCGGATGCCAGTTCAGCTTCGCGTGCGACGGGGCACTGGGCCGGGCACCATCGGCAGGCGGATGGGCCCGCGCGGCGCGCGCCGCGGCGGGGGCGCTGGCGGGCGGCGTATTCGCCGGCGTCGGGCTGGCCACCCATTACCACACCTATGCGGTCAGCCCGTCCTGGGCGCGGTCACTGGTGATGACGGATGTGGTGGGGGCGCACTTTTTCCACCGCTGGAAGGGATATTGGGGTACGGCGGCGGCCTTTACCCAGCGTTACGCAGGCGCAGAGCCGACGCCGGGTGTGGCGGCAACGGTTGCGGCCATCGCAGGCGATGCCGCCATGCCGGTGCCGGTCCCGATGCCGTTCGAGGTGCCGCCCCTGCCCGGTGCGACCCCGGTCACGGCGGCACCCGCCCTGCCCGGCCCGCGAGCCGCGGCAGCTTCCGTCCCGCCGGGCGAGGACCGGTTGCCCGCATCCGGGCAGATCCTCGACCGGTGGAAGGACGTCGGCCAGCCGCTGCCGCGCTTTACCAACGGCGCTGCTGGCGATCCTGCTTCTGGTAGCGGACCCGCTGCGACAGCACGTCGTAGCGGCGATTGAGATCGGTCCGCTCGGCACCGGTCAGGCCACCGCCGCTGCGACGATAACGCTGTTCCAGCCGGTCGAGATCGCGGAACTGGACGCGGAGGCGATCCGCCTCACGACGGTTGAGCGTGCCGGCGCGGATGCCCTGATCGATGCGACGCTCCAGATTGGCCTGACGCGCGTTGATCGGCTCCCAACGCTGGGCCTGCGCAGCGGCGGGGAGCAGCGCGGCGAACCCGAGAGTGGCGGCGATGATGGCTTTCATGGGTCTACTCCTTGGTTACGCGGCCGTGTGTACGGCCTGATGACGATATGGGCGCCAATCGTCGCAGACCTGTCCCGGGTTTCCCGCAAAAGTGTCGCAGGCTGTGCCAGGCACGGAGACTTCGTTCAGCTTGGCGGTTGAGGAGAACGAGAGGAGCAAGATCATGGACGACGACGCGATCAAGCCAACCACCGAGACCGAACGGCCCAACCTGTCGACGGAGCATCAGCAGGATGGCGACGCGCGCCGCCCGAGCGATACGCTGGACCGCGGCCAGCCCCAGGCGGAGGAACAGGTGCCGCGCAAATCCTCGCTGACCTGACAGGTGGGGTGCTCCCCCAAGGGGAGCGCCCGTTCAGGCGGTGGCGTGTTCGCGCCGCGGGGAGGTCTTGCCGGTTTGCGCATCGAGGCCGCGGGCGGTGAGAAGGTCGACCAGCGTCACGCCCAGAACGAAGCCGAGCGCGCCCCAGACCGCGCCGTTGCGCGGGTTGGCGCGGGCAGCAAGACCGAGCGCGCCGATGTCCAGCGCATCGCCGGCGACGCGGCCCCAGACGTTGGTGGCGGCCGCCGGCGCACTGAGCAGCGCGGCACCGGCGGCAAGTTCGCGCAGGCCGAAGTTGCGCACCAGCGTTTCATGACCTTCGCTGTCCAGTGCCGTGGTGATCCGCCGGGGCGCCAGCACCTCGAGGGCGCCGAGCGCGACGGAGAACAGGCCGAGGCCGAAGCTGATCGTCTTGTAGTTCATGGAAGCATCCTCTCCTCGATGCGCAGGCGGGGCCACGATGTCGCGGCCCCTGCCCGGCCGTCAGGCGGCGCCGGCGCCTTCCGAAAAGCCGCTGCCGCGATCGGCGACCAGCGTCGGTGCCGGACCGGTGGCGGGACGCAGCGCCTCCTTTTCCTGCTCGGTCGGCGTCGCGGTGGGATCAGGGCGGAAGGCATCAACCGCGCGATCGGTGTTGCCGGGGTGACGATCGCCCATCAGGTCGGTGGGGACGTGTTCCGCCGCCGGATTAGGCGACTGGTTGTGGAAATGCTTTTCCGCCTCCGCCTGGCCGCTGGGCAGGTTCGCATCAAGCGCGGTGCGCGGGTCGCGGTCGCCGCCAAGTGGTGCCGCGGTCCCGCCGGTCGGGCTGCTCGCGGCGTCGGAATCGCGTTTACGGGCGGGCTGGATCGGGGGCAGTTCAGGTGCGAAGCGGGTGCCGACCACCCAGGCGACGGCCGCCACCGCGAAGCCACCGAGACCAAGGCCGACCGATCGACCCAAGGTTTTGTTTGGCATGGATTTTTCCTTCCGTAACCCACCACGAACGGGCGGTCGGGGGATGAGGTTCCGGTGGCGCCCCGCCCTTTTCGGGTGGGACGCCCGGCGGTGATCAGTCCTTCAGGCTGGCGGGAACGCGGCCGCCCGACTTTTCCAGTTCGCGCATCACGGCCTTGTGCAGCCAGATGTTCATTTCGGCCGAGCCGTCCTTGGCGCCGGAATAGCCGAGCTCGGTGGCCAGTTCCTTGCGATTGTCGAGGCTGGAATCGAGATCGAGCAGCTTCATCAGGTCGACGATCGAGGTACGCCAGTTGAGGTTCGGATTGCCCTTCGACTGGGCGATACCGGTCAGGACCTGTTCGACATCGACATCCACCGGCTGCGCAGGCGCAGCGGCGGCCGGCGTGGCGGTGGCAGCGGGGC
>NZ_CAMLAC010000204.1 GCF_946477935.1 uncultured Sphingomonas sp. | reverse complement strand
ATCCTGATGGGCGCGCCGGTCGCCGGGTTGTTCCTGGCGCTGATCGGATGCCTGGGGCTGGGGCTGGGACGGACGCTCAGCGATCTGCGGGACGAGGCGGGGCAGCCGCGCCTGATGGACGGGGCGATGGCCGCCGTTCCGGCGGTGGCGGTGCTGGCGCTGGGATGGATGCTGCGCGAGATGCGGGGTGACGACGTGCCGTTGCTGCTCGCGCTCTTTCTGGTGGTCAGCGGTGCGCTGGCGGCGCGGGCAGTGGTGGAACGCGCGCGGCGGCGCTGGTGGGCGGTGCCGGCGGCCTATCTGCCGGTGGTGCTGATCCCGGCGTTGCTGGGGCTGCCGGTGTTCGGACTGGTGCTGGCATGCGGCTATGCGGTGGCCAGCCTGGCGTCCGCAATTGAGACACTTCGCGCGCAAGCTTAGTGTCGCTTTAATGTTCGACACGGTAGCACATCGCCGATGTCGGTCGGCAAAGCCCCTCTCGCGCCAGATGCCTGGCCGGATGTCTGGGACGCGTCCGCGCTGAGTGCGCGGGCGTCGCGGGCGCGGGTGCGCGCCGATGCCCGGTTGTCGGGTGCGACCACCGACCTGTTCCTGGACGATACCGCCCGGCTGGACGATCGCACGCGCTGGATGCTGGGGCGCAGTCTGCGGGCGAATGTGGGCGCGATCGCACAGGATCTGCGCCGGCATGCCGCGCGGGTGCTGGCCGGGCGCGGGGCCACGGCGCTGGCCGAGACGCTGCTGGAAGCCCGCGACGACGTGGCCGAGCGGTTGACGCGGGCGGGATTGCTGCGCGACCCGGCATTGATGGACGAGATGATAGCGCGTGTACGCGCGGACATGCTGGCCGATTCGCTGCCGACCGCGGTAGCGGCACCGGATGCGCCCAGCCTGCTGGTCCGGCTGGCGGATGCGCCGGACGGGGTGATCGCCGCTGCCGCACGGGCGCTGCTGGCGGCGGAGAGCCGCCGGCGTGCCGCGCTGGACGAGGCGACGGGGCGCAGCGATCTGCCGGCGGAACTGCATCACCGGCTGGTCTGGTGGGTGGCGGCGGCGGTGCGGCCGGGCGATGCCCCTGACATCGACCGGGCGATTGCCGAGGCGGCGGCGCGCAGCCTGGCGGCGCATGACGAGGGGGAGCGGCCGGAGGCGGCGGCGCTGCGGCTGGCGGTGGCGATCGACGCGCGACCCGACGAGCTGCCCGACCTGTTGATCGAGGCGCTGGGCGACCGGCAACTGGCGCTGTTCATGGCGCTGCTGGCGCATGCGCTGAACATCGAGATCGAGGAAGCGCGGGCGATGGTGCTGGAGCCCGAGGGCGACCGGCTGTGGCTGGCGGCGCGGGCGCTGGACCTGGACCGGCCGACGATCGCGCGGATCGCGCTGTCGCTGTCGGAAGCGGATGCACGTCGCGATATCGAGGCGCTGGCCGATCAACTGGATGCGATCGTGGCGATCCCGCCCGAGGCGGCGCGTCATGCGCTGGGGCCGATTGGATTGGCGCGCGACTTCCGCGCGGCGATCGGTGCGATCGAGCGGGCGGCGGCATGATGGGGCCGGGAGGCGACTTCGCGGGCCAGGGGGTGGCGCATGCGGTGATCGATGCGGATGGCGTACTGCTTTCGGCAGAGCCGGCGATCGACGCGTTGAACCGCCGGGCCGGCGGCGCGCTGGGCGAGCCGCTGGCCGTGCCGCAAATGGCGACGGTGGTGCGACTGGCACGGCGGCTGGGCATCGTCGTGTCGCGCAGCGTGACGGTGGCGGACGAAGATGCCGACATCACTTTGTGGCTGCGCGCACAGCCCGAAGACGGGCGGGTGCGGCTGGCGGCGAGCGGCTGGCACGAGCAGCGGCCCTGGCGCCCGGCGCCCGACAGCGAGGTCCATGCCGCGCGGGCCGAGGCCGACTGGCGGTGGGAGACCGATGCGGGCCTGCGCCTGACCTTCTTGTCGCTGGATGCCGGGCCGCGATACGGCTTTGATGCGCTGGCGCTGCTGGGCCAGCCGCTGACCGCGTTGTTCACGCTGGAGGCGGACGGGCAGGGTGACCTGCCGATCCTGGGCGCGCTGGCGCGGCGGCGGCCA
The DNA here is from genome assembly GCF_946477935.1 of uncultured Sphingomonas sp. GTDB lineage: Bacteria > Pseudomonadota > Alphaproteobacteria > Sphingomonadales > Sphingomonadaceae > Sphingomonas. The sequence continues at coordinate 4,441 of NZ_CAMLAC010000204.1, read as the reverse complement.
CTGGACGGGCAGCGCGCGCGGTTGAAGGCGTCCGCGCGGGGAGTGAGGCTGTCGGCGGCGATTCACCGCGACGGGCAGGGAATGTTCGCCGGCTTTATCGGCACCGCGCGGATGGATGACGAGGGTGGCGATGCCGGCGACCCGCCGGTCGACAGCGCGGCGTTGACCGCGACCTTTACGGCAGGACTGGACCGGGCGCTGCGCACGCCACTGGCGCGGATCGTGGCGAGTGCGGACAGCATCCAGGCGCAGGCGGACGGGCCGGTGCCGCACGATTATACCGATTATGCCGCCGATATCGCGACGGCGGGGCGGCATCTGCTGGGGCTGGTCGATCATCTGGTGGAGTTGCAGGCGATCGAGCGACCGGACTTTGCGCTTCGCCCCGAGCCGATCGACCTAGCGGATGTCGCGCGGCGCGCGGCGGGATTGCTGGCGGTGCGGGCCGATTCGGCGGGCGTGCGCATCGTGCGGCCGGGATTCGAGGCGAGCGGCCCGGCCTGGGGCGATTTCGGGCGGGTGTTGCAGATCCTGCTGAACCTGATCGGCAATGCACTGCGTTATTCGCCCCATGGCGAGGCGGTGACGGTGTCGGTTGCACCGGGCGAGGACTGTGTCTGCGCGCGGGTCACCGATCGGGGCAAGGGGATCGCCCCCGCCGATCAGACGCGCATCTTCGAGAAGTTCGAGCGGGTCGATCCCAGCGAGCCGGGCGGCAACGGGCTGGGCCTGTACATTGCGCGGCGACTGGCGCGCGCGATGGGCGGCGACCTGACCGTGGAAAGCGTGGTCGGCGAGGGCGCGACCTTTACGCTGAGCCTGCCCGGGCGGTGAGTGGGGCGGCGGCACGGGCGATCGGCGTTGCCGGCGGCGCCATCGCCTATTGGTTCATGGTCGGTGCGGTGGATGGTGTCCACGAGCCGTGGGATGCGGCGCGTTACTGGTGGCTCTGGTATCCATTGTCGCTGGTGATCGCCGGTGTCGGCGGGCGATACTTGCGTCGGCGTGCATGGCTGGCCGGGGTGATCGTGACCTTTGCGCAGGTGCCGGTCATGGCGATCGGGGGTGCGGGCGGGCCGTTATGGGCGGTGGGTTTGCTGATGCTTGGGGTGTTGGCCCTGCCTGCCGTTATCGTCGCGACGGTGGCGGGGCGGCTTTTGCGCTAACATCAAAGGTGCCCCACCGGTCGGACTGAGCGAAGTCGAAGTCCATGGGGTGGCGCTTGTGCTTCGACTTCGCTCAGCACGAACGGAGGTTGGGGGGAAGCGGTGCGCTTGATCTATCAGACGGTCAGCGACGAAGGCGGCGGGCGACCAGGATCAGCAGCAGGCCGATGACCGCGACGGCGGCGCCGCGGTCGGCCCAGGCGCGGTCGCCGAGCATGGTGCTCGACGCCGGCCAGGACAGGTAACCAAGGCCCTGAGCGATCCAGAGCGCACCGATCAGCGCCACCAGGACGCCGAGCGCTATCAGGATCGGACGGAGCCTCGGCATCGGCTCAGCGCTGGCCGACGGGGACGTAGCTGCGTTGCGTCGGGCCGGTGTAGAGCTGACGCGGACGGCCGATCTTCTGGTCGGGATCGGTGATCATCTCGTTCCACTGCGCGACCCAGCCGACGGTGCGGGCGAGCGCGAAGAGCACGGTGAACATCTCGGTCGGGAAGCCGATCGCCGACAGGATCACGCCCGAATAGAAGTCGACGTTCGGGAACAGCTTCTTCTCGATGAAATACTCATCGTTCAGCGCCAGTTCCTCGAGGCGCAGCGCGGTCTCGAACAGCGGATCGGTGACCTTGAGCGCGTCGAACACCTCACGCACCGTCTTCTGCATGACGGTCGCGCGCGGATCGTAGTTCTTGTACACGCGGTGGCCGAAGCCCATCAGGCGGAACGGATCGTTCTTGTCCTTGGCACGGGCGATGAACTCCGGAATGCGATCGGGCGTGCCGATCTCGCGCAGCATGTTGAGCGCGGCCTCGTTGGCGCCGCCATGCGCCGGACCCCACAGGCAGGCGATGCCGGCCGCGATGCAGGCGAACGGGTTGGCGCCCGACGAACCGGCCAGACGGACGGTCGAGGTCGACGCGTTCTGCTCGTGATCGGCGTGGAGGATGAAGATGCGGTCCATCGCCCGCTCGACCGCCGGGTTCACCTCATAGGGCTCGGCCGGCACGCCGAACGTCATGCGCAGGAAATTGCCCGTGTAGGACAACGAGTTGTCCGGATACTGGAAGGGCTGACCGACGCTGTACTTGTACGCCATCGCCGCGATCGTCGGCATCTTGGCGATCAGGCGGTGCGACGCGATGGTGCGCTGTACCGGATCATGGATGTCGGTCGAGTCGTGGTAGAAGGCGGACAGTGCGCCGACGACGCCGCACAGGATCGCCATCGGGTGGGCGTCGCGGCGGAAACCGCGAAAGAAGTTCGCCAACTGCTCATGCACCATGGTGTGGCGCGTGATCGTGTTGGTGAAGGTCGACAGGTCCGACGAGGACGGCAGCTCGCCGTTCAGCAGGAGGTACGCGACCTCCATGAAGCTGGAGTTCTCGGCCAGCTCGCCGATCGGGTAGCCGCGGTGCAGCAGCACGCCTTCGTCACCGTCGATATAGGTCAGCTTCGACTGGCACGAAGCGGTCGAGGTGAAGCCCGGATCGTAGGTGAAGGCGCCCGACTGGGCATAGAATTTGCGGATATCGACCACGTCCGGGCCGACCGAGCCCGACAGGACCGGATATTCGAGATCGTTGCCGCCGAGGTTGAGTTTCGCGGTGTCGGTCATGCAGTAATGTCCTTCCTCTCTGCGGTCGTCTGGTCGGCGATCCGCCCCAGGCTCTCCGTCCGGCCCAACAGGACCAGCACGTCGTAGATGCCCGGCGACGTCTTGCGACCGGTAAGTGCGGCGCGAAGCGGCTGCGCGACCTGCCCCAGCTTTTGCTGCCGGGTTTCGGCCACTTGCCGTACCGCACCTTCTAGGGTCTCCGTATCCCAGTTGTGCACCGCGTCAAGCGCGGCGTGCACTGCGGCAAGCGTGTCGCGGCCCTTGTCGTCGAGCAGCGCGGCGGCGGCATCGTCGAGGGTGAGCGGACGCTTGCGGAACAGGAAAGCGGCGCCATCCGCCAATTCATTGAGGTTGGCGGCGCGCGGCTTCAGCGACGGCATCGCGCGGGTCAGCAGATCGAGGTCCGCGGCGCCGCCGATACGATCTGCGACCAAGCGTGCCAATGTCGCGTCATCCGCCTCGCGAATATAGTGTCCGTTCAGATTTTCGAGCTTTTTCAAATCGAAACGCGACGGAGCCTTGCCGACGGCGGCAAGATCGAACCACTGGATCGCTTCCTCGCGCGTGATGATCTCGGCATCGCCGTGACCCCAGCCGAGGCGGAGCAGATAGTTGTCGAGCGCTTCGGGCAGGATGCCCATCTCGTCGCGGTAGGCCTCGATCCCGACCGCGCCGTGGCGCTTGGACAGCTTGGCGCCGTCCGATCCGTGAATCAGCGGAATGTGGGCGTAGATCGGTTCGGGCCAGCCATTCGCCTTGTAGATCGGCAATTGGCGGAAGGCGTTGTTCAGATGGTCGTCACCGCGGATGACGTGGGTCACGCCCATGTCGTGATCGTCGACGACGACCGCGAGCATATAGGTGGGCGTGCCGTCCGAGCGGAGCAGGATCAGGTCGTCCAGCTCTGCATTCTGGACCGTGACGCTGCCCTGAACCCGGTCCGCGATGGTGGTCGCGCCCTCGCGCGGGGCACGCAGGCGAACGACGAAGGGCTGGTCGGCCGGCGCTGTCGCCGGATCGGCGTCGCGCCAGGGCGAGCGGATGCGCAGCGGCTGCTTGGCGGCCTGCGCCGCTTCGCGCTGGGCGGTGATCTCGTCCGCGGTCATGTAGCAGCGATAGGCGTGGCCGTTTTCGACCATCTGGTGCGCGACCTCGGCATGGCGCGCGCTGCGGGCGAACTGGAACACGGCATCGCCGTCCCAATCCAGGCCGAGCCAGCGCATGCCTTCCAGAATCGCGTCGATCGCGGGCTGCGTCGAGCGGGCACGGTCGGTGTCCTCGATCCGCAGCAGGAACTTGCCGCCATTCGCCTTGGCGAACAGCCAGTTGAACAGCGCGGTGCGCGCGCCGCCCAGATGCAGGAACCCCGTCGGCGACGGGGCGAAGCGGGTGACGACATTGGCGTCACGGGTGGGCGCAGGTGCTGCGCCGGTATCGGTGGTTGCGCCCAAGCGCGCTTGCTCCCAAGCTGGATGATCCATGGCCAGTTCAGCCGCCGCCGCCCCTAGCATGCCACTTTCCCGGCGCCAAATACCGGGATCAAATGCCGTGGAACGGTGGCTGGAGGCGGAGCGCGACCAGCTTGCGCTGTGGGTGCCGGTGGTGGCGGGGCTGGGGGTCGCGCTGTGGTTCGTGCTGCCGACCGAGCGCGGTTGGGCG
>NZ_CAMLAC010000203.1 GCF_946477935.1 uncultured Sphingomonas sp. | reverse complement strand
GGGCGATGCTGCGCGAAAAGGTCGTGGCGGCGGCATCCGACCGGATGGTGGTGATCGCCGATGGCAGCAAGCGGGTAGCAAAGGTGGGGGCGGCGAAACTGCCGGTGGAGGTGCTGCCCTTTGCCGAACGCTTCGTTGCCGATGCGCTGGGCGCGGTGTTCGACCGCGTGGAAAAAAGGGAGGGGGTGGAGACGGATAACGGCAACATCATCCTGGATGGTCATGGTTGGCGCGATGCGGACCCGCATCGCATGGCCGCGGCCATTGCCTCTATCCCCGGCGTGGCGGGGCATGGCCTGTTCCTGTGGGAAGTGGACGGCGCGATCATCGTGACGGACGGCGTTGTTACGAGACTGGAACGGAAGGCGGTTGGCGGTTAAGGCCGCCACGTCTTGGCAACCAGATCGGATGCGCGGGCGTTCGGTCGCTGACGAGAATTGAGGCCCCACTTTCATGACTGACGCAGCCACCACCGCCGCAAGCGCGGACTCGCACCTTCACGAAGACGGTTCGATCGAGCGTTTGACGATCGATACGATCCGCACCCTGTCGATGGACGCGGTGCAAAAGGCCAATTCGGGTCATCCCGGGACGCCCATGGCGCTTGCACCGGTTGGGCATACCCTATGGTCGCGCTATCTGCGCTACGATCCGGCGCATGCCGACTGGCCGAACCGCGACCGTTTCGTGCTGTCGGTGGGGCATGCGTCGATGCTGCTCTATTCGCTGCTGCATCTGGCCGGCGTCGAGGAGATCGACGCGGACGGCAACAAGACCGGCAATCCGGCGATCAGCCTGGACGATATCAAGCAGTTCCGGCAGCTTTCGTCGCGTACCCCTGGCCACCCGGAATATCGCCACACCACCGGCGTGGAGACGACGACCGGGCCGCTGGGTGCGGGCTGCGGCAACTCGGTGGGCATGGCGATCGCCGAGCGCTGGCTGGCGGCGCATTTCAATCGCGAGGGTTTCCCCGTCTTCGACCATGACGTGTATGTCGTGTGCGGCGACGGCGACATGATGGAGGGCGTGGCATCCGAGGCGGCTTCGACCGCGGGCCACCTGAAGCTGTCCAACCTGTGCTGGATCTACGACAGCAACCAGATCTCGATCGAGGGCGGCACCGACCTGGCCTTCGACGAGGATGTGGGCAAGCGGTTCGAAGCCTATGGCTGGAACGTGGTGCACGTCGACGATGCCAATGACGTGGGCGCGCTGTGCCAGGCGCTCGACACGTTCAAGGCTACGCAAGACAAGCCGACCTTCATCGTGGTGCGCTCGGTGATCGGCTATGGCAGCCCCAAGGCGGGCAGCGAAAAGGCGCATGGCGAGCCACTGGGCGACGAGGCGATCCGCGCGACCAAGAAGGCCTATGGCTGGCCCGAGGATGCGCAGTTCCTGGTGCCGGACGGCGTGTGCGAGGCGTTCCGGGGCGCGATCGAGGCGCGGAGCAAGCCGCTGCGCGACGAATGGGTGGCGATGGTCGATCGCTACCGGCAGGCGCATCCCGAACTGGCGGCCGAGCTCGATGCGATGCTGAAGGACGAACTGCCCGAGGGGTGGGACGCCGACCTGCCGGTGTACGAGGCGGATGCCAAGGGCGTGGCGAGCCGCGAGTCGGGTGGCAAGGCGCTGAACGCGATCGCGGCGAAGGTGCCGTGGCTGGTCGGTGGATCGGCCGATCTGGCGCCGTCGACCAAGACGCTGATCAAGGATGGCGGATCGTTCCAGGCGGGCTCTTACGGCGACCGCAACCTGCATTTCGGCGTGCGCGAGCATGGCATGGGCGCGATCGTGGACGGCATGGCGCTGTCGCACCTGCGCTCCTACGGCGCGACCTTCCTGGTGTTCGCCGACTATATGCGCGCGCCGATCCGGCTGGCCGCGATCATGGAGATCGGCGCGATCTTCGTGTTCACGCATGATTCGATCGGCGTGGGCGAGGACGGGCCGACGCATCAGCCGATCGAGCATCTCGCCACGCTCCGCGCGATCCCGGGGCTGGACACGATCCGGCCGGGCGATGCCAACGAGGTGTCGGAGGCGTGGCGTTGCGCGATGAAGAACGGCAACCGGCCGACGGTGCTGGTGCTGTCGCGCCAGCCGCTGCCGACGCTGGACCGGAGCAAATACGCTCCCGCATCGGGTGTGGAGAAGGGCGCTTACGTGCTGGCCGATTGCGAGGGCACGCCTGACGTGATCCTGATCGCCACCGGATCGGAACTCGGCCTCGTCACCCAGGCGTACGAGACGCTGTGTGCGGACGGGGTGAAGGCGCGGGTCGTGTCGATGCCGAGCTGGTATCGCTACGAGTTGCAGGACGCCGCGTACAAGGAGTCTGTGCTGCCGGGCGACGTCACCGCACGCCTTGCGGTGGAGCAGGCCGGGTCGATCGGGTGGGACCGGTATGTGGGCCTGTCGGGCCGCACGATCACCATGTCGACGTTCGGGGCCTCCGCCCCCATATCCAAGCTGCAGGACAAATACGGCTTCACCGTGGACAATGTCGTCAAGGTGGCGCGCGAACTGCTGGAGACCAAGTGATGAGCACGCTCAAGGACATGAGCGCCGCGGGCTGCGCCGTGTGGCTCGATTTCGTCGATCGCAAATTCCTGGAGGCGGGCGGGCTGGACACGCTCGTCGCCGAGGACGGGCTGACCGGCGTGACGTCGAACCCGTCGATCTTCGAGAAGGCGATGGGCCACGGCGAAGCCTATGACGGCACGCTGGCGGCGTTCGACAAGGAGAACCCCGGCGCGGCGACGATCGATCGCTACGAGCATCTGGCGATCCAGGACATCAAGGCGGCGGCCGAAACGCTGCGCCCCGTCTATGACCGGCTGGATGCCAAGGACGGCTATGTCAGCCTGGAGGTGTCGCCCTATATCGCCGACGATACCGACGCGACGATCGCCGAGGCCGAGAAGCTGTGGCATGCGGTCGACCGGCCGAACCTGATGATCAAGATCCCCGGCACGCCGGCGGGCGCGCCCGCGATCGCGGCGACGATCGCCAAGGGGATCAACGTCAACGTCACGCTGCTGTTCTCGCAGGCCTCCTATGCGCGGGTGGCGGAAGCCTATGCCATGGGACTGGAGGAGCGGGTGAAGCATGGCCAGCCGATCGACCGGATCGCCAGCGTTGCCAGCTTCTTCGTCAGCCGCATCGACTCCGCGATCGACAAGGTAATCGACCAGCGGGTGAAGGATGGCGATGCGGAGGCCGAGGCCGAGGCGCTGAAGGCGATCCGCGGCAAGGTGGCGATCGCCAATGCCAAGCTGGCCTATCAATGGTATCTGGACTTCATCAAGTCCGACCGCTGGCAGGCGCTGGCTGCCAAGGGTGCGCAGCCGCAGCGGCTGCTCTGGGCATCCACGGGCACCAAGGACCCGACCTATCCCGACACGCTCTATGTCGACACGCTGATCGGGCCGGACACGGTGAACACCATGCCGCCCAAGACGATGGACGCGTTCCGCGAGCGCGGCACGGTAGCCGAAACGCTGACCGCCGATGTGGACGAAGCACGCCATGTGCTGGCCGAGGCCGAGCGGCTGGGGCTGGACCTGGACGGCGTGACGGAGCGGCTGGTGGAGGAGGGCGTCGCATCCTTCACCACCGCGTTCGACGATCTGCTGGGCTCCATCGCGAAGAAGCAGCCGGCCAAGGCGTAAGCCTTTCAGGGGGGGATCTTAAGCTGGGTTACGCCGTTGGCAGCCCCTTACCCTCCCCACGGCGCCGCCGTGGGGCCCCTCCCTCTCCCCGAGGGGGTAGAGGGCAAAATCTTGTAGGAGCGTTTGCATGAAAATCGGTCTGATCGGTCTTGGCCGGATGGGCGGCAACATCGCGCGGCGGTTGATGAAGGCGGGCCATGAGGTCGTCGCCTGGGATCGCGACGCGGCGGCGGTGGAAAAACTGGTCGCCGATGGTGCGCAAGGCGCGAGCGGTATCGAGGACATGGCAAGCAAGCTGGACAGCCCGGCCATCTGGTGGGTGATGCTGCCGGCCGGCGCTCCGACCGAGGACACGGTCCAGCAGATCTGCGCCGATGCAAAGGCCGGCGACATTGTCATCGATGGCGGCAACAGCTTCTACAAGGACGATATCCGCCGCGCGAAGGAACTGCGGGAAAAGGGTATCGAATATGTCGATGTCGGCACGTCGGGCGGCGTCTGGGGCCTGGATCGCGGTTATTGCATGATGATCGGCGGCAGCGAGGAGACGGTGCGCTATCTCGATCCCATCTTCGACACGCTGGCGCCGGGCAGGGGCGATATCGTCCGCACGCCGGGACGCGTCGCCGAAAAGGCCGATCCGCGTGCCGAGAAGGGCTATATCCATGCCGGTCCGGCAGGCGCCGGGCATTTCGTCAAGATGATCCACAACGGCATCGAATATGGCTTGATGCAGGCCTATGCCGAGGGCTTCGACATCCTGAAATCGAAGAATTCGGACAAGCTGCCGGAAGACGAACGCTTCGACCTGAACCTGACCGATATCGCCGAAGTGTGGCGGCGCGGCAGCGTCATCTCGTCGTGGCTGCTCGACCTGACCGCAAGTGCCTTGGCCAAGGACGAGATGCTGGAGCAATTCTCCGGCCATGTCGCGGATTCGGGCGAGGGCCAGTGGACGATTGACGCGGCGATGGAGGAAAAGGTGCCGGCCAACGTGCTGACCGCCTCGCTGTTCGCACGCTACCGCAGCCGGGTCGAGCATACCTTTGGCGACCAGGTGCTGTCGGCGATGCGCTTCGGCTTCGGCGGCCACACCGAAATCCCGCAATGAGTTCGCCGATCCGGCTCGTCGTCTCCGATGTCGATGGCACGCTGGTCGATCCCGACAAGACGCTGCGCGCCGCCACGATCGCGGCGGTGCGGCGGCTGGAGGCGGCGGGCGTCGGCTTCACGATCATCAGCGCGCGACCGCGATCGGGACTGATGGCCCTGGTCGAGACGCTGGGCGTCGATGCGCCGGTGGGCGCGTTCAACGGCGGCACGGTATTCCGGCGCGACGGTACGATCGAGGCGCGCTTTCGCGTGCCCGAAGCGGTGGTGCGCGAGGCCCTGGCGGCGGCGCGCGACGTGGCGGTGGACATATGGGTGTTCGCCGCCGACCGCTGGTATGCCAGCAACCCGGAGGGCGAGCATGTCGGCCATGAGCGCGTCGCCTCTGCCCAGGAGCCGGTGATCACCACCGACTTCGACACGCTGGTGGGCGAGGTGGACAAGATCACCTTCGTCAGCGACGATCCGCCGGTGCTGAAGGCACTGCATGAGCGGATTGCGGCGGTCCACGGCGACGATGCCACGATCGCGCAGTCGCAAAGCTATTATCTCGACATCACCGCTTGGCAAGCGAACAAGGGCGAAGGCATCGCATCGCTGGCGAAGGCGTTCGACGTGGGGCTGGCCGAGGTCGCGGCGATCGGCGATCAGGCGAACGACCTGCCGATGTTGTTGCGTGCCGGCCTGCCGATCGTGATGGGCAATGCGCCCAGTGCCGTAAAGGCACAGGTGGCGACACATACCCTTTCCAATGCCGAAGACGGCGTGGCACACGCCATTGAAACCATTATCTTTCCCCGTACCGGAGTTCGTACATGAAGCAGCTCGTCGCCTTCGACCTCGATGGCACCCTGGCCGAAAGCAAGCAGCCGCTTGGCGATCCGATGGGCGAGGCGCTGGCCGATCTGCTGGACGTGGCGCATGTCGCGGTGATCTCCGGCGGGGATTGGCCGCAGTTCGACAAGCAGGTGGCAAGCCGCCTGCCCGAGCGTGCCGACCGGTCGAAGCTGTGGCTGATGCCGACGACGGGCACCAAGCTGTTCACCTGGCAGGACGGCCAGTGGACCACGGTGTATGCCGAACTGTTCGACGACGCGACCAAGGCCAAGATCCTGGAAGCGTTCGATGCCTCGCTGGAGGCGACCGGCTTTGTGCCCGAGCAGACCTGGGGCGAGCGGATCGAGGATCGCGGTAGCCAGATCACCTTTTCCGCGCTGGGCCAGCAGGCGCCGGTCAAGGAAAAGGAACATTGGGATCCCAAGTTCGAGAAGCGCAAGGTGATCCAGGCGGACCTGAAGCAGCGCCTGCCCGGCCTGTCGATCAACATGGGTGGTGCGACCTCGATCGACATCACGCAGGAGGGCGTCGACAAGGCGTACGGCCTGAAGCGGCTGCGCGACGAGAGCGGTATCGCGTTGGACGCGATGATGTTCATCGGCGACGCGATCTTCCCCGGTGGCAATGATTATCCTGCCAAGGAACTGGGGCTGGATACGGTGCGCGTGCGCGATCCGGAGGAAACGCTGGCGGTGATCGCCGGGATCGTCGCCTGCCTGAAGTGAGCGCGGCACTGGCCCTGCGGGAACGTACCGCCGCCGCGCATGAGGCGGTGGACGCCGCCTTTGCGGGCTATGATCTGGCGGATGCCGGGGCGTATCGTGCGTTCCTGATCGCACATGCGCGGGCGCTGCCGGCGGTGGAGGCGTGGCTGGGGCAGCGTCGCGGGTTGCCGGATTGGCGACCGCGCATGTGCGATCAGGAACGCACGATACG
>NZ_CAMLAC010000202.1 GCF_946477935.1 uncultured Sphingomonas sp. | reverse complement strand
CGAGGCGGCGGGCGAAGGGCTGGAAGCCAAGCACGCCGCCAGCCTGGCCGGCGGCTTCCCGGGCGTCCTTCACGGCAACAAGACCTATCTGCTGCAGGACGAGGACGGCCAGATCGCCGAGGCGCATTCGATCTCGGCCGGGCTCGACTATCCCGGCATCGGTCCGGAACATGCCTGGCTGAAGGATATCGGCCGCGTCGACTATACCGCGATCACCGACAAGGAGGCGCTGGACGCGTTTCAGCTTCTCTGCCGGACTGAAGGCATCATCCCCGCGCTGGAGCCCTCCCACGCCATCGCCGCCGTTGCCAAGGCGGCGCGGACCATGCCGCGCGACAAGGTGATCCTCGCCAATCTGTGCGGGCGCGGCGACAAGGATATCTTCACCGTCGCCGATGCGCTGGGGGTGGCGATATGACCCGGCTGGCCGACGCCTTCGCCAAGGCTGCCGCCGGGAACCGCGCTGCGCTCGTCGCCTTCGTCACCGCCGGCGACCCCACGCCTGCCGCCACGCCCGCGATCCTCGACGCGCTGGTCGCAGGCGGTGCCGACATCATCGAACTCGGCATGCCGTTCACCGATCCGATGGCGGACGGCCCGGCGATCCAGGCGGCCAATATCCGCAGTCTCGCCGCCGGCACGCGTACCGTGCATATCCTGTCGATCGCGACCGAGTTTCGCGCGCGTCATCCCCATGTGCCCCTCGTCCTGATGGGCTACGCCAATCCGATGCTGCGCCGCGGGTCCGACTGGTTCGGCCAGGCCTGCGTCGCTGCGGGTGTCGATGGGGTGATCTGCGTCGACATCCCTGCCGAGGAGGATGAGGCACTTGGCGCCTCGCTGCGCGCACACGGCGTCGCTCCGATCCGCCTCGCTACGCCGACAACGGATGCGCAGCGCCTGCCCGCCGTGCTGGAGGGAGCCGGGGGGTTCCTCTACTATGTCTCGGTCGCCGGGATCACCGGACTTCAGCAGGCGGCGCAAGCCTCGATCGAGGATGCCGTTTCGCGCCTGAAGAACCAGACCGACCTGCCCGTCGCGGTGGGCTTCGGCATCCGCACGCCCGATCAGGCGGCGGCGGTGGCACGCGTCGCGGACGGTGTCGTCGTCGGCTCCGCCATCGTCGATCTGGTGGCTCGGCATGGCGCCGATGCGCCCGCGCCCGTCACCGCCTATATCACGTCTCTGGCCGACGCGCTCGCGTCCGCTCGAAAGGTTTCCGCATGAGCTGGCTCAACAGCGTCCGCAACGTCATCCCCTTCGTCGCCAAGCGGGAGACGCCCGATAATCTCTGGCACAAGTGCAAGGGATGCGGGCAGATGATCTTCACCAAGGAGCTTGAGGATAATCTCAGCGTCTGCCCGAAATGCGATCATCACGAACGCATCGGTCCCAAGGCGCGCTTCCAGCACATCTTCGATGATGGAAGCTGCAGCGAGCTTCCCGCCCCCAAGGTGCCCGAGGATCCGCTCAAGTTCCGCGATACCAAGCGTTATACCGATCGTCTGAAGACCGCCCGCACCGGCGCGCAGGAAGCCGACGCGCTGGTCAACGCGCGCGGCACCATCGACGGGCACAAGGCTGTCGTCGGCGTGCAGGATTTCGCCTTCATGGGCGGATCGATGGGCCTGGCGGTCGGCGAGGCGTTCGTTCGCGGCGTGGAGGCGGCGATCGCCGACCAGTGCCCCTATGTCATCTTCACCGCCTCGGGCGGCGCGCGCATGCAGGAGGGCATTCTCAGCCTGATGCAGATGCCGCGCACCACGGTGGCCATCCAGATGCTGCACGATGCCGGCCTACCCTATATCGTCGTGCTGACCGATCCCACCTCGGGCGGCGTCATGGCGGCCTATGCGATGCTGGGCGACGTGCAGATCGCCGAACCCAAGGCGACATTGGCCTTTACCGGCCGCCGCGTGATCGAGAACACGATCCGCGAAAAGCTGCCCGACGATTTCCAGACGTCGGAATATTATCTCGATCACGGCCTGATCGACATGGTCGTCCACCGCCGCGACCTGCGCCAGCAGCTTGCGACCGTGATCGGCTATCTCGCGCCCGCCGCCAAGGCCGCCTGACCCAGAGGGCCCCATGCCCGACCATGCCCGCTCCACCGATCCCGCCGTGCAGGAACAGCTCGACCGTCTCTGGTCGCTGTCGCCCGGCGCGGACATATTGGGGCTGGACCGGATCACCCGGCTGCTGGCGCGGCTGGGTGATCCGCACCATCACATGCCGCCCGTCTTCCATGTCGCGGGCACCAACGGCAAGGGCTCGACCTGTGCCTTCCTGCGCTCGGCGATCGAGGCGGCGGGGTATAGCGTCCATGTCTATGCCAGCCCGCATCTCGTCCGCTTCAACGAACGCATCCGCCTCGCCGGCCGCTTGATCGAGGACGAGGCGCTCGCGCCCTTGCTTGCCGAGGTTCTCGATCATGCCGACGGCATCGGCGCCAGCTTCTTCGAGGTGACGACGGCCGCGGCGTTCCTGGCCTTCGCGCGTACGCCGGCCGCCGCCACCATCGTCGAGGTCGGGCTGGGCGGCCGGCTCGACGCCACCAACGTCGTGCCCGCGCCCGCCGTCTGCGGCATCGCCGCGCTCGGCCTCGATCACCAAACGTTCCTGGGCGACAGTATCGAGCAGATCGCTGCGGAGAAAGCGGGCATCGCCAAGGCGAACGTCCCCCTCGTCACCATGGATTATCCCGCCCCCATCCGCCGCATCGTCGCCGATGTCGCCGCCTCCGTCGGCGCGCCCGTCTTCGCCCGCCGCCGCGGCTGGACCAGCCAGTCCGCACGCACCACCGTGCGCTACATCGAACCCGGCTTCTCGCTCGTCGCCAACCGACCGCGCCTCGCCGGCCCCCACCAATCCCGCAACTACGCCCTCGCGCTCGCCATGCTACGCCATCAGGGCGCCCTCAACATCCCCGAAGCCGCGATGCGCGCCGCCGCCGACTGGGCACACTGGCCCGCGCGCATGCAGCGGCTCGCCCACGGCCCCCTGACCGCGCGCCTGCCGCTCGGCTCCGCCTGCTGGCTCGACGGCGCACACAACCCCTCAGCCGCCCTGCCCGTGGCCCGCGCACTGCACCAGCGCCGCGAAGGCCACCCGACCGCGCTCGTCATCGGCATGCTCGCGAACAAGGACGCAGGCCCCGTCCTTGCCACGCTTGGCGCGGAGGTACAGCATGTCGTCGCCGTCCCTGTACCCGATCACGCCCACCACGCGCCAACCGATCTTGTCGCACAGGCGCAGATGCTGGGGCTGAGCGCAGAGGCGGCGCCCGATCCGGGTATCGCGCTCGACCGGATCGCAGTCCATTTCGGCACCCCGGTAACCACCCTCATCGCCGGTTCGCTGTATCTGGCCGGTGAGGTGCTCGAGGCGAACGACCAACTGCCCGACTGACGATCAGTTGCTATTGACTTGCAATAACGCACGCGCGACGGTGTCTTCCACACCACGGAGTCGTGCCATGACCGAAGCCACTGCCACCGTCGCCACCGTCCTGCCGCACGCCTTGCCGGCCTGCCCAAACGCGCGCATCGCGCTGTTCGCCATGCGGCGGATGGGCGCGCATGGCCTTGCCGATGCACGCGCCGCACACACGCTGTTCACCGCCTTCGGACAGGGCTTCCGTCGCCCGCTTGTCCTTACCCGCGCGCTGATGGCCGATCTCGCTGGCAGTGCTACCGGCCAGATCGCCATCGCGCCCTGCTGCTGTGCCCGGATGACCCCGGCCGAATCCGCCCTCCTGACCGTCCTCGCGCGTGTCGAGGTCGAGCCGGAAAAGGCCCATTACCTGATGAGCGACCTGCTCGGCCTCCGGCGGGTCGATGCCGTCCTCGCCAGTGCGGCCGCCCTCGCCGCCGCCTTTGCCGACGACGGCCGCCCGATCGTCATGTGACTGGCGCGCCCTCACGGGCATCGCCTTCGCCAGCGGTGCCCGCGCTGCCGATCGACCGGTCCACCAGCCCCGACCGGCTCATCCACCAGAACAGCACCACCCCCGGCAGCGCCAGCACGGTGGTCAGCAGGTAGAAGTCGACATAGCCGAACCGCTCGACCAGCGCGCCGGCGGTCGTACCCGTCGCCACCCGCCCGACCACGCTCGCCGCCGCCGAGATCAGCGCGAATTGTGCCGCGGTGAAGCGCAGATCGCACAGCGCCGAGAAATAGGCGATCACGACGACCCCGCCATAACCGCTCGCGATGTTCTCGAACCCGATCGCCGATGCCATGCCGAGGTTGGAATGACCAGCCGCGGCCAGTGCCGCAAAGCTCAGGTTCGAGATCGCCATCAGAATTAGCGCCAGCAGGACGGACCGCTTCAGGCCCAGCCGCGCATACAGAATGCCACCGATGAAGATGCCGATCAAATAGGCCCAGAAGCCGACAAACACGTCGTAGAACGCGATCTCGTCTCCGGTGAAGCCCAGATCGTCGAACAACAGCCTGAGCGTCAGATTGGCCAGCGTGTCGCCGACCTTGTGCACCAGGATGAACAGCAGCACGACGATGGCGCCCGGTCGCGCGAAGAACTGCACGAACGGCCCCCATACGGCACGCACCGCTTCCCCCAGATCGCGGCGCTCCACGGTCGCGCGGTATCGTTCGGGTTCGCGCAGCCACAGCCCGGTCACCATCGCCGGCAGGGCAAAGGCGGCGCAGGCCAGATAGGCCGACGACCACCCGGCACGCTCCGCCACCACCAGCGCCAGCGCGCCGGCCCCGGCGGAGCCGATCCGCCAGCCATATTGGCTCATCCCAGATCCGACGCCCAATTGCCGGGGCTCCAGTATCTCGATCCGATAGGCGTCGATGACGATATCGAACGTCGCGCCAGCAATGCCGACGAAGATCGCGGCCATCGCGGTCGCCTGGATATCGGCCCGGGGATCGACCAGCGCCAGATTGACCACCGCGGCGATCACCAGCACCCCCGCGACGATCAGCCAGGAGACGCGCTGTCCCAGTCGGCCAAGGATGGGCAGGCGCACGCCGTCCACGATCCACGCCCACAGGAACTTCAGATTATAGACCAGGAACGCCAGGCTGAACGCCGTGACCGTCTTCTTGTCGATACCGTCCTGCGCCAGCCGCGTGGTCAGCGTCGCGCCGATCATCGCATAGGGAAAGCCCGAGGATATACCCAGCAGGAACGCCGCGATCGGCTGCCGCTCCACATAGGGGCGCACGCCATCCCACCAGGTCCTGCTTTCCATTCGTCCACACACTCCGCCGCTGATCGGTGCGGACCCTAGCGGGATTTACGCGGATTCAAAGCGACGTGTTGGTGGGGGCCGGCACCGCGACCGCGAACAACTGGAAACCCGGCGGCAGGCGGCCCGGTCGCTCACCACCGAGCGACGAGTCGATCGCCGCAATCGCATTGAGCAGGTCGCG
The DNA here is from genome assembly GCF_946477935.1 of uncultured Sphingomonas sp. Taxonomy (GTDB): domain Bacteria; phylum Pseudomonadota; class Alphaproteobacteria; order Sphingomonadales; family Sphingomonadaceae; genus Sphingomonas. Next base: position 1,208 of record NZ_CAMLAC010000202.1, on the reverse strand, counting down.
CTGCGCATAGGGTTTGGCCAGATAGCCGACGGCAAAGGCGGTCGCTTCCTCCGGGAAACTGCCCGTCACGAACAGCACGGGTACACCCCGCTCATGGGCGGCGCGCGCCACGTCCAGTCCGGACCCGTCGGCCAGCCGCACGTCCGCCAGAACCAGGTCGATGACCTCGCCAGCCTGCAGCACGTCCACCGCGCCGGCGACGGTGTCGACTGTTCTCACGATTTCATATGCGGCGTCCGACAGCAGATGCTCGGTGTCGAACGCCACCAGGGGCTCGTCCTCCACCACGAGAAGCCGCACGATTCTTCGCTTTTTCCGCCCGAACACCATGATCTGCCCGACGTCTCGCTTCTCGTTTCGTTCCTGTTTCTAACGCCTGTGCGGGAGGAAACGACGCAAATATTTTCCATGCGGCCGCCGACTTCTGTATCAGCCGCCGCATGAGTGCCACTGAACATCGTATCGCCAAGCTGCTGGCCCGCGCCGGCGTCGCCTCCCGCCGGGAGGTGGAGCGCATGATCGCGGAAGGGCGCGTCGCGTTGCACGGCACCGTGATCGACACGCCCGCCACCCTCCTGCGCAATCTTTCGGGCGTCACGGTGGACGGCAACCCCGTCGATGCCCCCACCGCCACGCGTTTGTTCCTGTTCCACAAACCGACCGGCCTGCTGGTCACGGAGCGTGATCCCGCCGGCCGACCGACCATCTATGACGCGCTTCCCCGCGATCTTCCGCGCCTTGTACCCGTCGGCCGTCTCGACCTGAATACCGAGGGGCTGCTGCTGCTCACCACCGATGGCAGCTTCAAGCGCCAGCTCGAACTGCCCGCCACCGGGGTCGAGCGCACCTACCGCGCACGCGCCTATGGCGACATCACGCAAGCGCAGCTTGAAGAGTTGAGCGAAGGCATTGAGATCGATGGCATCCGCTATGGCTCGATCGACGCCAATCTGGAACGGCGCACCGGGGCGAATGTCTGGATCGAGATGACGCTGACCGAGGGCAAGAACCGCGAGGTCCGCCGCGTTCTCGAACATCTGGGACTTCAGGTCAGCCGCCTGATCCGCACGCGCTACGGCCCGTTCCTGCTCGGTGACCTGCCGATCAAGGGCATTGGCGAGGTATTGCAGCACGATCTCGTCGCGTTTCGCAAGACGCTGAAGGGCGGCGTCCCCGAGGAGGAGGAGGCGCGGGCGCCTGCTCCGGGT
>NZ_CAMLAC010000201.1 GCF_946477935.1 uncultured Sphingomonas sp. | reverse complement strand
ACCGCGGCGAGGTCGGAGGTGCCGGCAATGCGGTGCAGGTGACCACCACGATCGAGGGTTATTTCGGCTCCGGCCTGTCCGTCGACGGCATCTCGCTCAACAACGAGCTGACCGATTTCGACATCGTACCCGTCCGGAACGGTAACCTCGTCGCCAACCGGGTCGAGGGCGGCAAACGCCCGCGCAGCTCGATGTCCCCCACCATCGTCTACGATCCGGCCGGCAATGTCCGCCTCGCGGTCGGCGCCGCCGGCGGCTCCACCATCATCGCACAGGTCGCCAAGGCGATCATCGGCGTCATCGACTGGAAACTCAGTGCGCAGGACGCGATCGGCCTGGGCCTCGTCTACGCCCCGGGCCAGGTCGCGACCGTCGAGAAGGGCACGACGCTCGAACCCCTCGTCCCCCAACTCCAGGCGCTGGGCGAGCAGGTCCGCGTCGCGCCGCTCGGCCTGAAGGCCAACGCCATCGAGCGGGTGAACGGCCGCTGGGTCGGCGCCGCCGACCCGCGCAGCGAAGGCGTGGCGATCGATGTCGCCGGCAACGTCACCCGCATCCGGCGTCAGGGCTCGATCTTCGACCGCCCGGCGGAATAAGCAACGAAAGCATAACCCCATGCGTCGCACTGGCGATGATGTGGGAGATCAGGAGAGGCCGATGCGAACGCTGGAACATTTCCCCAACCTCGTCACCATGTTCTTCACCCGCGCCGCGGAAAAGGGCGATGCGCCTTTCCTGTCGCGCAAGCAGAACGGGGCCTGGATCTCGACCAGTTGGGCGGAGGCCGCGCGCGCCGTCGCCAGCCTGGCGAACGCGCTCACCGATATCGGCCTTCAGCGCGGCGACCGCGTCATGCTGGTCAGCGAGAACCGGCCGGAGTGGTGCATCGCCGATCTCGCCATCATGGCCGCGGGCTGCGTCACGGTGCCGACCTACACCACCAATACCGAGCGCGATCACGCGCACATCATCGAGAATTCGGGCGCCCGCGCGGTCATCGTCTCGACGCAGAAGCTGGCCCACACGCTGATGCCCGCCGTGCTGCGTTCCACCCATCTCGAAAAGGTGATCGGGATCGAGCCGCTGCGCCTCGGCCAGAGCCAGATCGAATGCTTCCAGTATGACGCGCTGATCGCGAAACACGCCGCCGAACCCGCCACGATCGCCGTGCGTGCCGATTTCGCGCGCAGCGACCTCGCCTGCATCATCTACACCTCGGGCACCGGCGGCGCGCCGCGCGGGGTGATGCAGCATCACGGCGCGATCCTGCACAACGTCAATGGCTGCATCACCATCATCGCCGAGGATTTTTCCTGGGACGACGAGGAGGTGTTCCTGTCCTTCCTGCCCCCCAGCCATGCCTATGAGCATACCGGCGGCCAGTTCCTGCCGATCGGCCTGGGCGGCCACATCCATTACGCCGAAGGGCTCGACAAGCTCGCCGCCAATATCGAGGAGGTGCGCCCGACGATCATGGTCGTCGTGCCCCGTCTGTTCGAGGTGCTGCGCACCCGCATCACCAAGGGCATCGAGAAGAAGGGCGGCCTTGCCGCGCGCCTGCTCGGCCATGCGCTCGATCTCGGCGCCAGATCCTATGACGGCCGCCTGCGCCTCGTCGACCGCCCCCGCCAACTGGCGGTCGCCACGCTGTTCAAGCCCAAGATTTCCAAGCGCTTCGGCGGTCGGCTGAAGGCGATGGTGTCGGGCGGCGCGCCGCTCAACCCGGAAATCGGGATCTTCTTCCACTCGATCGGCCTCACCGTGCTGCAAGGCTATGGCCAGACCGAGGCGGCGCCCGTCATCGCCTGCAACCGGCCGTCGGCGGGCCTGCGCATGGACACGGTCGGCCCGCCGCTCGCCAATACCGAGGTGCGCATCGCCGATGATGGCGAGATCCTGGTGCGCGGCGAACTCGTCATGCACGGCTACTGGCACAACGAGGCGGAAACGGAGCGCGTGCTGCAGGACGGCTGGCTCCACACCGGCGATATCGGCGAACTGGACGCGGCCGGCCGCATCAAGATCACCGACCGCAAGAAGGACATCATCATCAACGACAAGGGCGAGAATGTCGCGCCCCAGAAGGTGGAGGGGATGCTGACGCTTCAGCCCGAAATCCTCCAGGCGATGATCGCGGGCGACCGCCGGCCCTATATGGTCGCCCTTGTCGTGCCCGATCCCGAATGGACGCAGGAATGGTGCGCCAAACGCGGCACCGTCTGCCGGGCCGATGCGCTATGGGACGATCTCGACTACCGCGCCGCGCTCACCGCCGCGGTCGACCGGGTGAACCGCGACCTGTCCGTCACCGAACGCGTCCGCCGCTTCATCCTGGCGGACGAGCCCTTCGCAATCGAGAACCAGCAGATGACCCCCTCGCTCAAGATCCGCCGTCACATCATCCGCCAGATCTACGGCGAAAGGCTCGACGCGCTGTACAAGGGGTGAGCAAGAAGCGCCCTCTCCCTTTGGGGGAGAGGAGCAGAAGCTTCCCAAGCTTACGACCAGGGTTCGCCTATGTTTCCTCTCCCCTTCGGGGAGAGGGAGGGGCCCGTCGCAAAGCGACGGGAGGGTGAGGGGTAGCCCAGCAGTGCAACGCCGCTTGGCGCCCCCTACCCAACCTCACCCCTTAGGCACCACCTTCAACGTCCAGTCCCGCTCCGGCCGCAGATATTTCGCCGCCACCGCCTGCAACTGCGCCGGATCGATCGACACGAAATCCTGCGCCAGTTGCTGCGTCGCCTCCACCCGCTTGGGATCGAACGCGGCTCCGCCAAGCTGCTGCAACCAGAACTGGTTGCCCGAGGATGCGCGCAGGATGAACTGCCCCATCGGCCGCTTGATGCGCTGCAACTCGTCCGCCCCGATCGGGTTGGCCACCAGGTCGGCGGCGATCTCGCGCGCCAGCTTGAAGAAGAAGTCCACCTTGTCGGGCGCCACCTGCCCGATCGCGATCATCCGGCCGCCACCGGCCAGCCCGATCGGCCACTGGCTCGCCACCTGCGGGGTATAGCTGGCCCCCGCCTCGGACCGCAGCCGGTCGAACAGCCGGTCGGAAAACACCTGCGCCAGCACGTCCAGCCGCGTGCGATCGCGCCAGTCCGCGCTCCCGCCCCCCGTCGGCCACGCGATCACCGCCGCCGCCTGATCCGCCGCCCCGTCATGCGTCCTGACCACCGGCGCCGGAAACCGGATCGCCGGCGCAGCCGTGGTCGCCGCCGGACGCGGCTTCAGCGCGCCGAATGTCCGGCCTACCGCCGCGATCGCCTCGTCCGCCTTCACGTCACCGAACACCGACACCTCGATCGGGCCGGAGGCGAGCAGCGGTGCCCACAGCGCCTTGAACGCGGCGGGCGTCGTCTCCGCCACCACCTCGGGCGTGGGCGTGCCCCAGCGCGGATCGCCGTCATGCAGCAACCGCTCCAGGTCGCGGCTGATGACCCCGTCGGGCGAGGCGCTGAATCCGGCATAAGCCGCGCGCACCACCGCCTTGGCACGGGTCAGCGGCGCCGCATCCCAGGCAGGGGCCGCCAGCTTGGCCGCCATCAGTTGCAGATTGTCGGCATAGTCGCCCGGCGAGGTGATCGCCCCCAGCGCGAACGCATCATTCTCGATGCCGAAGTCCAGCCCAAGCCGGCGCCCGGCGCTCAACTGGTCCAGATCGCCCTGGTCCAGCTTGCCGATGCCGCCCGCCATCAACGCCAGGTCCGCCGCCCAGATCGGGCTCTCCCGGTTCGCGGGCAGCGCGTTATATCCCTGCCCGAACCGGGCCCGCAGATAGACGCGCCCCGTTTCCGACGCGTTGGGGAACAGCAGCAGGCGCACGCCATTGGCGAACACCACCTGTTCCATGTCCAGCGCCGGGATCGCTTGCCGCGAGACGACCTTGCCCGGCGTCCCCAGCCTGGGCAGTTGCGCAAAGGTGACGTTGGCCTGTTGCCGCCGCTTGCCCGCGAGTGCGGACACGTCCGCCTTCAGCGCCGCCGCCAGCTTCGTCGCGACGCCGGGATCGGGGCTGCGCGTGTTGACCAGCGCGCGCGTCGCGTCGCCCTGGAACACCTTGCGGGTCGAGGCGAGCAGCGTCTCGGGCGTGAACATCTTCTTGGCGATCGCATCCTTCAGGATCGCATACGAGGTCTCCGGCCCCGTCACCGTTTCGCGGATGTCCAGCGCCTCGACCAGATCATCGGCCTGTCGCGCGCCGGCCTCCACCCGCGCGGTCTCCACCTGCGTGCGCATGATCGTGTCGAAATCGGCCAGTTCGCGGTCGACCTCGGCCTGCCCCGGCGCGGTCGCCATCGCATCGGCGATCACCGCGCGCACGTCCTTCAGCGCCGCCTCCCAGTCGTCACCCACCGGCACGATGTTCACCGCGGTCAGGTTCGCCGAGCGGGACACGTCGTCCAGGCTGACGCCCGCCTGCAGAAAGCTGCCGCCCGCCCGCGCCCGCGTCTCCAGCCGCCGGCTGATCAGCCGCGTCGCCAGCATGTCGACCAGCCGCTTCTGGTTGAAGATGATCGTATCGTCCCGGTACCGCCACGGCCGCATCACGCCCATCACCACCACCGGCGGCAGACCAGGTTCGGCGATCGACGCCGATGGCGGCTGATCCGCCTGCGGCGTGCCGAAATCGGGATCGGCCGGCTTTTCGCCCACGCCCTTCCAGTCGGCGAAATTCTTCGCGATCAGCCGCGCGAATACCGCCGGGTCCATGTCGCCGGAGATGATGACCACCGCCCGCTCCGGCCGATACCAGCGGTCGTGGAACGCGCGCACGCTGGCCGCGGTCGCTGCCTGCAACGTCTCCACCTGCCCGATCGGCGGGCGCTGGCTGAGCGGTTGCCCGGCAAAGAAGGTTTCGCGCAGCTTGTCGGACCAGCGCACCTGCGGTCCGGGCTGCTCGCGCCGCTCGGCCAGCACTACCGGCCGCTCGGCGTTCAGCGCCGCATCGGTCAGCGCGGGCTTCTCCATCATGCCCGACAGGATCTTCAGGCTCTCGTCCAGCCCGGCTTCGGTCGCGCCGGGCAGGTCCAGCTTGTACACGGTCTGCGTCGGCGTGGTCGATGCGTTCGAATCCGATCCGAACGTCGCGCCGAACCGCTGCCAGATGCGCTTGGCCTCGCCGTCCGGCACATATTCCGATCCGCGAAAACTCAGATGCTCGATGAAATGCGCAAAGCCGCGCTCCGAATCCTGTTCGTACAGCGACCCGGCATCGATCCGCACCCGTACTGCCACCTGCCCCGGTGGCACCCCGTTCTTGCGCACCGCATAGCGCAGGCCGTTGGGCAGTGTGCCGAACGCCCAGGCCTTGTCCTGCGGCAGGTCCGATCCCTTGTAGAGCCAGGGACTCTGGTCGACGCCGGGGATCGGCGGCACCGTCGCTGGCGCGGGCTGCTGCACCGGCGCGACGGGGGCCGCCTGCGGGGCCGATGCCTGTTGCCCGGACACCGGCGCCAGGCCGGCCAGTCCCAGCCCGAGGAAGAGAAGGACGGGAGCGCGATATGCGCGCGAGTGAAACGCCATAGGCATCACCCTGTACCCGCTCGCGGCCCCCTCCGCCAGCCACGCCCGCCGCATCCTTGCCCAATCCCGCCATCATTTCGACCCATAGCGCGACTAGGAGGCCGATACTGGCCGGGCACGGCACGGCAACAACAGACAAGTGGTTGATCCCATGGGCGTTGACGTAAAGGTTGGACAGGACCGTCTTTTATGGCGGAACGCGCACGACGCATCCCGCCCGCGCCCCGTCACGCCCGATCTCGGCTCGATCTCCGGCGCGCCGCAACCCGGCGCCCCGATGCAGGCCGAGCGGGGCCGCCCCCTCATCATCCGCTTCGGCAAGAACATCCGCGGCATCTTCGACCGGCTGATCGGCTCCTCCTCGCTCGTCTCGAACGATCCCGTCCTCGACACCCGCGACTTCGCCTGGACCGCCACCCTGCGCGACAATTGGCAGGCCATCCGCGACGAAGCGGTCTCCGTCGCGCTCCACGGACAGGCCAGCCCCAGCCTCGCCACCATCTCCCCCGACCACCGCTCGATCGCGGAGATCGACAAGTGGCGCTCCTTCTTCCTGTGGGGCTACGGCTACCCGATCGCCGACAATCTGGCGCGCTGCCCCCGCACCGCGGCGGTCGTCGCCGGCATCCCCGGCCTCAACTCCGCCTTCTTCTCCATCCTCGCCCCCGGTACCCACATCCCGGACCACCGCGGCGTCACCAAAGGGCTCATCACCTGCCACCTCGGCCTGATCGTCCCGCGCGACGGCGACGTCCGCATGCGCGTCCACGACCGCATCGTCCGCTGGGCGGAAGGCGAAACGCTCGTTTTCGACGACACCTACCAGCACGAAGTCTGGAACGAGACCAACGGCACCCGCGTCGTCCTCCTCATCCAGTTCGAGCGGCCCTTGCGCCAGCCGGGCAAATGGTTCGCCGACCTCTTCATGGGCTTCGTCCGCCGCTCCGCCTTCGTGCAGGAAGCGCGCACCAACATCGACACCTGGAACGCCGCCGTAAAACAGATGGACGTGTAACTTTATTCCCTCGCCCCTCCGGGGAGAGGGAGGGGCCCGTCGCGAAGCGATGGGAGGGTGAGGGGCTGCCAAACAGCGCAGCATTGCTGGTCTGCCCCTCACCCTCCCCACGGC
>NZ_CAMLAC010000200.1 GCF_946477935.1 uncultured Sphingomonas sp. | reverse complement strand
TTGCGCTGGTCGTCGGCGGCGGGCTCTGGCTGACGCTGTGGCGGACGCGGATACGCCGCGCCGGACTGGTGCCCGTCGTGATCGGGCTCGGCTGGGCGCTGATGACGCCGGCGCCCGATGTGATCGTGACCGGAGACGGACGGCATGTCGCCGTCCGGACAGCGGCGGGGCTGGCGCTGCTGCGCGACCGGACGGGAGATTATGTCAGCGATGTGATGGCGGGGGCGGGCGGCGTCGACGGGGCGCCGCTGATGCTGTCCGAGCAGCCGGACGCGCGGTGCAGCCGCGACCTGTGTCTCGTCGATGTGGCGGGCCGGCGGGTGCTGGCGACGCGGAGCGCCTACCGCGTGCCCTGGGCCGCGCTGGTTGCGGCGTGCAGGCAGGCGGATATCGTGGTGAGCGAGCGGACCTTGCCGCGGGGGTGCCTGCCGCGCTGGTTGCGGCTGGACCGGAGGGCTCTGCGCGAGACGGGCGGGGTGGCGGTCACCCTGGCGAACGGATCGATTCGTACCGTGCGCCGACCGGGCGACCGGCATCCGTGGCGGACGGCCGGTCGCTAGGCTGGGTCAGGCGTCGACGCGCTCGCGGTGGCCGGGTTCGAAGCCCTGGGTCGCCAGCGCGACGATGCGGGCGGCCACGGTTTCCGGCGGCTTGACGGAGGCGGGGTCTTCACCGGGATAGGCGCGAGCGCGCATCTTCGTGCGGGTGGCGCCTGGATCGACGATGGCGACACGGATTGCGCTGATGTCTGCCATTTCGTCGCCATACGCGCCGAGCAGCGTGTCGAACGCCGCCTTGGACGCGCCATATGCGCCCCAATAGGCGCGCGGATTGCGGCCGACCGAAGAGGTGACGCCGATCACGCGCGCCGCCTTCGACCGGCGCAGCATCGGATCGAAGGCGGCGATCATCGCGGCCTGCGCGCTGACGTTGAGGGTCAGCACCTGCGCCAGTTCGCGCGGATCGATCGCGGGCACCGCGGCGAGCGAGCCCAGCGTGCCGGCGTTCAGCACCAGCGTGTCGAGCGCCTGCCAGCGTTCACCGATCGCGGAGGCGAGCCGGGCGATGGCGTCCGTCTCGGTCATGTCGAGGGGAGCGATCGTCGCGGAGCCGCCGGCGTTGAAGATCGTCTCCTCGACCTCCTCCAGCCCCTTGGGCGTCCGGGCGGTGAGGACGACGTGCGCGCCCTCAGCCGCCAGTGCGATGGCGGTGGCGGCACCGATACCGCGGCTGGCGCCGGTGACCAGCGCCAGCGTGTCGGACAAGGCACCGGGCATCAGGGGACCGGGCATCAGACGACGCGCTCGGCAAGCATCTGGAACTGATCGACCGTGGCGCTTTCGTCTTGGTCGGTCAGCGTCGTCGGATAGGCGCCGGTAAAGCAGGCATCGCAATATTTCGGCCGGATATCGGCGCGGCGTGCCTCGCCCAATGCCTTGTAGAGACCATCGATCGAGACGAAGGCCAGGCTGTCGGCATGGATGAAGTCGGTCATTCCGCCAAGATCGAGCTGGGCGGCGAGCAGCTTGGCACGCTCCGGCGTGTCGACCCCGTAGAAGCAGCTATGCCGGGTCGGCGGGCTGGCGATCCGCATGTGGACCTCGGCCGCGCCTGCCTCGCGCATCATCTGCACGATCTTGAGGCTGGTGGTGCCGCGCACGATCGAATCGTCGATCAGCACGACCCGCTTGCCCTGGATCAACGCGCGGTTGGCATTGTGCTTCAGCTTGACGCCAAGGTGGCGGACCTTGTCGCCCGGCTGGATGAAGGTTCGGCCGACATAATGCGAGCGGATGATGCCGAGTTCGAACGGGATGCCCGACTGCTGCGCATAGCCGATCGCGGCGGGAACGCCCGAATCGGGGACCGGGATGACCAGATCGGCCTCCACCGGCGCCTCGATCGCGAGTTGCGCGCCGATGCCCTTGCGCACGGAATAGATGGAATGATCGTCCACGATCGAATCGGGGCGCGAGAAATACACCCATTCGAAGATGCAGGGTCGCGGCGCCACTTCCTGGAAGGGGCGGATCGAGCGGATCTCGGTGCCCTGCACGATCACGAGCTCGCCGGGATCGACGGCACGCTCGAAGGTCGCGCCGCAGACGTCGAGCGCGACCGTTTCGGAGGCAAAGATCACCGCATCGTCCAGCCGGCCCATGACGAGCGGCCGAATGCCGAGCGGATCGCGGCAGGCGATCATCCCCTCCGGCGTGGTGACGATGAGCGAATAGGCGCCCTCCACCTGCTTCAGCGCATCGATGAAGCGATCGAGCAGCGTGCGGTAGTTGGAGGTGGCGACGAGATGGATGATCGTTTCGGTGTCCGAGGTGGACTGAAAGATCGAGCCGCGACGGACCAGTTCGCGACGCAGCTTCATCGCGTTAGAGATGTTGCCGTTGTGCGCGACCGCGAAACCGCCGGTCGACAGATCGGCATAAAGCGGCTGGACGTTGCGCAGCGCGGTCTCACCCGTGGTCGAATAGCGGACATGGCCGACCGCCACATCGCCGGGCAGCGCGCGGATCACGTCGTCGCGGTCGAAATTGCCGGCGACATGGCCCATCGCGCGGTGGGTGTGGAACAGATGGCCGTCAAAGCTGGTGATGCCGGCGGCTTCCTGGCCGCGGTGCTGAAGCGCGTGCAGGCCGAGTGCGACGAGCGCGGCAGCGCCGGAACTGCCGGATACGCCGAAGATGCCGCACTCCTCGCGGAGCTTGTCGTCGTCGAAAGGATGGGTGGTCAGCATGGAAGGGGAGGCTCACACGTTGCTGGCGGGGCTGGCGCGCATATAGGAGCGGCGATCGGGTTTGTCGCCTGTTTGTCATGGGCGCCGTGGAGCATTTTACCATGTCGGGCGTTTCGGGCGCCTGTCGGGAGGGTAAAGGCATGGCACGCGATCACGGCAAGCAGATCAAGGACGACACGCTGTACGAGGATCTGCGCGAGGGTGGCGCGTCCAAGGAGAAGGCGGCGCGTATCGCCAATGCCAAGGCCAAAGGCTCGCTGCAGCATCGCGGCACACAGTTGGAGGACCGCACCAAGGCCGACCTGCTGTCGGAGGCGCGCAAGATCGGGATCGAGGGCCGATCCAGGATGGACAAGGCCGCCTTGGTGAAGGCGATCCGCGACCACGGTTGAGTTGCCACGTTTCGGTGATGCGCGCGACCTGCTAGACGCCGCGCATGGCTGATCCACGCGATACCGGGCTGACCCTAAACCCCAAATATGATGCCAACGGGCTGCTGACCGCAGTCGTCACCGATGCCGCCTCGGGCGGGTTGCTGATGGTGGCGCACATGAATGCGGAAGCGTTCGCCGCGACGCGGGCGACCGGCGAGGCGCATTTCTGGTCGCGCAGCCGCGGGCGCTTGTGGAAGAAGGGAGAGAGTTCCGGCCACATATTGCGGGTGACCGACATGCGGATCGATTGCGATCAGGATGCGCTGTGGCTGATCTGCGAGCCGGCGGGGCCGGCCTGCCACACCGGTGCGATCAGTTGCTTCTTTCGCCGCGTCGAGGGGGATGCACTGGCGCCGGTGGCATGAGGTGGCTGGCCTGTGCGGCGCTGTTGCTGGCGGGCTGCGGATCGCGAGAGACGGCGGACATAACCGGCGACGATGCGCCGGCGGGGGCGCGGCTGGAGAAGGCGGCGATCGCGGCGGGGCTGGTGATCGACCCGGAAAGCACCTCGCTCCAGGGGAGTTGGGCGCGCGACGATGACCGGATGTGCATCGTACCGGGCGATGTGCGCGGCGGGGCCGACCGGATCGGCATCCTGCTGGATTACGGGCCGGGCAACGGGTGCAGCGCGACCGGAACCGTGCGGCGGCGGCGAAGCGGGGATCTGGCGGTGGTGCTGGATGCGTGCCGGTTCACCGCGAGGTTCGATGGCGAGCGGATCGTTTTTCCGGCGGAGCTGCCTGAGCCGTGTTCGGCGCTGTGTACCGGACGGGCGACGCTGGCCGCGATGTCGGTAGAGCGTTTGAGCGGATCGGTAGCGGAAGCGCGGACGCTGCGCGGACGGAACCAGCCGCCGCTCTGTGGGGCTGGTTGACGTTGACGTAAAGGGCAGGTAGCGTGATCGCCATGTCCAGTGCCGCCTATGCCCTGATCCCGTCGCACAGCGACCGCGAGCATCACACCATCTCCGACCTGTCGGACGAGTTCGGCGTGACCGCGCGGGCATTGCGCTTCTATGAGGATGAAGGGCTGATCGCGCCGGAGCGGCGCGGCACGCAGCGCATCTATTCGCACCGCGACCGCGCCCGTCTCGCGTGGATCCTGCGCGGCAAGCGGGTGGGGTTCAGCCTGGCGGAAATCCGCGAGATGATCGACCTGTACGATCTGGGCGATGGCCGCCGCGTGCAGCGGCAGGTGTCGATCGAGCGGTGCCTGGCGCGGATCGACCTGCTGGAAGCGCAGAAGCGCGACATCGATGCGGCGATTGCGGAGTTGAAGGACTTCGTCGCGGTGGTCGAGGCGGCACAGGTCCAGGACAGCAACGACAACGAAAAACAAGTCTGAAGGAGCAAGAGGATGCCCCAGTACACGCCGCCCGTGCGCGATACGCGCTTCGTGCTCGACCATGTGATCGGGCTGCAACAACATGCCAATCTACCGGGGTTCGAGGCTGCCTCGCCCGATGTGGTGGAGGCGGTGCTGGAAGAGGGTGGCCGCTTCGTGGCGGACGTGCTGTTTCCGCTGAACCAGGTCGGCGACCGGCAGGGATGCACGCGCCATGACGACGGATCGGTGACGACGCCGGAGGGCTTCAAGGACGCTTATCGCCAATATGTCGAGAGCGGCTGGGCGACACTGGGCAACCAGCCCGAACATGGCGGGCAGGGGATGCCGCACAGCATCTCCGTCGCGTTTCAGGAATATCTCATCTCCGCGAACATGGCCTTCGCCATGTATCCGGGGCTGACGCACGGTGCGATCGCGGCGCTGGTGGCCAAGGGAAGCGCCGAGCAGCAGGCGATGTACGTGCCCAAGCTGGTGTCGGGCGAATGGTCCGGCACGATGAACCTGACCGAGCCGCAATGCGGTACCGATCTGGGGCTGATCCGCACGCGCGCCGTGCCGAACGCGGACGGCTCCTATGCGATCACGGGGACCAAGATCTTCATTTCGGCGGGCGAGCATGACCTGACCGACAACATCATCCATCTGGTGCTGGCCAAGACGCCGGGCGCGCCGGACAGCTCCAAGGGCATCTCGCTGTTCGTGGTGCCCAAGGTGCTGGTGAACGAGGACGGGTCGCTGGGTGCGCGCAACGGCGTCTCCTGCGGCTCGATCGAGCACAAGATGGGCATTCACGGCAATTCGACCTGCGTGATGAACTATGACGGGGCGACCGGCTGGCTTGTCGGCGAGGAGAATAAGGGGCTGGCCGCGATGTTCATCATGATGAACGCGGCGCGGCTGGGCGTGGGGTTGCAAGGGCTGGGCGTGGCCGAGGTCGCGTATCAGAACGCCGTCCATTACGCGCGCGACCGGCGGCAGGGACGCGCGCTGACCGGGCCTGCGGAGCCGGACGAAAAGGCGGATACGCTGTTCGTCCATCCGGACGTGCGCCGCATGCTGATGGAGGGCAAGGCCTGGACCGAGGGCTTGCGCGCACTGTGTCTGTGGGCGGCGCTGCAGGCGGATCTGGAGCATGCCGCGCCCGACGAGGCGGATCGCGAGCGGGCGGCGGACCTGATCGGGCTGCTGACTCCGGTGATCAAGGGCGTCGGCACCGACAAGGGCTATGAGGTCGCGACCAACGCCCAGCAGGTGTATGGCGGGCATGGCTACATCGCCGAATGGGGGATGGAGCAATATGTGCGCGATGCGCGGATCGCGATGATCTACGAGGGCACCAACGGCGTGCAGGCGATGGATCTGGTCGGCCGCAAGCTGGCGCAGAAGAACGGGCGTGCGGTGCAGGCGTTCTTTCAGATGGTGGCGGCCGAGATCGCCGAAGCGAAGGGGGACGCGGCGGCGGCCGATCTGGCGGGGCGGCTGGAGAAGGCGCTGGGCGAGTTGCAGGCCGCGACGATGTGGTTCGTCGCGCACGGGCTGAAGAACCCCAATCATGTCGGCGCGGGGGCGGTGGCCTATATGCACCTGATGGGACTGGTCGCGGTCGGGCTGATGTGGCTGCGCATGGCGCGGGCTGCCGCCCGGTTGAAGGCGGCGGGCGAGGGTGATGCAGGCTTCCTGGAGGCCAAGCTGGTGACGGCACGCTTCTTCGGCGAGCGGATGCTGCCCGATGCGGGCGCCCTGCGCCGCAAGATCGAGGGCGGGGCGGACAGCCTGATGGCGTTGCCGGAGGAGGCGTTCCTGGCGGCGTAACTCAGGGTTCGGCCGGCGTAGCGGTAGCGCTGCGCCGGCGGACGCCGCCCAATTCGGGGATCGGGGTCGGTGTCGGCACGGGTGCGGGTTCGGCGCGAAGCGTCTGGCGCTTCATGCAGTCGGCGGGACGCCAGCGGGGGAAGACGGCGCAGTTCCATAGCTGGCGCTCGATACCGCTCTCGGGATCACGCAGATAGCTGAACGCCATGGCGGCGATTTGCGGTGTGTCGAGCGGCAGGGTCCGCGGCGCGGCATCGGTCCAGGCCATGACCTTGCAGGCCTTGCGCTCGCCGCAGGCGCGCTGGGCGAGGGCGGGAAGCGCGTCGGAGGTGACGCCTTTCGGGAGGGTGAGCAGGAAGCTGTTCGGC
>NZ_CAMLAC010000199.1 GCF_946477935.1 uncultured Sphingomonas sp. | reverse complement strand
TCTTCGGCCTCCCCCGCATCGCCAGCACCGAAGCCGACCTCACCGCCTTGTTCGACCAGGTTCCCGCCGCTTCCAACGGCCTGTGCTTCTGCACCGGCTCGCTCGGCGCCCACCCCGACAACGACCTACCCGGCATGATCGAGCGGCTCGGCGCCCGCATCGGCTTTCTCCATCTCCGCTCCGTCCAACGCGAAGGCGACCATGCCTTTCACGAGGCGGCGCATCTGGAGGGCGACGCGAACATGCCCGCCGTCATCGCCGCTATCCACCGCCTGTCCCTCACACAAGGACGCAGCATCCCGATGCGCCCCGACCATGGTCACCAGATGGCCGACGACCTCACCCGGCGCTGCAATCCCGGCTATTCGCTGATCGGGCGCCTGCGCGGCCTGGCCGAACTGCGCGGGTTGGAAGCAGGCATCGCCCATGCACAGGCGGCCTCCGCTTAGGGGTTGTTCAGCCGAGCGCCGCCAGCGCCTTCAACCGCGCTGCCCCGACCGGTATGATCGTGCCGTGATTGGCCCCCGCCGGCATGGCGATCCGGTCGGACACGTCCCGCCACGTCTTCCCGTCGCGCGAGGCCACCGCATCATAATGCTTCTCGGTGTAGCGATCGAAGAACAGCACGATCTCTCCGTTCACCATCACCGCGGTCGGTCCCTCGCTCCATGCCGGCGTGATCGGCGCCGACAAGGCCCCGAAACGCGGCGGCGACAGCGATACCTCACACCACTGGATCACCTTGCGGAGCGGCTCCTTTCGCTCGTCCTTCACGAACATCAGCATCCGGCCGTCGCGCTCCAGAAATGTCGCGTCGATCACGCTGAAGCCGGGATCGTAGAACAGCCGCGTCGGCGCGAACCGGCGAAAGTCCCGCGTCGTGGTGGCGTAGAGCCGATGGTCGCCCTCCTTTCCGGCCTCTCCCACCGTGCTCGCCCACACGATCACGAAGTGCCGTGCCTGCGCGTCCCAGACCAGCTCGGGCGCCCAACTGTTGCGCGTGCCCGGGAACGCCGCCATCACCGGCACCGCCTGCTGCTCCGACCAGTGGATCAGGTCGCGGGACGCGGCATGACCGATCGTCACGCCCGTCCAGCTGGTGGTCCACACCATATGGTACAGGCCCGTCACCGGATCGCGCGCGATGCACGGATCGCGCATCAATCTGTTCTCGCCCACCATCGGCACCAGGATCGGGGCACCGCCACGCACTGCACGGTAACGATAGCCATCCTCGCTGATCGCCAGCCGCATCCCCGCCCCGCCATTGTCGGCGTTCCGGAAATAGCTGAAGACGAAGCCGCCGCCCGCAGGTGTCGTACGCCCGCGGGCATACGACGGCAGCGCCGCGGCCAGCGCCACGCTGCCGCAGAATGTGCGTCGGTCCAACATGCCCCTCTCCCCTCCACTTTTCACCAGTGTGCCGATTTGCCGGACAAGATCAACGACTGCATCGGAACGGCCGCCGCAGTGTGCGGACTATTGTACCCCCGCGCCCGGCATGACATGAGGACGCCATGAAGCAGCGCGGCGAAAAGCTGTACCAGCGTATCGTCCATGCGATCGTCGAGGCCATCGATCAGGGGCGTTATACCACCGGCATGCGCCTGCCCGGCGAGCGCGAGCTGGCGGAGGAATATGCCGTCAGCCGCCCCACCATCCGCGAAGCGATGATCGCGCTGGAAATCCGCGGGCTGGTCGAGGCGCGGCACGGTTCCGGCCTGTACGTCACCGCGATCACGCCCCAGGCGGCCGACCCGGCTGAACTCGACATCGGCGCCTTCGAGCTCATCGAGGCGCGAATCCTGTTCGAAGGCGAAGCCGCCGCCGTGGCCGCGACCGTGATTGATGACGAGGCGGTCGCCGAACTCGATCGCATTCTCGGCGACATGGCCGCCGTCGCCTCCTCCAGCCCCGAGGCGGTGGAGGCCGATCG
This sequence comes from uncultured Sphingomonas sp., assembly GCF_946477935.1. Taxonomy (GTDB): domain Bacteria; phylum Pseudomonadota; class Alphaproteobacteria; order Sphingomonadales; family Sphingomonadaceae; genus Sphingomonas. Next base: position 4,796 of record NZ_CAMLAC010000199.1, on the reverse strand, counting down.
CCTGTTCCACCTGCGCATCGCCGAGGCGACGGGCAATACCGTCATCACTACGGTGATCGACATGCTGTGGACGCTGCGTGACCGGGCACCGCTCAGCGCACATATGTTCGCCGAGGCGCGGCGCGAAGGCGTCCACCCCCGTGTCGAGGAGCATCGGCTGATCGTCGATGCCCTGCGCGCCCGCGATTCCGCTGCCGCCCGCAAGGCGATGCGCGACCATCTGCGCCGCGTAATCGATGACGTCCTGGCCGCGACCGAGGTGGAGGCGCTACGCCGCGCCCAGTCCGAAATTGCCGAACAGCGCGGCGCCCTCGCCAAAAGGCTGCACGCCTGACCGGGCCGTTCACGGGCACGACGCCGCCCGACGTGAACCCGGATATTCTTGACGTCATCATCGTCGGCGCGGGCGTGTCGGGTATCGGATGCGCCTGCTATCTGCGCCGCCTGATGCCGCTCAAGCGCTTCGCCATTCTGGAGGCGCGGGGCGATCTGGGCGGCACCTGGGATCTTTTTCGCTATCCCGGCATCCGCTCGGATTCCGATCTCTTCACCTTCGGGTATGAATTCCGGCCCTGGCCCTCCGATCAGGCGATCGCCGATGGCCCGGCCATCCAGTCTTATTTGCGCGACACCGCCGCCGAATACGGCGTCGACCGCGCGATCCGCTATCATCACCGGCTCATTCGGGCGGATTGGGACAGTGACGCGGCGCTCTGGTGTGTCGAGGTCCGGCGCACCGATCTAAACGAGACAGTCACGCTCCAATGTCGCTGGCTGTTCGGCGCGACCGGCTATTATGAATATGCGAAGGGCTATGTACCCGACTTTGCGGGGCGAGAGGATTTTGCCGGCCGCATTGTCCATCCCCAGCATTGGCCCGACGACCTCGACGTCGCCGGCAAGCGCGTCGCGGTGATCGGCAGCGGTGCCACCGCCGTCACGCTCGTCCCCGCGCTCGCCCGCACCGCCGCCCATGTCGTGCAGGTCCAGCGCACGCCCACCTACATCCTGCCCGTTCCCGGTCGTGACCGCATGCACGCCGTACTTCGCCGCATCCTGCCGGCCACCACCGCCTATGCCATAACCCGCCGCGTCAACATCGCGCGGCAGCGATGGATCTACACGCTGTTCCAGCGCTACCCGCGCGCCGCGCGCCGCTTCATCCGCTGGGCGAACCGCAGGTCGCTCCCGACCGGCTTCCCGATCAATCCTCATTTCGTTCCGCCCTATCAGCCATGGGATCAACGGCTATGCGTCGCGCCGGACGGCGACTATTTTGCCGCGCTGCATGGTCGCCGCGCATCGATCGTCACCGGCGCGATCGCTCGTTTCAGCACGGACGGCCTCGTCATGACCTCCGGCGAGCATATTGCCGCCGATATCCTCGTCACCGCAACGGGCCTGAAGCTGCAGTTGTTCGGCGGCGCTACCATAGCCATCGATGGCAAGACGATCGATCCGGCCGACCACCTCGTGTACAAGGGCATGATGCTGGACGGCGTTCCCAATTTCAGCTTCACCATCGGCTACACCAATGCCTCCTGGACGTTGAAGGTCGGTCTGATCTGCCGGCATTTCTGCCGTTTGCTGGAACTGATGGACGCGCGTGAAGCGCGCATCGTCGTTGCCGAGCGACCGGCTGGCCCCATCCGGACCCGGCCCCTGCTCGATTTCGCTGCTGGCTATGTCACCCGTGCCCTCGACATGCTTCCACGCCAGGGCGACACCGATCCATGGCAGATGACCTTCGACTATGCCGAAGACACACACCGGATGACGCACGGCCCGGTTGACGATCCGGCGCTGCGATTCTGGCCAGCATCCCGCTGAACCCTCGTGCAGTGTGTTTGCCCCGGATCATGTGAATGACCGATGGAGCAGGACGCAGTTCGGTTTGTACGATCCGGACTTTGCCCCTTTAGAAAGGTGTAAGGGGGCAAAGTCCGTCGGGCGGAGCCCCTTCGCCTGTAGATCGCCCGGTCCGCATCGAGCATCTGCGTATCGTGCGCCATACCCGGAGCACCATATCCGTTCAGCCTGAGCGCAGTCGAAGGCCATGAGCCAAGTGGCTGCACAGCGATTTCAGCACGAAATGCTGATGCTTATCATGAGGGGCTGGCTTGTCCGCCTGCCGGAGGGCTCGGCACTAACGGATCAGGCTAAATCATCGTGCCTTAAAGCTGCGTCATCGCATCCGTTCGGCCTGAGCGCAGTCGAAGGCTACGCGCCGGTGCCTGTGCTTCGACTTCCGCGCAAAGCGCCTAAATTTATCCTGAGCGGCTGGCTTGCCAGCCAGGCGAAGGGCTCCGCACGAACGGAGCGAGGTGGATCAAATTTGATGCAGCTTGCTCCAGGCGTCAGATCCGTCCCTTCCGTCCGATGGCGCATCACGAAAAAGGGCGGTCCCGAAGGACCGCCCTGTCTTCTCACCTGATCGTCAGCGATCAGAAATCGTTGCGATACTGCTCGTTGCCGATGAAGCCGAGCTTGGTCACCGCCGACCGCTTGATCACCGCCAGGGTGCGATCCACTGCTTCATACTTCGCATTGGGCGCGGGCTGGAAATGAAGTTCCGGCTCGGGATTAATTGCAGCCGACTGGTCGAGATACTGGCGCAGCGTCACTTCATCGACCTGCGACCCGTTCCAGGTGACGACGCCCTGCTCGTCGATGCCCACCTTGTTCTTCTGCGGGTCGACGGGGTTCTGCGGCGCGTTCTTCGAGTTGACCGGCAGGTCGACCTTCACCGCGTGCGTCTGGATCGGGATCGTGATGATGAACATGATGAGGAGAACGAGCATGACGTCGATCAACGGCGTCGTGTTCATTTCCATCATCGGCTCGCCGTCGTCAGATCCGGCGCTCATTGCCATGGCAAGCTACTCCTTCAGACCGCGCGTCAGGCGCGCGGGTTGCCGCCCGGGGCGGGCTCGGAGATGAAGCCGACGCGGGCGAAACCGGCCTGCTGCATCGTGTAGATGGTGCCGCCGATGCACCGGTAGGGCGTATTCACGTCCCCGCGGATATGCGCTTCGGGCAGCTGGTCCGGCGTGATGTTCGGGCCAAGCCGATCCACCTCGGCCTGGAGCTTGGTGACGGCACGTTCACGCAGCTCGTTCGAATTGACCCGGGTCAGGTTCCAGTACACCGCGCACTGGCCATTCTCGGACGTGACGGAAAGCGACACGTTTTCGGGCTTGGTCGTGGTCGGGTCGAACCGCACATCGGGCAGCTTGAGCGGCACCGACTGGATCACAACGGGAACCGCGATCAGGAAGATGATGAGAAGCACCAGCATGACGTCCACGAGGGGCGTCGTGTTGATCTCCGACATCGGTTTCTCGGAGGAGTCCCCTCCAACGCTCATCGCCATGTGCGAGCTATCCTATCCATCATTCTGTCGCCGGTGTGGTAACACCGGCCCGACCGAAGGTTCATACCACCGGCCGGGTTGCAGGGCCGCCACCACGGCGACCCTGCCCCTTCTCGGTTCAGGCGCGCGTCTGAACACCACCGGCCTGGCCGGCGGTCGTCGTGGCGGGGGTCGCCTTCACGGTTGCGGGCTTGCCGGCAGCAGCCGAACCGGTGGTCGGGCGAACCGCACCGTTCGAAGCCAGGAAGCCGAGCACGTCGTTCGAGAAGGCCGACAGGTCCTCGGCGATGCCCTTGTTGCGACGCTGCAGCCAGTTGTAGGCGAGCACGGCCGGAACCGCGACGACCAGGCCGAGCGCGGTCATGATGAGCGCCTCACCGACCGGGCCGGCGACCGCGTCGATCGACGCCTGGCCCGACGAGCCGATCTTGATGAGCGCGCGGTAGATGCCGATCACGGTACCGAACAGACCGATGAACGGTGCGGTCGCGCCGACGGTCGCGAGGAAGGCGAGACCGCCGCCCAGCTTCGAGTTGATCGCCGCTTCCGAACGCGCCAGCGAGCCGTGCAGCCAGTCATGCGCCTCGACGGGATCGGTCAGCTTCGAGTGCTGGTCCTGCGCGGCCAGGCCGTCGTCGACGATCTGCTTGTAGGCCGAGTTCTTCTCGAGCTTGGCCGAGCCCTCGCGCAGCGAGTTCGAGGTCCAGAAGCCCTGACGGACGCGCTTTGCCTGGTTGATGATCTTCTGCTGCTCGAAGAGCTTCGAGAACAGGATGTAGAAGGACACGACCGACATGAGCACGAGGATCGTGAACACCGACTGCGAGATCAGGCCGCCTTCGCGAAGCGCAGCGCCGAGGCCGTAAGGGTTTGCCTCGGCTCCGGCCGCAGCGCCGCCCGCGGCGAGGATGGTGGTGAGCATGATTGGTTAGGTCCTCTGACTAAATCGTAAAAACGGGATGGTGCTGAACGTCACTCTTGCGGCAGGCGCCACGTCACGCGTCGCGACGAGCTTGACCGGATCGGATTGCCCGACTGATCCATCGCGGGGCTGTAGCGACCGCGGCGCGTGATCGCGCGGCAAGCCGCGTCGTCCAGCGCTCTGGAACCGCTCGACTGGGTCACCACGCAGTTCTCGACACGGCCTTGCGTGTTGATGTCCCACTTGATGGCGGTCGTGCCCTCTTCCTGCGCGCGGATCGAGCTCGGCGGATAGTCGTCCGTCGAGATCCACTGCGCGGGATCGCCCTTTGCGCCGGCAGCCTTGCTGACCACCGGAGCCGCAGGCGGCGCAGGCGGGGCCGGCGGAGCAGGCGGTGCGGGCGGCGCCGTAGGCTGGCTCAGCGGAATGATGCTCGTCGTCGAGATCGACGGCGCCGGCACCGGCACGTTGACGATCGGCGGCGGCGTCACCACCGTGGTC
>NZ_CAMLAC010000198.1 GCF_946477935.1 uncultured Sphingomonas sp. | reverse complement strand
GCCTGCAAGGCCGCGCCGGCCTCCAGATCGACGGCAATTCGGATGGCTTCCGCCCGATCGCCACCGCCTACTATGTCCACGATTTCGAGGATCGACCGGGTGTGGTGACCGCAACACTGGCCGGTGGCACGGGGGCGACCGCGTCCTTCCTGGTCGCAGGGCAGGACCATGACTGGGCCGAAATCGGCGCCGGTGTCGCCTATGGCAACGGCCCGGTCGAATTCAGCCTGGGTGCCGACACGACGATCGGCCGCGACGATGTTCGCAACCAGTCCTATCGCGGCGCGATGCGCATCCGCTTCTGACCGCAATGGCGGCACGGATCCTGATCCGTGCCGCCATGATATCGCGCTCGATCGCCAGATGAGGCACGCGCACCAGCGCAACGCCGCCTTTGCGAACGAATGGCCAAATCTGCGATGTCCGGTTTGTGGATGGTGCCGCTTACAGGACTCGAACCTGTGACCCCCGCATTACGAATGCGATGCTCTACCAGCTGAGCTAAAGCGGCCCATGCAATCGCGACCGGCTGGTATCCGGTCGAGGAGGCGGCGCTTAACAGGCTGGATCGTGGCTGACAAGCGGCTTTGCTCTTCACGCATCGTTTACCACGCCGGGTGCACAAGGGCGCTGCACGCTGAAGGGGATTCGCACCATTATGACCGCCGGGCCCGAACTGAACGATCCTGCCGTGGCAGAGGCGTGCGAAGGCGCCGTCGATGACGTCATGTTCGATCTGGGCGGTGACGAACGTCGGATGCATGTTCGCGCGTACAACCAGTGGGTGTCGCTGCTGCGGGGGCGTTCCTATCCGTCGATCGAGGATCTGAACCCCGCCGCCATCGAGGGTTTCAGTGCCCATTCGGTGCTGCTGGATTTCACTCAGGCGGTGGAAGATCCCAACATCGCCTTTATCGGCCGCGCCTTGCGGGAGGAATGCGGCCTGGAGCTCACGCCCCGGCGGGTGGCGGAGGTGCCGGCCCGCTCGCTGCTGTCGCGCCTGACCGACCATTATCTGCAGATCATCGCCAACCAGGCGCCGATCGGGTTCGAGGCCGAATTCACTAATACGCGCGGCCATACCACCATGTACCGGGGCATCCTGATGCCCTTCTCGTCGGATGGAACGACGATCGATTTCATCTATGGCGTGATCAACTGGAAGGAAGTGGCCGATCCGCTCATCCAGGCGACGCTCGATTCGGCGCTGGCCGCTGCGGTTCAGGCCGCTCCCGCTGCCCCCAGCGTCGCAGCGACGGTGTGGGCGGACGGGCCCAGCGGTGCGATTGCGCCCATCCTTCCTGCCGAACCGGCGCATGAGCCGGCCGAGCCGCTGACCGGGCCGCTGGTCAACCAGTTGACCCTCGCGCGCGAAAGCGCCGCTGCGGTGCGCGCCGCCGATACGCGCAGCCGCGCAGCACTGTACCGCGCGCTGGGCCGGGCGCATGATTTCGGCCTGTCGACGGAAATCGATCCCGAGGGCTATGCCGGGCTGCTCGCCGATGCCGGCCTGACCGTACAGGTCCGCGCGCCGATGACGCCGATCGTCAAGCTGGTCTTCGGCGCCGATTACGACAAGACGCGCCTCGCCGAGTTCGCCGCGGTCCTGCAGCACGCCCGCCGCCATGCCGTGCCGGCTGGCGCGCTGCCTGCGTTCCTGACCGAACTGGCCGGCGGGGTGAAGGCGATCGTTGCGGCAGAGCGCGAGTTGCGCGGTGCCAAGGGGGCCGGCCCTGCTCCACGCCCCGTGGCCGAACGTCAGGTCATCGGCCGGGCGGCGCTGGATGGCGGCGCGGTGGCGATGCCCGGCGACACGGTGATCCTCGTCGCACGCGTCGGGGCGGACGGCATGCTGGAGATCGTCGGATCGGTTCAGGATGACGAGGCGCTGGCCGACCGTGTATTGCGAGCGGCGGACTGAATATTACGTTGCGGCGCAACATTTTTTCGCACTGCCGCAAGCCTTGAGTACGCGATAGGGGACGCGTAGGGCTGGCCACCATGGCATCGAACCCGTCGCAACCGCTCGCCGCAGCGATCGCTGCCCGCCTCGCTCCCCACCTGACGCGTGGCGCGCTTCCCGGAGAACTTCAGGGCTTTGGGCCGGATGAGGTGGCGAACGCCGCTGCCTTCATCGCCGCGGCGGCGGCGACCCGCAAGCCCGGCTGCCCGGCGATCGCGCTGGAGGTGATCGCCGGCGACGACACGCACCGTCACATGCGCCTTGCGGTCATCAACGACGACATGCCCTTCCTGGTCGACTCGGTCGCCGCCGCGATCGGCGCGCAGGATCTGGCGATCGACCGCGTCATCCATCCGATCGTCCCCGTCACGCGCGACGCACAAGGCCAGTTGATCGACATCGGCGCCGACAAGGGCAGCGGTACGCCCGAATCGATGATCTACCTGGAGATGGAACGGGCCGATGCCCGCGACCGTCGCGGGCTGGTCGACGAACTGCACGCGGTGCTGGCCGATGTCCGCGCGGCCGTGACCGACTGGCGCGCGATGCAGGCCGCCGTCGCCGCCGATGCCGACAGACTGGAAGCGCAAGGCATCGGTGGCGAGGGCGCCGCGCTGCTCCGCTGGTTCATCGATGGCAAGCTGACGCTGCTCGGCCATGAACGCTGGTTCGCCGATGGCCGCCCCGGCGAGGCGCTGGGCATCGCCACCCTGTCGCGCACCGTGCCGATCCTGGCGGACAGCTCCCGCCAACTCGCGCTGCAATGGTTCGCTGATGGTGGCGAGGCGCCGTTGCTGCTGAAGTCCAACGCGATCGCCGCGGTCCATCGCACCGTGCCGCTTGATCTGGTGGTGGTGCCGATCCGCGAAGACGGCGCGATCACCGGCCTGTCGATCCATGCCGGCCTATGGACCTCCGCCGCGCTTGCCACGCCGCCCAAGGACGTGCCGATGCTGCGCACCCGCATGGCGGCGCTGGAGGCCAAGTTCGGCTTCGATCCGCGCGGCCATACCGGCAAGGCGCTCGCCCACGCGCTTACCGTGTTGCCGCACGACCTGATCGCCGCATTCCAGTCGGAGGCGCTGGAGGAGCTGGCGCTGACCGCGATGTCGCTGGCCGATCGGCCGCGCCCCGCGCTGGTTCTTGTTCGCTCCGCGCTCGGCCGGCATCTGTTCGGCTTCGTCTGGCTGCCGCGCGACGACCTCACCACCGGTCGCCGCGTCGCCATCGGCGAGATGCTGGCGGAAGCGGCGCAGGGCCGCGTCCTCAACTGGTCGATCGCGTTGGAGGACGGCGTCGTCGCCCTGCTCCGCTACACCATCGATCTGCGCGGGGAAGGCCGCCTGCCCGATATCGAACCGCTGGCCGACCGGCTGCGCCGCATGGTGCGCGGCTGGGTACCCGATGTCGAGGCGGCACTGGCCGAGCAGCTTCCGGCGCCCCGCGCCGCGCGTCTGGCGCTGCGCTGGGCGGACACCTTCTCCGCCAATTATCGCAACGTCAGCAGCCCGGCCGAGGCCGCGGCCGACATCCTGCGCCTGAGCGCGCTGGAAAGCCCCGCCGACCGCTCGGTCCGCCTGTTCCCCGCCGCCCCCGGCGCGGAACGGCAATTCAAGATCTACAAGCTGGGCGGCGCGCTTGGCCTGTCTGATGCGGTGCCCGCGCTGGAGAATTTCGGCTTTCGCGTCATCGGCGAATTGCCGACCCGGCTGGAGGACGAGACCGAGGCCTTCGTTCACGACTTCGTGGTCGAATCGGATGCCGGCGCCGATCCCAATGATGCCGAAATGCTGGAAGGCGCCATCGCCGCGGTGCTGGAGGGCAAGGCGGAGAATGACGCGTTCAACCGCCTGATCGTCGATGTCGGCCTGTCGCCACGCGCAGTGGTGCTGTTCCGCGCCTGGTTCCGCTATCTGCGTCAGGCGGGGCTCACCTATGGTCTCGCCACCGTGGTCGATGCGCTGCGCCGTGCGCCTGTGCTGGCGGCGGCGCTGGTCGATCGCTTCACCGCCGCGCATGATCCCGCCGGCGGTGGCGATCTGACAGAGGCGGATGCCGCGATCGAGCGCGGGCTGGATGCCGTCTCCGCCATCGACGACGACCGTATCCTGCGCAGCTTCCGCGACCTGATCGCCGCCACGCTGCGCACCAACGCCTTTGCCCCCGCCGCGGCCGAGGCGCTGGCCTTCAAGCTGGACAGCCACCGCATCCCCGGCCTGCCCGCGCCGCTGCCGTGGCGCGAGATCTGGGTCTATTCCCCCCGCGTCGAGGGCATTCATCTGCGCGCCGGCCCCGTCGCGCGCGGTGGCCTGCGCTGGTCCGACCGGCGCGACGACTTCCGTACCGAGATTCTGGGCCTGATGAAGGCGCAGCGCGTGAAGAACGCGGTGATCGTGCCGACCGGGGCCAAGGGCGGCTTCTATCCCAAACAGCTTCCCTCCCCCGCGATCGATCGCGACGCCTGGTTTGCGGAAGGGCGGGAAAGCTACCGCATCTTCATCCGGTCGCTGCTATCGATCACCGACAACATCGTCGACGGCGCGGTGGTCCATCCAGAATCGGTACGCATCCTCGATGGCGAGGATCCGTATTTCGTGGTCGCGGCGGACAAGGGCACCGCTACCTTCTCCGACGTGGCCAATGCCATCGCGATCGAACGCGGCTTCTGGCTGGGCGATGCCTTTGCCAGCGGCGGCAGCCAGGGCTACGACCACAAGGCGATGGGCATCACCGCCAAGGGCGGCTGGGTCTCCGTCCAGCGCCATTTCGCCGAGCGCGGCGTGGACGTACAGGTCGATCCGATCACCGTCGTCGGTTGCGGCGACATGTCCGGCGACGTGTTCGGCAACGGCATGCTGTTGTCCAGGGCGATCAAGCTGGTCGCCGCCTTCGACCACCGCCATATCTTCATCGATCCCGCGCCCGATCCCGCAGCCAGTTGGGAAGAGCGCGCACGCATGTTCGCCCTGCCCCGCTCCAGTTGGGCCGATTACGATGCGTCGCTGATCTCGGAGGGTGGCGGCGTCTTTGCCCGCACCGACAAGCGCATTCCGCTTTCGCCCCAGGCGCAGGCGGCCCTCGGCATCACGGCCGAGGCGATGGAGCCCACGGCGCTGATCTCCGCGATCCTGAAGGCGCCGGCCGACCTGCTCTGGTTCGGCGGCATCGGCACCTATGTGAAGGCCGCGTCGGAAAACAACGCCGCGGTCGGCGATCCCGCCAACGACCGTCTGCGCGTCGATGCCGAGCAATTGCGCGTCACCGCGATCGGTGAAGGCGCCAATCTTGGCGTCACCCAGGCGGCGCGCATCGCCTTTGCCGGCATCGGGGGGCGCATCAACACCGATTTCATCGACAATTCGGCCGGTGTCGACTGTTCGGATAATGAGGTGAACATCAAGATCGCGCTCAACCGCGAACTGATCGAGGGCCGCCTGGTCGAGGCGGACCGCAACGTCCTGCTCGCCGAGATGACCGACGATGTCGCGCATCTGGTGCTGGAGGATAACCGTCTTCAGACGCTCGCACTGTCGATCGCGGAAGCGGACGGTGCCGCTGCGATGCCCAGCTATGTCCGCCTGATCGAGATGTTCGAACAGTCCGGCCGGCTCGACCGCGTGGTGGAGGGGCTGGATGCGCCCGACATCCTGCTGCGCCGGGGCCAGGACGGGCATGGCCTGTCGCGTCCCGAGCTTGCCGTGCTGCTCGCCACCGCCAAGCTGACGCTGCAGGACGCCATCGAGACCGCAAGGCTGGGCACCGAGCCCGATCTCGCCCCCGACCTCTACGCCGCCTTCCCGCCCGCGATGCGCACCCGTTTCGCTGACGCCATCGAGGCACACCGCCTGCGCGGCGAGATCGTCGCCACCAAGCTCGCCAACCGCCTCGTCAATCGCCTGGGCATCCTCTTCCCCTTCGAAATCGCCGAAGAAGAAGGCGCAGGCATGGCGGACATCGCCGCGATGTTCGTGGTTGCCGAGCGCCTGTTCGATCTGCCGACGCTCTGGGCCGAGGTCGAGGCGACCGCGATGCCGGAGGCGGCGCGCATTGCGGTATTCGAGGAGATCGCCTTCGTCACCCGCTCGCAGATCGCCGACCTGCTGCGCGTCACGCCGGCAGGCACGACGCCCGGCGCCGCGCTCGATCGGTTGGCACAGGGTCTGGCGCATCTCGATACCCAGACCCCCAGCCTGCTGCTCGAAGAAGCGCGCGCGCAAAGCAGCCGCATCGCAAACGAACTGGAAGCCAAGGGTGCGCCCACCGCACTGGTCCGCAAGGTCGTCCGCCTGTTCGAGCTGGACGGTGCCGTCGGCCTTGCAGATCTCGGCCGTCGTTTGTCGCTGGACGAGGTGGTGCTGGCCCGCGCCTTTACCCGTCTCGGCCAGGCGCTCGGGCTGGACTGGGCGCAGGCCAACGCCGCACGCATCACCCCCAGCGATCCGTGGGAGCGCCTGTTGATCGCCGGTCTGGCGCGGGATTTCCAGCAACTGCGTCTGGAATTTCTCGGCCGTCATGCCGGCACCGACCCGGAGGCGGCGGTGGAACAGTGGCTGGCCGCCCGTGCCAGCCGCGTCGGTCAGTTCAAGGCGGTGATCGACCGCGCGCGCAACGCGGCCCAGCCCAACGCCGCCATGCTCGCCCAGATCGCCGGCCAGGCCCGCGTGCTGCTGGGTCGCTGATCCGGACAGGGTAACAGTGGGCTATACAGCCCTCATCAGAGGTGGCTCGGGGAATTTGAACAGCGGGGATAAGTGGATTGCCGGTCTGACA
>NZ_CAMLAC010000197.1 GCF_946477935.1 uncultured Sphingomonas sp. | reverse complement strand
GGCCATCCTCGACCAGCGCGGCCCGCGCTTCGCCGATCCCCGCCTCGTACAGCCATTCAGCCAAGTGGCAGGCCGGACGCCTTCAACAGCGCGCGCGCCTCGAACAGGGGCAGGCCGACGACGCCCGAATGACTGCCCGACAGGAAGCGCACGAACGCCTCGGCCCGGCCCTGGATGGCATATCCGCCCGCCTTGCCCAGCCCTTCGCCGCACGCGACATACGCGTCGATCTCGGCGGCGGAAAGCGGCTTGAAGGCGACCACGGTGTCGGCGATCCGCGTGCGCACCGTGCCGGCCGCATCGATCACGCAGATGGCGGACAGCGCATGGTGCCGCCGCCCGGAGAGCAACGCCAGCAGCTTGCGCTGCACAACCTCGTCGGTCGCCGGCGGCAGGATGCGCCGCCCGACCGCGATCGTGGTGTCGCCCGCGATCACCACCTCGCCCGCCTCCCGCGCGACGGCCTGCGCCTTTTCCACCGCCAGCCGCAACGCATAGACACGCGGCAGTTCGTTCGGCTGCGGAGTCTCGTCGATATCGGGAGAGGCCTGGCGCGCGGGCACGGCGCCGATCCGCGCGAGCAGATCGCGACGGCGCGGGCTGGACGAGGCGAGAACCAGGCGGGGAGTCACGCAGGGATTCACAGGGGCACCGTCAAGGGTACCACCCATCACTTGAAGCGATACGTGATCCGGCCCTTGGTCAAGTCGTACGGGGTCAGCTCGACGAGCACCTCGTCGCCGACCAGCACGCGGATGCGGTTCTTGCGCATCTTGCCTGCGGTGTGTCCCAGAATCTCGTGGTCATTCTCGAGTTGTACGCGGAACATCGCGTTGGGGAGAAGCTCCACCACGCGGCCACGCATCTCGAGCAGTTCTTCCTTGGCCAAAAAACTACCTCAGCTGGTCGTAAAAAGGGTTCGCCGCAACGGCGCGCCGCCTTAGCCGAGAAAGGCTCGAAAAGAAAGGCGCGCGGATCAGCGGGGATATGCCCCATATGGGTAGCGCATATCCACCCGGCAAGTCACGCGCGCCCGGCCTTCGCGCCCCCTTCCCCGTCCCCTACCCCATGCACCACCACGGTCGCCACCGCCAGGTCGCCGGTCACGTTCAACATCGACCGGCACATGTCCAGAAACCGGTCGACGCCCAGGATCAGCCCGATCGCGGTCGGCGGCACGCCCACCATCCCCAGGATCAGTGCGATGACGGGCAGCGAGCCCGCCGGCACGCCTGCGGTGCCGATCCCGCCCAGGATGCACACCGCCATCACCATCGCCTGCTGCCCCAGCGACAGGTCGTGGCCGAACAGTTGCGCCAGGAAGATCACGGTCACGCCCTCGAAGATCGCGGTGCCGTTCTGGTTGGCGGTCGCGCCGATCGTCAGCACGAAACGCGACACCTTGCGCGGCAGCTTCAACTGCTCTTCCGCGACCTTCAGCGAGGTGGGCAGCGTCGCGTTGGACGATGCGGTGGCGAACGCCATCACCATCGCCTCCTGCACGCCGGCGAAGAAGCGCCACGGCCGCATGCCCCCGCCCAGCCACACCGCCAGCCCATAGACGACGACCAACTGGAACCCGAGCGCCAGCAGCACCGTGCCGACATAGGCCCCCAGCCGCACCAGCAGGTCCAGCCCGAACAACGCCGCCAGGTTGAACATGAAACACGCGACCGCGACCGGGGCCAGCCGGATGACCAGCCCGATCAGCCGCAGCGTCACCGCAAGGATGCCCTCGATCGCCTCGCGCAGCGCCCGCGTCTTCTCCTCGCCGACCAGCACCAGCCCGATGCCGAAGGCCAGCGCGAACATCATCAGCGCCAATATGTCGTCCTGCGATGCCGCGCGGATGACGTTGGACGGGATGATCGCCAGCACCTGCTCCACCGCCCCCGGCTGCTCGCGCGTCGACGCCAGAATGCTCCCCGCCCCCTGCTCCGCCTGCGCCAGCAGGGCGCGCGCCGTCTCCGCATCCACCCCGCTACCGGGCCGCAGCACGTTGACCAGCACCAGCGCCACCACCACCGAAATCGCCGACAAAACAAACGTCGCCGCCAGGGTGCGCAGCCCGATCCGCTTCAGCGCGGCGACATCGCCCATCTCCGCCACCCCGGTCACCAGCGCGGAGAACAGCAACGGGATGACCAGCATGAACAACAACCGCAGGAACACCTGTCCCAGTGGCCCGGTGACATAGGTCGTCACCGCCTCCACCCAGCCTGCGCCCCCTGCCGTCAGATTGACCACCAGCCCGGCGCCCAGCCCCACGGCGAAGCCGATCAGCATCTGGTAATGCAGCGCGATGCCGGTCGGGGAGGCGGGAGCGGTGTCGGTCATGCGGGGTGAACGCCCGACCGGTGTACCATGCCCCGCCGCCCCCGCGTCATGCCGGGTTATGCTTGGCCAGGAACGCCGCCATGGCCTTCAGGAACTCCAGCCGGTCCTCACCGCGGGTGAAATGATGGTCGGCCAGCGGCTGCTCGATATAGTCGTACGGCTTGCCCGCCGCCTTCAGGGCATCGGCCATCATCCGCGACTGTTTCACCGGCACGCGCTTGTCCTCGCGCCCATGCACCAGCAGGATCGGGATGGTGAAGGCCGCCGCCCCGAACCGGGGCGATACCGCGCGGTAATCGGGCGCCTGCTTCTTCAGCCAGTCACCGCGGGTCTTGCCGAACAGGAACTGCCCGTCATAGCGCTGCATCGCGGCCAGGTCCGACACCCCGGCATAGGATACCGCGCAGCGATACAGGTCGCCATTCCGCTGCGCCGCGCGCATCGCGGCATAGCCGCCATAGGATGCGCCGATCATGCACACGCGCTTGGGGTCGGCGATGCCCTGCTTGGCCAGGAAGGGAATGGCATCGTCCAGGTCGTCCTGCATCTTCAGGCCCCATTGCCCCTCGCCCTTCTTCGCGAAGTCGATGCCGTAACCGGACGATCCCCGGTAATTGGGCTGGATCACCGCATAACCCAGCTCCGCCAGATACTGCACCCACCAGTCCCATCCTTCCGAATCGCGCGCGAAGGGCCCGCCATGCGGCAGCACGATCAGCGGCAGGTTCTTCGGCGCGCGCAGCCGCGGCAGGGTCAGCACCGCCTCGATCGGCGTGCCGTCGCGCGCGGTGTAATGCACGGTCGACACCGGCGACAGCACGCGGCCCTTCAGCGTGTCGTTGTTCCAGGCATAACGCTGCATGTTGCCGTAAGCAGTGTCCCAGAAATACAGCGCCCCCGCCTGGGACGGACGTCCCACCTCGACCAGGAATTTGCTGCGGTCGCTGTTCCACGACACGATACGCGCCCGGCGCGCCGACCGCCTTGTCCACGTCCTCCTGGATCTGCTTCAACGCCGGATTGAACCACACCATATGACCGAAGGTGTCGGTCACGTTGACGCCGTCGGCATCGGTCTCCGCCGCATTGTCGATCAGGCCGTCCAGGTCATAGCCTTGCGCGGCATAGAGTTTCTTGCCCAGCTTCAGGTCGGGCAGCGACACCTCGTACAGCGCATCGAACCCTTCGCTGTCGTCGAATGCCAGCGCGGAGCCGTCGGGGCGGAAGGTCAGCGGCACCACCATGCCCTCGTCGCGCTTGCGGTCGGCGCGCGCGATGGTGCGAAACGGTTCGCCGTTGCGGTCGCGGTACAACAGCATCGCCTTGCGGCTTTCGTCATTGTAGCGATAACCGATCCGCACCTGGCCCTGCCCGTCGGCATACCAGTTCCATACGTTGCGCTGCCCATCGGCCACCAGCTTGGCCCGTCCGGTCGACAGATCCGCCTCGAACACCGACGGATAGACCTGGTCCATCGACTCGATGCCGGTCTGCTTGGCGAACAGGATGCGCGGGCTGCCGTCCTTGGCGGTCCACAAGACCTCGTCGGCGCGGATGCCGGAGCGGCTCCAGTCGATCTGCTTGCTGCTGCTCAGGTCCGCCGGCACGCCCAGCATGCGGGTGACGTACACCTCCTCGCCATAGATCGTGTCCTGTGCGCCGATGCCCACCGCCAGCCACTTGTCGCCGACCCAGCGCCACCAGTTGACGTCCATCTTGTCGCCGATCCGCATCGTCTTGGCGGCTTTGGTGTCGCGCAACGGCATGACGACCAGATACTGCTTGCCCTTGATCGCCATCTTGGCGGCGACGTGCGTCCCGTCCGGCGACAGTTTCGGACCTTCCATCGTCGGCAGCTCGGCGAACACGTCGACCGGCACCGGGCCATTGTCCGCCGCGGGTTTTTGCACGACCGGGCTGGCCCCCGTCACCAACAGGGCCAATGCATAGATTCCAGGCTTCATGTCTTCCCCCCTTCGGCACGGCCCCTTCCCCTGGGCCGCACCGAAGGCACGGAGAATATCAATGCGGCGTCCCCAGGCAAGGGGGGCGCCGCACCGCCCCCGCGGTTTACCCCCCGGCCAGCGCCGCCAGCAACAGCAGCGCGACGATGTTGGTGATCTTGATCATCGGGTTAACCGCCGGACCGGCGGTGTCCTTGTACGGATCGCCCACCGTGTCGCCGGTCACCGCCGCCTTGTGCGCCTCCGATCCCTTGCCGCCGTGATTGCCATCCTCGATATATTTCTTGGCATTGTCCCACGCGCCGCCGCCGCTCGTCATCGACAGGGCGACGAACAGGCCCGACACGATCACACCCAGCAGCATCGCGCCCAGCGCGGCGAAGCCGTTCGCCTGCCCCGCCACCGCCCGCACGATGAAATACACCGCGATCGGCGACAGCACGGGCAACAGCGAGGGCACGATCATCTCGCGGATGGCGGCGCGCGTCACCAGGTCGACCGTCCGCCCGTAATTGGGCCGGCTGGTGCCTGCCATGATGCCCGGATTGTCGCGGAACTGGCCGCGCACCTCCTCCACCACCGCGCCGGCCGCGCGGCCGACCGCGGTCATCCCGAACGCGCCGAACAGATAGGGCAGCAGCGCGCCGAGCAGCAGTCCCACGATGACGTACGGATTGGACAGGCTGAAATCGACCGTCACGTCCGGGAAATAGGTCCGCAGGTCGGTGGTATAGGCCCCGAACAGGACGAGCGCGGCCAGCCCCGCGGAGCCGATCGCATAGCCCTTGGTCACCGCCTTGGTGGTGTTGCCCACCGCGTCCAGCGCATCGGTCCGCTCGCGCACCTCGTCGGGCAGGCCCGCCATCTCGGCGATGCCGCCGGCATTGTCGGTGACCGGGCCATAGGCGTCGAGCGCGACCACCATCCCCGCCTGCGCCAGCATCGCGGTTGCGGCAAAGGCGATGCCGATGATCCCCGCCAACTGGTACGCCACCACCACCGCGACGACGATCACCAGCGTCGGCAGCGCGGTCGCCTCCAGGCTGATCGCCAGCCCCTGGATCACGTTGGTGCCGTGCCCCGTCTCCGACGCGCGGGCGATCGACTTGACGGGGCGATAGGCGGTGCCCGTGTAATATTCGGTGATCCACACGATCAGCGCGGTCACCGCCAGCCCGACCAGCATGCACCAGAACAGGTCCATGCCGGTGAAGCTCGCGGCACTACCGGGATTCGGGTCCAGCGTCAGCGCGTCGGCACCCGCGTCCAGAAAGCCCGCGCCGCCGATCGGTACCGACAGGTCCCCCAGCACCCAGCGCGTGGCGAGGTACAGCGCCGGGATCGACAATAGGGCGGAGGTCCAGAACCCCTTGTACAGCGCCCCCATGATGCTGCCCCGGCCAAGGCGCACCGCATAGGTGCCGATGATCGAGGTGACGATGCACACCGCGCCGATCACCAGCGGCAGGCCCATCAACTGCATCAGCTCGGCCGCATCGGCGCGCACCAGCAGCGCGATCGACACCATGGTCACGCCCAGCGTCACGACGTATGTCTCGAACAGGTCGGCCGCCATGCCCGCACAGTCGCCGACATTGTCGCCCACATTGTCAGCGATCACCGCCGGGTTGCGGGGATCGTCCTCGGGTATCCCCGCCTCCACCTTGCCGACCAGATCCGCGCCGACATCGGCCGCCTTGGTGAAGATGCCACCGCCCAGCCTGGCGAAGATCGAGATCAGCGACGCGCCGAACGCCAGCGCGGTCAGCGCCTCCACGATCCCCCGATCGTTCGGCAGGCGCCCGCCGGGCCCGGTCAGATACCAGAACAGCACCGCGATCGACAGCAGGCCCAGCCCGGCGACCAGCATCCCCGTCACCGCCCCCGATCGGAACGCCGCGGTCAGCCCGCCCTGCAGGCTGGTGCGCGCCGCCTCCGCCGTCCGCACATTGGCGCGCACCGAGATCGTCATCCCCACGAACCCCGCCACCCCCGACAGGATCGCGCCGATCGCAAAGGCGGTGGTGGACAGCCATCCCAGCGTTACCGCCATCACCACGGCAACGGCCACGCCCACGATGGCGATGGTGGTATATTGCCGCCCCAGATAGGCCTTGGCCCCTTCCTGGATGGCGGCGGCGATGTCCTGCATCCGCGCATCACCGGGCGACAACCCCAGCAACTGGCGGCTTGTTATGGCACCATAAAGTACGGCGATCAGTCCGCCGATCATGGCCACGGAGACGGTCGTCATGCTTAAGCATCCTCCCTCGTCCAAAACCCGGTCTGCTGCCGGATAAGGGGGGAGGCTAAACACCCGCCGCTAAAACGCAATCATCATGTGATAGTCCGGCGCGCCGGCCGATCACGAACCGCGATGCTCGAACCCCAGCGACGACGGCAACGCCACCACGCGTCCATGCTCGACCAGCGACAGGCC
>NZ_CAMLAC010000196.1 GCF_946477935.1 uncultured Sphingomonas sp. | reverse complement strand
GGTGGAGGCGCTGTTCGCAGGCTTATGATGACGCTGTGTCAGATACTTGGTGACCCTTCGCGGGCGGCGGGGCTGGATGGTGAGCAGTGGTCCGCGATCCTGACCGTCGCCCGCGCGGAACAGGTGATCGGCACGCTGGCGCAGCGGCTGGCGGGGTTGCCGGTGCCAGCGCGGGTTGCCGCGGTGCTGGACGATGCGCGGGCGTCGGCGGAGCAGGGGCGGCGGGCGGCCTTGTGGGAGGCGGAGATGGTCCGCCGGGCGCTGGCGCCGCTGGGCGTGCCGGTCGTGCTGTTGAAGGGCACCGCCTATGTCGCGGCCGGGCTGGCGGCGGGGCAGGGGCGCAGCATTGGGGATTGCGATATCCTGGTGCCGTGCGAGCATCTGCCGGCGGTGGAGGCGGCGTTGCTCGCGGCGGGATGGGAATGGGTGAAGCCCGACCCGTATGACGACGCCTATTACCGGCGCTGGATGCACGAGCTGCCGCCGCTGATCCACCGGGAGCGGGACCGGATGATCGACGTGCATCACACCATCCTGCCGCCGACCGCGCGGCCGACGCCCGATGCCGCGGCGCTGATCGCGGATGCGGTGCCGCTGGGGGGCGGGTTGTCGGTGCTGTCACCCGCCGACATGATCGTCCATGCCGCGGCGCATCTGTTCGCGGATGGCGACCTGGCGGGGGGCTTGCGCAACCTGTGGGACATCCACTGCCTGATCGGTGAATTCGAGACCGGGGGGCTGGACGCGCGGGCGGCGCATCATCAGCTTGGCGCCGCGGTGGCGCGGGCGGTAAGGCTGGCGCACGCGCTGTACGGTAGCGAAGGTCCGGCGGGTTTGACCGCAATCGACCGGCTTTACCTCCGCCGGCTGCTGGCGCGCGATGGATGGGGGCGGGAGACCCGCAAGGCTACGCGGTTCGGCTTCTATGTCCGCTCGCACGCCCTGAGGATGCCGCCCGCGATGCTTGCGCGGCATCTGTGGATCAAGTGGCGGCGCCGAGGCGCTCCAGCGTCGGGATGAGTTCGGCATAGCCGTCGATGATCGCGTCGGCACCGAGTTCCTCGACCGGCTGCATCAGGAAGCCGAAGGAGCAGGCGACGACCGGCAGGCCCGCGGCCTTAGCTGCCTGCACGTCATAGATCGAATCGCCGACAAACGCCGCGCGCCCGCCGCCGCAGCGTTCGACCAGCGCCTGGATGGGGACCGGCGAAGGCTTGCCCACGCCCATCGTGTCGCCGCCGATCAGGCAGGCGAAACGGTCCGACAGGCCCAGTTCGGCGAGCACGCGCGCGGCCAGCGCCTCCAGCTTGTTGGTCATGATGCCGACCGTCACCCCCATCGCCGCCAGCCGGTCGAGGGCATCCAGCGCGCCGGGGAAGGGGCGGGTGTGGACCGCGATGTTGGCCTGGTAATGGTCGAGCAGGCGGCGCTGGAGGATGTCGAGCGTCGCTTCATCGCAGCCGCCGGTCGCCGCGAGCCCCTGCGCCAGCATGTGCCGCGCGCCGCCGCCGATCATCGGCTTCACCTGTTCGACGGTCAGCGTCGGCCGGTCGATCGAGGTGAGCGCGTGGTTGACCGCGGCGGAAAGATCGCCGCTGGTGTCGAGCAGCGTGCCGTCGAGATCGAAGCCGACCGTGTCGAATGGGAAACGGGTGGATGAATTTCTTTCCATGACGGGCGCGGGTGCCAGCCGCACTATGGCGTTGGCAAGCCTTTCGTGGCAGGCGACCGCCCCATGACGCGACCCGTAGCCGTTATCATCCTTGCCGCCGGCAAGGGCACCCGCATGAAATCGGACCTGCACAAAGTCCTCCATCCCATCGCCGGACGGTCGATGCTGCTGCATCTGATCGATGCGGCCGGCACGCTGCCCCCTGCGCGGACGGTGGTGGTGACCGGCGCGGGACGCGAGCAGGTGGAGGCGGCGGTGGCGCCGCTGGGCGTGGCGACCGCGCTGCAGGCCGAGCAACTGGGCACCGGCCATGCCGTCGCGCAGGCGCAAGACGCGCTGGCCGGCTTCGACGGCGACGTGCTGATCCTGTACGGCGACGTGCCGCTGGTCCGCGCCGAGACGATGCGCGCGATGCTGGACCGGCTGAACGCCGCCGATGCGCCGGCGGTAGTCGTGCTGGGCTTCCGGCCGGCTGACCCCGGTGCCTATGGCCGGCTGATCCTGGCGGAAGGCGGCGACCGGCTGGAAAAGATCGTTGAGTATAAGGACGCCAGCGAGGCCGAGCGTGCGGTGACCCTGTGCAACACCGGGCTGATGGCGGCGCGCTCCGCCGACCTGTTTGCGCTGCTCGGGCGGTTGGGCAACGACAATGCCGCGGGCGAATATTATCTGACCGATGTGGTGGAGATGTCCGGCGCGGCGGCGGTGATCGAGGCGGAGGCCGGCGAGGTGACCGGGGTCAACAGCCGCGGCGAACTGGCGGCGGTGGAGGCGGTGTGGCAGCAGGCGCGCCGCGCCCGAGCCATGGCGGAGGGCGCGACGCTGATCGCGCCGGAGACGGTGTGGTTCGCGCATGACACGGTGATCGGCCGCGACGTGACGATCGAGCCCAATGTCGTGTTCGGCCCCGGCGTCACCGTGGCGGACGGCGCGACCATCCATGGTTTCTGCCATCTGGAGGGTGCCGCGATCGGGCCGAAGGCCGAGGTCGGGCCCTATGCACGGCTGCGCCCCGGTGCGGTGCTGGAGGACGGGGCCAAGATCGGCAATTTCGTCGAGATGAAGAAGGCGGTGCTGGGCCGCGGCGCCAAGGCCAATCACCTGACCTATCTGGGCGATGCCGAGGTGGGGGCGGGCGCCAATATCGGTGCCGGCACGATCACCTGCAATTATGACGGCTATCTAAAGTATCGCACGGTGATCGGCGAGGGCGCGTTCATCGGGTCGAACTCCGCGCTGGTCGCGCCGGTGACGATCGGCGCGGGCGCGATCGTCGCGGCCGGATCGGTGCTGACCGCGGATGTGGAGGCCGATGCGCTGGCGCTGGTCCGCCCGGATCGCGTCACCAAGCCCGGCTGGGCGGCCCGTTTTCGAGAGATCATGCGCGCCAGGAAGAGCGCGGCCAAGGGAGGGAAGTAAGACCGATGTGCGGAATCGTGGGGATCCTGGGTACGGACGGCGTGGCCGACCGTCTGCTCGACGGGCTGAAGCGGCTGGAATATCGCGGCTATGACTCGGCCGGCATCGCGACGATCGACGGCGACGCGATCGCGCGGCGACGGGCATCGGGCAAGCTGGTCAATCTGGCGCGCGAACTGGCCGAACATCCGTTGCCGGGCACCACGGGCATCGCGCATACCCGCTGGGCAACGCATGGCGGCCCGACCACCAACAACGCGCACCCGCATGCGACCGAGCATGTCGCGATCGTCCACAACGGCATCATCGAGAATTTCAAGGCGCTGCGCGAAGAGTTGATCGCTCGCGGCCGGGTGTTCACCAGCGAGACCGATACCGAGGTGGTCGCGCACCTGGTCAGCGAAAAGGTGGAGCAGGGGCTGGAGCCGATCGCGGCGGTGCGCGAGGTGCTGCCCCGCCTGCACGGTGCGTTCGCGCTCGCCATCCTGTTCCGGGATGCGCCCGACATGCTGATCGGCGCGCGGCTCGGCTCGCCATTGGTCGTCGGGTACGGCGAGGGCGAGACCTATCTGGGGTCGGACGCGCTGGCGCTGGCGCCGCTGACCCAGCGTATCGCCTATCTGGACGAAGGCGACTGGGTGGTCTGCACCACGGGCGGCGCGCAGGTCTATGACCGGGATAACAACCCCGTCGAGCGGCCGGTGACGATCTCCGGCGTGACCGGCGCCCTGATCGACAAGGGCAATCACCGCCACTTCATGCAGAAGGAAATCTACGAGCAGCCGATCGTCGTCGCGCAGACGCTGCGCTCGTACCTGCAACGGATGGAGGAGCGCATCACGCTGCCCATTCCCGATTTCGACCTGTCGCAGATCAAGCGCGTGACGATCGTCGCGTGCGGCACCAGTTTCTATGCCGGGATGGTCGCCAAATACTGGTTCGAGCAGTTTGCGCGTGTGCCCGTCGATCTGGATGTCGCGTCGGAGTTCCGGTACCGCGCGCCGGTGATGGAGGCGGGGGGGCTGATGATCGTCATCAGCCAGTCGGGCGAGACGGCGGACACGCTGGCCGCGCTGCGCCATGCCAAGGCGGAGGGGCAGACCATCGCCGCGGTGGTGAACGTGCCGACCAGTTCGATGGCGCGCGAGGCGGACCTGCTGCTGCCCACCCATGCGGGGCCGGAGATCGGCGTGGCGTCGACCAAGGCGTTCACCTGCCAGTTGGCGGTGCTGGCCGCGCTGGCCGCCAATCTCGCCAAGGCGAAGGGCAGGCTGACCGCGGAGGAGGAAAAGAACATCGTCCGGCATCTGGCCGAGGCGCCCGCCGCGATCAACGGCGCGCTGGCCTATGACGAGGCGATCGAGGGCATGGCGGGCGTGGTCGCCGTCGCGCGCGACGTACTGTATCTGGGGCGCGGCACCGATTATCCCCTCGCGCTGGAAGGCGCATTGAAGCTGAAGGAAATCAGCTACATCCATGCCGAGGGCTATGCCGCGGGCGAGATGAAGCACGGGCCGATCGCGCTGATCGACGAGAATGTGCCGGTGATCGTCATCGCCCCTTCCGGCCCACTGTTCGAGAAGACGGTGACCAACATGCAGGAGGTGCAGGCGCGCGGCGGCCGCGTCGTCCTGATCTCCGACTATGACGGGATCGAGGCGGCCGGCGAGAATTGCGTGGCGACGATCACCATGCCCAAGGTCCACCCGCTGATCGCGCCGATCGTCTATGCGGTGCCGGTGCAGTTGCTGGCCTATCACGTCGCGGTCGCCAAGGGCACCGATGTCGACCAGCCGCGCAATCTGGCCAAGTCGGTGACGGTGGAATGACCGTCATCGGCTAGGTCCGTCCAGGCGATCGTTTACGGCGCCTTAAGCATCCTTGCCTACCTCATCCGGAACGCGCCCGGCGGGCGAAAGATGAGGAACGGACGGGCATGCGCATTCTGATCGTGGACGACGAGCCGGCGATGCATGCCAGCTATGCCCGCAGTTTCGCGCCGGTGCGGGCGGAAGCTGCGGACACGCTGGATGCCATGGCCGCCGCGCTGTTCGGTGACGATGCGACGGTGGGGGCCGCCGGGGACGATGCATCCAATTTCGCGCTGACCCAGTGCCATCAGGGGCTGGATGCGGTGGCGGAGGTGGAGCGCGCGCTGGCGGCGGGCGCGCCGTTTCCGGTCGCGTTCATCGACATCCGCATGCCGCCCGGCATCGACGGGCGCGAGACCGCGCGGCGCATCCGTGCGCTGGACCCGGACATCAACCTGGTGATCGTCACCGGCTATTCCGATTTCTCGCCGCTGGAGATCGCCAAGGTCGCCGGGCCGCCGGACAAGATCTTCTACATCGCCAAGCCGTTCGAGGTGGCCGAGATCGTGCAGACCGCCACCGCGCTGACCCATCGCTGGCAGGCGGACCGGGAGTTGCGCGCCGCGCGCGAGACGTTGGCCGCGCAGGTGAAGCAGCTGGAGGAACAGGGACTGGAACTGGCGGCGAACGAAAGCCGCGCGCTGCATCTGGCGACGCATGACTCGCTGACCGAGGCGCCCAACCGGCTGGCTTTCCTTCGCGCGCTGGGCGAACGCGCGCGCAAGCCCGGGCTGTTCGGCACCGCGATGCTGGACCTCGACCGGTTCAAGCTGGTGAACGACACGCTGGGGCATCTGGCAGGCGACGCGCTGATCCGCGAGATGTGCGCCAAGTTGCAGCAATCCTCGCCCGAGGGTGCGGTGGTGGCGCGGCTGGGCGGCGACGAGTTCGGCGTGCTGTTCGATACCGCAGGGCAGGAAGCCGCGGTGATGGCGTGCGAGCGGATGATCGCGGCCTGTTCGGTCACGTTCAGCGTGCTGGGCAATTCGGTGCGCGGCGGCGCGTCATGCGGGCTGGTCGTGGTGGACGGCAGCGACGACCGCGATCCGGTGGACATCGTGCGCCGGGCCGATCTGGCGCTGAACGACGCCAAGCGCTCGGGCCGCGGCGTGGTGCGGCTGTTCGACGACAGCATGGACGACAGCATCCGCTTCCGCCGGGAGGTCGAGGATCGCCTGTCGCAAGCGGTGGCGCGGAACGAGCTGAGCCTGGCCTATCAGCCGATCGTTGCGCGCGACGGGCTGGATATCGACGGGTTCGAGGCGCTGGTCCGCTGGAACACGACCGAGTTCGGGCTGATCAGTCCCGACACCTTCATCCCGATCGCCGAGGAATCGAACCTGATCCACGATCTGGGCGACTGGATCCTGGGCGAGGCGCTGAAGGAGTTGCAGCACTGGCCCGGGCAATATGTCTCGGTCAATTTCAGCCCGCGCCAGTTTCGGCGGCATAACTTTGTCGGCCATGTCATGAAAAGCGTGCAGCAGGCAGGCGTGTCGCCGGGGCGGGTGCAGATCGAGATCACCGAGACCGCGATCTTCGACGATGCCGAGCGTGCCGCCGACACGCTCTACAAGCTGCGCCAGATGGGCTTTCGCATCGCGCTGGACGATTTCGGCACCGGCTATTCCAGCCTGTACAATATCCGCAAGTTCGCGCTGGATTGCCTGAAGATCGACCGCAGCTTCATCGACGGCATGGGGCGGGAGCGCGAATCGGCCGCGATCGTCCATTCGATCATCCATCTGGGGCGCGCGCTGGGCCTGGGCGTGGTGGCCGAGGG
Organism: uncultured Sphingomonas sp.; assembly: GCF_946477935.1. Lineage (GTDB taxonomy): Bacteria > Pseudomonadota > Alphaproteobacteria > Sphingomonadales > Sphingomonadaceae > Sphingomonas. Next base: position 158 of record NZ_CAMLAC010000196.1, on the reverse strand, counting down.
CGTGGAGACCGAGGCGCAGGTGCAGGCGCTGCGTGTGGCGGGGGCAAGCCATATGCAGGGCTATTATTTCTCGCGCGCGGTGCCGCCCGAGCAGGCGCGCGCGCTGGCGGAGCAGCGGACGATGGCGACGCTGCCGCCGATGGCGGTCGGCGGGGCGC
>NZ_CAMLAC010000195.1 GCF_946477935.1 uncultured Sphingomonas sp. | reverse complement strand
AAAGGGCAGCAGCCCTTGGTGTTCCCCGCGCTGGCGGGCCTCCGGGGGAGGGCCGTGGCGCTCTACAGGGGAGCGTCTCGCATCTTTGCGCGTCCGCAGGTGTGCCACGTGGCACACCTCACGCGAGGATCGTTACCCTTTGGGACGAGACGCCGGGACGGTGGCTCGGTCGGCGCGAACGCGCCGATAGGGCCGTGCCCGTCAGGGTCGCGCAGGGTCTTCAAGCCTGATGGTATGGATTTCGCCGTCTTCACCGCCGAAGCGTCAGACCCGCTCATTATCATCGGTGAGGATGTTGGCAGATGCGTAGGAGAGTGCGACCGCGCTCGAATGCGATCGTTCCTCCGGCCATGATCGCACGCGTGTGACGCCCCGTGAAGGGCTCTCCTGTCTTGGACGCCGCCAGAATCTCGGTCGGCCCGGACGGCAACCATGTCACGGCCATGCGCAAACCGTCGTCGAGGAAATCAATGTCGGCCCGGCTGCCGTCTGCGCATGTGACGTATCGCTGTTCCAAGACCCGCGTCATTGAGTGAGGTCGGTGTATCTCCGACGTGTCGCGAGTATTTGGTGACGGCTCCGAACAGCCAACGGTCATCATAAGTAGCGTGGCGGCGCAGATGCGCACGTCAACCATTCCGCTTCCTCATTAATCCGGACTCACGCCTCGCGGGTCCGTCGCCAAGTTGGCCGGCAACCCCGAAGGGCTGCCGGCTCGGGTATGGTCCCGCAACGAGCCGGTTATTCAGCTCGCCGAAGGGTTGGCGGAAACAACCTTGCCGTCCGCACCAATCACGACGTGAAGCGTGCGCCGTGCGACAGGCTCGGAGGGATTGGTGAAAGTCACGACGGTCTGACGCGCGCCGTTGGCGGTCCGCTGCGCGGTGCCCTCGACCTTTGCTTTGGACCAGCTCGGGGCGAGCTTGGATTGCGTCACCATGCGAACGACGTGCTGACGCGCCACCTCGGCGGGCGCTTGGCTATGCGCTTCCTCGTCGTGAACGGGATGGGCGGCGGCGGGGGCTGCGGCCAATACCGCGACGGCTAGGACTGCGTATTTCATGGGTAGTCTCCTCGTGGTGGAAAGGGTGGAGTGCATCGCTACGATCAGGATTTCGGCTTCGCAGCGAAGCTGCGGAACGTGCCGGTCGCCGTCACGGTGATGGTCACGGGCGCAGTGGTGCGGTTGCGCCAATACCATCCGTGCATCCCGTCGAAAGGAGCCTGGAAATCGCCCTTCTCGCCGGCGGACGATCCTTTCTCGTAGCTGGTGTATTTATCTGCCGGCGCGTCGTGTTCCTCGCCGTGAAGCTCGAAACGGACCTCCGGTCCGCCGGTCGACCAGGCGTAGGCGATCCGGTCGCCAGCGCGCATGTCTGCCTTCACTTCGCGACCTTCGTCGGGCTGGAGCGTGATCTTCACCTCGGCCGTCTGCGCGGTCGCCGGCACGCTCGACCTTGCAGCCGGCGAAGCCGGCGCCGTGGTCGCCGGGACTGTGGCGGTCTCGGCTGCATGTTCGGCCTGCTTGACCTCTCCCATGCGAGTGAGGCCGAGCAGGCGGCCCGTCCCGATCGGATCGACGCCGTATTCGGCGGGCAGGATCGTCGTCGCGAGCAGCGCGACGGCGACGCCGAAGGCAAGCGCCGTTGCCCGGTTGAGCTGGCGCAGCGTCGGGAGATCGCCGACGTTTGGCAGATTGGCGTTTTTCATCAGGCGTTCCCTTCGAGAATGAGGCCGGCGAGCTGGTAGCCGGTAAGGACGAAGCCCGCGGTCATCAGGACCACGTTCGCGGCAAAGGCATGTCGGCGGAAGCTGGCGGTGCGGCGCCAGTAGCCCATGACGATCAGGATCGCGGACAGAGCGAGTAACTGGCCGATTTCGACGCCGACGTTGAACGACAACAGATTCACCAAAAGGCCGTTCGATGGCAGCGCGAAGTCCTGGAGCTTGGTCGCGAGGCCGAAGCCGTGGAACAGGCCGAAGATCAGGACCGCGGCCTTGGCGTTAGGCTGGACGCCGAACCACCGCTGATAGGCACCGAGATTGTCGAGCGCCTTATAGACCACCGACAGACCGATAATCGCGTCGATCGCATAGGGACTGACGTGGGTGCCGAGCAGAACGCCGGCGATCAGCGTCGTGCTGTGGCCGATCGCGAACAGCGTCACGTAGGCGGCAACCTGCTTCATCCGGTAGAGGAAGAAGATCACCCCGAACAGAAACAGCAGATGGTCGTAACCTGTGACCATGTGCTTGGCGCCGAGATAGAGGAAGGCGCCAGGGGCGGGTCCGTTGATCGTTTCGATGAATGCCTGATCGCCTTCGGCGACCCCATGTGCATAGGCGGCGCTTGCCATGAACGTCGCGGTGGCGACGGCAAGGAACGTCGTCACCCCTCTCAAGTGCAGCGGGAGGCGCCACGGGCGGTTGGATGATGTTTCCACGGTAAATTGTCTCCGCTTCATCACGCGAGCGCGTGCGTCGGGGTGGCAGGGTCGGGGCGTCGCCGTTGCGACCACCGGCCCGCCAGGGCGGTGATCGCTGGCAGCACCAGCAAGGTCAGGGCGGTCGAAGTAATGAGGCCGCCGATGACGACGGTTGCGAGCGGCCGTTGCACCTCGGCACCTGTGCCGGTGGCGAGCGCCATCGGCACGAAGCCGAGCGATGCCACCAGCGCGGTCATCAGCACCGGGCGGACGCGCTCCATTGCGCCGTCCACGATCGCGTCATCGTCGCTCGCCCCTTCCTCGCGATGCTTCCCGATCGCGCTCATCATCACGAGGCCGTTGAGGACGGCGACGCCCGACAGGGCGATGAACCCGACCGCTGCGGTGATCGAGAAGGGGATGCCGCGCAGCAGCAGCGCAAACACGCCCCCGGCAAGCGCCATCGGCACCGCCGAGAACACGATCGCCGCCGACACGAAGCTGCCGAGCGCCATGTAGAGCAGGGCGTAGATCGCAATGAAGCAGATCGGCACCACGATCAGCAGGCGTAGCCGAGCCGATTGCAGGCTCTCGAAGGTGCCGCCCCACTCGGTATACATGCCAGCGGGGAGCTGCATCTGGCCGATCTTCGCCTGCGCTTCCTCGACGAACCCGCCAAGGTCGCGCCCACGCACGTTGATCTGCACGACCACCATCCGCTTGCCGTTCTCACGACTGATCTGGTTCAACCCTTGGGTGTAGTTGAACCGGGCGACCTGGCTTAGCGGGATCGAGCGCGCCACCTGACCTTCGGCAGCGGGCAGCATCACCGGGATCGACCCCAGCGTCTCAAGGTCGTCCCGCTGCGCGTCGGGCAGGCGGACCACGACGTCGAACCGCCGGTCGCCCTCGAACAGCAGCCCGGCCTCACGCCCGCCAAGCGCAGCCGAGACGGTGTTCGCCACCTCCTCGACCGACAGGCCGTAACGGCCCGCCGCCTGACGGTCGATCTGCACGTCGAAGGTCGGCGCGCCGGACGTCTGTTCGGCACTCACGTCGCCAGCGCCGGGGATCGTGCGCATGACGGCGGCGATGCGCTTCGCCTGTTCGCTCATCGCGTCGAGGTCGTCGCCGTAAAGTTTGATCGCGACGTCGGCGCGAACGCCGGCGATCAGCTCGTTGAAGCGCATCTGGATCGGTTGCTGGATCTCCGTCCGGTTGCCGATCAGCGGCTTCATCCGCTCCTCGATGCGGCGAAGAATGTCCTCCTTGCTTTTCACCTCCGTCGGCCACTCGTTCTCCGGCTTGGGGATGACGTAGGTATCCGACGCATTGGGTGGCATCGGATCGGTGCCGAGGTCGGCGTTACCGTTCTTGGAGAAGACCAGCGCCACCTCCGGCAGCGTCTTCAATGCATTCTCGATCTGGAGCTGCATCTGCGTCGACTGATCGATCGACGCCGATGGCACGCGGAAGTTGGTGACGGTTATGTCCTTCTCGTCGAGCTGCGGCATGAACTCCTCGCCGAGGAAGCCAAAGCTCAGCACGGCCGCGACGAACACGCCGACACCGCCCAGGATGAAGGGCATCGGGCGGGCGACAGCCCGGCCCAGCACGGGGGCGTAGCGTTCCTTGAACCAGCGGATCGGCTTCACTTCCGTCTCACTGACCCGGCCCTTGACGACGATCGCGATCATCGCGGGAACGAAGGTAAGCGACAGGACGAAAGCAGAGGCGAGCGCCACCATCAACGTGATCGCCATCGGCGCGAACGTCTTGCCCTCAACGCCCTGGAAGGTGAGCAGCGGCACGAAGACGAGGAAGATGATGAGCTGACCATAAACGGTCGGCCGCACCATCTCCTTGGCCGCGAGCGTCGTTTCCTCCATCCGCTCTTCGCGGGTGAGAAGCCGGCCTTCATGCTCCTGGCGTTCGGCGAGGCGGCGAAGCGCGTTCTCGACGATGATGACGGCGCCGTCGACGATCAACCCGAAATCGAGCGCGCCGAGGCTCATCAGATTGCCCGACACGCCCAGCCCGTTCATTCCTGCGGCCGTCATCAACATGGTAATCGGGATGACTGCGGCGGTGATGAGCGCAGCGCGGATGTTGCCGAGCAGCAGGAACAGCACGACGATGACGAGCAGCGCGCCTTCGGTCAGGTTCTTTTCCACCGTCGCGATCGTCGCGTTGACGAGCTTTGAGCGGTTATAGACCGGCTCGGCGAACACGTCGGGCGGCAGCGCCTTGTTGATCTGCGTCAGCTTCTCGGCGGCGTCTGTCGCGACGATGCGGCTGTTGTCGCCTACCAGCATCAGCACGGTCGAGATGACCGCTTCCGATCCCATGCGACTGCCGGAGCCGGTGCGGACCGCACCGCCGATCACCACCTGGCCCACGTCCTTGACGCGAACGGGGACGCCGTTGCGGGTCGCGACGACGGCTTCCTGAATGTCTTCGATCGACTTCAGACGAGCATCGGCGCGGACAAGGAAGCTCTCGCCAGCGCGGCGGACATAGTTCGACCCGGCGGAGAGGTTGGCCCGCTCCATCGCATCCGCCAGCTCCGTGACGGACAATCCATAGCTGGCGAGCGCGTTGAGGTTCGGCTCGATCAGATATTGCTTCACATAGCCGCCGTTGGAATCGACGCCGGCGACGCCGCGCACCGCCCGCATCTGCGGGCGGATGATCCAGTCCTGCACCGTGCGGAGATAGGCGGCCTTCGCCAGTTCGGTGGTCAGCCGCTCGCCCTCGGGGGTGAGGTAGCTGCCGTCCGACTGCCAGCCCGGTTTGCCGTCGACCGTCTTCAGGCCCTTGCCGTCGGGATGGCGGAAGGCGACCGAATAGAAGAAGATCTCGCCAAGCCCGGTGCTGAGCGGCGCGAGGATCGGCTGCGCGTTGGCGGGAAGGCTGTCGCGCGACTGTGCGAGCCGTTCCGTCACCTGCTGGCGCGCAAAGTAAATATCGGTGCGGTCGGTAAAGACCGCTGTCACCTGGCTGAAGCCATTGCGTGAGATGGAGCGGGTCATCTCAAGCCCTGGTATTCCGGCAAGCGCCGTCTCCACCGGGAACGTCACCTGCTTCTCGATGTCGACCGGCCCCAGCGTCGGCGCGAAGGTGCTGATCTGGACCTGCCGGTTGGTGACGTCGGGCACGGCGTCGATCGGCAGCTTGGTGATCTGCCAGAGGCCGAAGCCGATGACGACGAGGGTCAGGAAGGCGACAAGCCATCGCATCCGGACCGAAAGGGAGAGGATGCGGCCGATCATTCCGCCGACTCCTTCTCGATCTCGGCCTTGAGGAGGAAAGCGTTGGTGGTGGCGATCTGCGTGCCGGCGGCAAGGCCGCCGGTGATCGCCACCATCCCGCCCGATCGGCTGCCGATCTGAACCGGCTGCGCGCGGAAGCCCTGGCCGGTGCGGACGAACACCACGCTGTCGCTGCCAAGCGTCTGCACCGCGTCTTGCGGCACCATCACGCCGCTCTTTGCGGCCCCGCCACTGGCGAGGATGCGAGCCTGAACAAGCTGGCCCGGGGCAAGCGTGCTGCCGCCGGCGGTCGGCGTGACGACGACCGTCGCGGTCCGCGATTGCGGATCGACGACGCCGGTCGCCGAACGCACCCGCCCTTCTATCGTGCGACCGTCTGTGGTGGTCAGCTCTACCCTGTCGCCTTCTCGGACACGGCCAGCATCGGCAGGCGGGACGCTTGCGGTAATCTGAAGCCGGCTCGGATCGGCGACGCGGAACAGCTCGGTTTCAGCCGCGACGAACTGGCCGAGATTGGCACCGGCATTGGTAACGCGCCCCGAAACGGGGCTGACGACCGCAACCGATCGACCGTCGCCCGACACGCGAGCCGCGCCCGCGGCGGCGCTAGCCCGGCGAGCGTCGGCCTGGGCGACGGCAAGGTTGGCCTGTGCCGATTCATAGTCGGCGCGGGGTGTCACACCCTGCGCGAGCAAACCGCGCTCTCGTTCGAGCTGACGCGCGGCGAGGGTGACGCGCGCGGATGCGGCCGAGCGGTCGGCTGCGATTTGTGAAGCGTCGCGGCTCTCGACCAATGCAAGGGTCTGGCCGGCGCGAACCGGATCGCCGATGCGGACCATGATACGGCTGACCGTGCCTGGCGCGCGCGCGGTCAGCACCGCCTCGGCGTCGGGCGTCGCCTCGACCGTGGCGGAGGCAAGGATCGCGGCGTCCAGCTCGCCGGATGCCGCCGGGGCTACAGTGATTTGCGATGCTGAAAGCGCCTGTTGCGTCATCGCGACCGTGTTCGACGGCTTTGCTGGCGCTGCGGCTTCCGTAGGGGCAGGGGCGGGGGTGGACGATTGGGTGAGGCGCGCAGCGCCGAACCCAAGCGCAGCGGCAGCGACCAGGCCAATGGCGGCGCCGGTGTAGAGACGATTTTTATCGGTCATTGCACCGCTTCTCCGGTGATGGTGAGGCCCTGCAGACGGGCCAGATTGGCGCGAGCGTCGAGGCGCGCTGCGGCGGCGTCGAGGAT
>NZ_CAMLAC010000194.1 GCF_946477935.1 uncultured Sphingomonas sp. | reverse complement strand
GTGAGGGAGCGCCCTCACCCTTCCGCGCCTTCGGCGCTCCCTCCCCCTCCCGGTGGGAGAGGGAAAGCGGTCAGCGGCTCCAGCGGGCCCAGATGGCGGTGGGGAGAGTGAGGCCGCGCGCTTCCTCGCGCACGCCCAGTTCGCCGGCTTCCACCGTGCCGGGCAGGTCGGCAAAGGCCTGTCGCAGCATCTCGCCGATGGCGAGCGCGGACATGCGCACCGCATAGACGGTGAGGAACAGGAAGCGCGAATTCTCGTCGATCAACTGGCGGCAATCGGCGATCAGGTCGGGCAGATCCTCCTCCAGCCGCCAGATCTCGCCGTCCGGGCCGCGGCCATATTTGGGCGGATCGAGCAGGATGCCGTCATAGCGGCGGCCGCGGCGTACCTCGCGCGCGACGAACTTCACCGCATCGTCGACGATCCAGCGGATCGGCGCGTCGGCCATGCCGGAGAGCACCGCATTGCCCCGTGCCGCCTCGACCGACTTCTTGGAGGCGTCGACATGCACCATGCGCGCGCCCGCCGCCGACAGCGCCAGCGTGCCGACGCCGGTATAGCCGAACAGGTTCATGCACTCCGGCGATTCGGCGCCTTCAAGCCGCTCGCGCATCCAGCCCCAGACGGGGGCCATATCGGGGAAGAAGGCGAGGTGGCGGAAGGCGGTGGTCTGCGCGGTGAAGCTGACCTCGTTCCAGCGCAGCGGCCAGCCCTCGCGCGGGGTCTGTTCGTGGTGGATCCAGCGGCCGCCGCCTTCCTCGTCCGAGCCGGGGACGAACTCGCCCGCGGCGCGCCAGTCGTCGGTGGCGGGCGCCCAGAGCGCCTGCGGTTCGGGGCGGATGAAGCGGAAGCGGCCGTAACGCTCCAGCTTCTTGCCGTTCCCCGAATCGACCAGGCCGTAATCGGCCCAGGGTTCGCCGATCAGCGTGTCGAGCTTCATGCCGAGGCCTGCGCGTGCGCGGCGATGAAGCCGGTGACGGCGTCAAAAGTGCCGGGGAGCGACTCGTAGCGTTCCTCGCGCTCGAACAGGTCGCCGACGCGGTTGGGGAGCGGCGGGCGGGTGCCGGTGGCGCGTTCCACCGCGTCGGTGAACTTGGCGGGGTGGGCGGTGGCCAGCGTGACGACGGGGACGTCGTTGTCCAGGCGACGGGCGGCGGCAAGCGCGATAGCCGTGTGCGGGTCGATGATCTGCCCGGCGCGCTCGGAGGCCCAGCGCATCGCGCGGGTCATGTCGTCCAGATCGACCCGGTCGCTGCCGAACAGCGCGGCGGCGCCCTGGCTTTGCGTGTTGGTCAGCCGCATCGCGCCCGTGCCCTCGAACCCGGCCATCTGCGCCGCGAGCGCGGCGCCGTCGCGGTTGCCGAGATCGTAGAGCAGCCGCTCGAAGTTTGAGGAAACCTGGATGTCCATCGACGGGGTGGGCGTGGCCTGCACCTGGCCCTTGGAATAATCGCCGGCGGACAGCGCGCGGTGGAGAATGTCGTTGACGTTGGTGGCGACGATCAGCCTGGCGACCGGCAGGCCCATCCTTGCCGCGACATAGCCGGCGAACACGTCGCCAAAATTGCCGGTGGGGACCGAGAAGGCGACCTGACGCTCGGGCGCGCCGAGGCGAACGGCGGCGTAGAAATAATAGACCACCTGCGCCATCAGCCGCGCCCAGTTGATCGAGTTGACCGCGGACAGGCTGTAGCGATCGGCAAAGGCGCGGTCGTTGAACATCGCCTTCACCAGCGCCTGTGCATCGTCGAAATTGCCGTCGATCGCGATGTTGTGGACGTTGGGGGCGAGCACGGTCGTCATCTGGCGGCGCTGGATATCGGTGACGCGGCCGGCGGGGTGGAGCATGAAGATGTCGATCTTCTCACGCCCCGCCACCGCGTCGATCGCGGCCGATCCGGTGTCGCCGCTGGTCGCGCCGACGATGGTCAGATGCTTGTCGGTGCCGGTGAGGAACCGCTCGAACAGGAGGCCGAGCAGTTGCAGGGCGACATCCTTGAAGGCGAGCGTGGGGCCGTGGAACAGCTCCAGCAGCCATTGGTCGTGATCGAGCTGGACGAGCGGGGTGACGGCGGCGTGGGCAAAGCGGCCATAGGCGGCTTCGCACAGGTCACGCAGTTCGTCTTCGGTCAGCGCGTCGCCGATAAAGGGCAGCATGACGCGCACCGCGGTTTCGGCATAGGACAAGCCGGCAAGGTCGCGGATCGCCTCTGGCGAGAGCGTCGGCCACGCCTCCGGAACGTAGAGTCCGCCGTCCGAGGCGAGGCCGGCGAGCGTAGCGCCGCGGAAATCGAGAATGGGGGCGGTGCCGCGAGTGCTGTGATAACGCATGACCCGGCGGATTAGCGGGCGCGGGCAGGCTCCACAACCGGTCGATTGCGCCGCCGCAGCGCCAAAGCATAGATGATTGCGGCGGCCACCGCGAACAGGAACCATTGCACCGCATAGGCGACATGGTTGTTGGGCACCGCATTGGTGCTGGGGCGCGGATTGGGGGCCAGGCCGGCGACCGGCTGGTCCAGGACCAGCAGCATCGGCTGGGGCCGGGGGCGCATCAGCGATTCGATCATCGAGCGGTGATCGGGCGCGTGGCTGATATAGCCGGCGACGGTGCCGCCCTGCCACGGAACCTCGGCGCGGGGATCGCGGCTGGTGCCGAGCTGGACGAGCATGCCGCCCCGGCACTCGGCGATCAGGCGAAAGCCCGCCGCGCCCGCGCCGGCGCGGCGAATCGCGACCGGCGGCTGGCATAGGGCGGTGGTGCGGCGAAACAGCAGGCGCTCGTCGGGCGCGTGCGGGAAGGCGACGGGGGGGCGTGTGGGGTTCTGCGCCAGTTGGGCGAGAAAGGCTTCCTTCTTCGGCGCACGGTCGAGAAGCTGCCAGAAGCCGAGCGCGAGCATGATCGCGATCAGCACGCCGACGACGAGGGTGGGGATGACGGGCACGCGGCGCATCAGGGGGTGTCCTGGCGGATGCGGCCCTCTTTGGCGGCGTTGCGATATTCGGCGGCGAGCAGCGCACCCTTGGCGAGTCGCAGGGCGTATAGGACACTCGCCGCGGTGACCGGCACCCAGATCAGCACATGCAGCCAGAGCGGCGGGTGAAGGGTCAGTTCCAGCGCGATCGCCAGCGCGGTGATGACCGTGCCGATGATCAGGGTGAGGAAGGCGGCGGGGCCGTCGCCGACGTTGAACTGGTCATAATCCAGCCCGCATGCGCTGCAGCGATCGGCGAAACGCGCCCAGCCGGCGAACAGCGTGGGCGCGCCGCAGCGCGGGCACAGACCCTTCAGCCCGGCCGCCGCGAGAGACGGGCCGGGCAGTTCGACATCGTCAGCCACCGTGGACCGGCGCGCCCCAGCCACCCCAGACATAGACGGTGACGAAGAGGAACAGCCAGACGACGTCGACGAAATGCCAGTACCAGGCCGCCGCCTCGAACCCGAAATGCTGGCGCGGGGTGAAGTCGCCGCGATAGGCGCGGATCAGGCAGACGATCAGGAAGATGGTGCCGACCAGGACGTGGAAGCCGTGAAAGCCGGTCGCCATGAAGAAGGCGGCGCCGTAGTTGATCCCCTTGAATGGGAAGGGCGCGTGCATGTACTCATAGGCCTGGATCGACGAGAAGATCACGCCCAGCACGATCGTCAGCCACAGGCCCTTCAGCACGCCGTCCCGGTCGCCGACGCCCAGCAGGCCCCACAGGCCGCGCTTCTCGCCACCGCGCTGATTGTGGATCAGCGCATGGTGCGCCCAGGTGACGGTGGTGCCGCTGGTCAGCAGGATCAGCGTGTTGAGCAGCGGCAGTTCGAAGGCGTTGATCACCTCCAGCCCCTGGGGCGGCCACTGCGCCACGATCGCGGCGGCCCCCTCGGTCGCGCGTTCCACCTGCCCGTCGACGAAGCTCATCGCGGTGGGAAAGAGCGAGAAATCGAAGAACGCCCAGAACCAGCCGACGAAGAACATCACTTCGGAGGCGATGAACAGGATCATGCCGTAGCGGAAATGCAGCTGGACGATGGGGGTGTGATCGCCGGCATGCGCCTCGCGCACCACGTCGGCCCACCAGGAGCCCATGCAGAACAGCACCGCGGCGAGGCCGGCCAGGAACGCCCAGCCGCCGCCCGGCGCCTCGTGCATCCACATGATCGCGCCCGCCGCCATAAGCAGCGCCGAGAAGGAACTCGCAAGCGGCCAGGGGCTGGGCGGGAGGATGTGATAATCGTGGTTCTTGGCGCCGGCCATGGTTCCTCAATCCCTGTCTGTAGCGGTATCGTCGCTTCTGTTCTGGTGGCGATGCTAGCTTGTGCGCGCGGCCGAATCCACCGGGTAAAATGTGTAGGAGAGCGTGATGGTTTCCACGCCCTGCGCATCCGGGTCCGACAGGATCTTCGGATCGACGAAGAAGATCACCGGCATGCGCACGGTTTCGCGCGGTTTCAGCGTCTGCTGCGTGAAGCAGAAACACTGGATCTTGGTGAAATACTTCCCCGCCTGCATCGGGGTGACGTTGAAGGTCGCAGTGCCGGTGACCGGCTTGTCCGAACGGTTGGTGGCGGTGAAGAACACCATGTCGCGCGCGCCGATATCGATCGTCTCGCTGGGGTTCTCCGGCTTGAAGCTCCAGGGCAGATGCGGACTGACATTGGCATCGAAATCGACGCGAATCTTGTGATTGACGCCGCCGGGGGCCTCGTCGCCGCGCTGCGTGGTACCCTGGAAGCCGGTGACCTGGCAGAACAGGCGATAGAGCGGCACGCTGCCCCAGGCGAGGCCCGTCATGAACACCACGCCCAGCACCGCGAAGACGACGGTGCGCGCCTGACGGGTGAGGCGCATCAGTGCATCCCCGACCGGATCTTCGACAGGGTGACGAAGAATATCAGGATGACGAGCGCGCCGAGCAGCAGGGCCATGACCAGCGAGCGGCCTTGCCGGCGCTTGCGGATCAGATCGGGATCGTCAGGGGTCATGCCAGCCACCGGTCGGCGACCAGCGCGCCGAAAAGGAGGAAAAGGTAGAGGATCGAATATTTGAACAGCCGCTTTTCGGGCTTCATCGCATCGTCCGCCCGGGTTCGGCGGGTGGCGACGACGGCAGCGTACCAGGCGAACAGCGCGGTGCCGGCGGTGGCCACCACGCCGTAGATCGCGCCGGTCAGGCCCAGCGGCCAGGGGAGGACGGCGGCGGCGGCCATGGGGATGGTGTAGAGGCCGATCTGGCGGCGGGTCACCACCTCGCCAGCGACGACGGGGAGCATGGGGACGCCGGCATTGGCGTAATCGGTCTTCACGAACAGCGCGAGCGCCCAGAAATGCGGCGGCGTCCACAAGAAGACGAGCAGGAACATCAGGAAGGGCAGCAGCGCGACCTGGCCGGTCGCGGCGGCCCAGCCGATCAGCGGCGGAAAGGCGCCGGCGGCGCCGCCGATGACGATGTTCTGCGGCGTGCGCCGCTTCAGCCAGACGGTGTAGATGAGGACGTAGAACAGGATCGAGACGACCAGGATCGCCGCCGCGGTATAGTTCACCGCCAACCCCATCAGGATGACCGAGAAGGCGCCGAGACCGACGCCGAAATGCAGCGCCGACTGGCGATCCATGCGGCCGGCAGGCAGGGGACGCTGCGCGGTGCGGCGCATCTTGGCGTCGAGGTCCGCCTCGTACCACTGGTTGAGCGTGCCGGCAGCGCCTGCGCCCAGCGCGATGCACAGGATCGCGGTGAAGCCGATCACCAGATCGGGCATGATGGGTGCTGCCAGCAGGCCGCACAGGCCGGTGAAGACGACCAGCGTCAGCACGCGCGGCTTGGTGAGCGCGAGGAAGTCGCGCCAGTCGGCGGGCGGCAGGAGGGGCTGGGTCGGGGTCATCGTTGCCGCCGGTATAGGCGCTGGAAGCGGGCGGGTGAAGGGTGTTCCCCCCTCCCCGGGGAAGGGGAGGGGGGAATGGCGTCAGGCGTTCTTCAGCGACTGCATGTCGATGACGAAGCGGTACTTCACGTCGCTCTTCTGCATGCGGTCATAGGCGGTCTCGATATCCTGGATGTCGATCATCTCGATATCCGCGGTGAGGCCGTGGCGCTGGCAGAAGTCGAGCATCTCCTGCGTCTCGGCGATGCCGCCGATCAGCGAGCCGGCAAGCGCGCGGCGGCGGAAGACGAGGTTGCCGACCGAGGGCGAGGGGTGCGGCGTCTCGGGCACGCCGACCAGCGTCATCGTGCCGTCGCGCTTGAGCAGGCCCAGGAACTGGTCGAGATCGTGGCTGGCGGCGACCGTGTTCAGGATGAAGTCGAAGCTGTTGGCATGCTCGGCCATCTGATCGGCGTCCTTGGACACGATCAGTTCCTTGGCGCCCAGCCGCTTGGCATCGTCGCGCTTGTTCGGCGAGGTGGAGAAGACATAGACCTCCGCGCCCATTGCGGCGGCGATCTTCACGCCCATGTGACCCAGCCCGCCGAGGCCGACGATGCCGACCTTCTGGCCGGGGCCGACCTTCCAGTGCTTGAGCGGCGAATAGGTGGTGATGCCGGCGCACAGCAACGGCGCGACCGCGGCGAGATCCTTCTCGTCATGGCCGACCTTCAGCACGAAGCCTTCGTCCACCACGATATGATCGGAATAGCCGCCAAAGGTGTGGCCGCCGAGCACGGGGTCCGGACCGTTATAGGTGCCGACGAAGCCGGTGCCCTCGCAATATTGCTCCTCGCCGTCGTTGCACGAGGCGCAGTGGCCGCAACTGTCGACCATGCAGCCGACGCCCGCGATGTCGCCGACCTTGAAGTTCGTGACCTCGCTGCCGACCGCGGTGACGCGGCCGACGATCTCGTGGCCGGGGACGCAGGGGAACAGCGTGCCATCCCACTCGGCGCGGGCGGTGTGGAGGTCGGAATGGCAGACGCCGCAGAACAGGATGTCGATCGCGACGTCCTTGGCGCCGGGATCGCGGCGTTCAAACG
>NZ_CAMLAC010000193.1 GCF_946477935.1 uncultured Sphingomonas sp. | reverse complement strand
AAGCGTGTCCGGGCCGGCGGCCCAGCCGTCATGCGGCAGGCGGTAGAGCAGTTCAAAGGCGGTGACGCCCGCCGCGGCCAGCCGGCGTGCGACTTCACCCCCCGTGCGGCCGGTCGCGACACGGGCATAGCCGCCACCGGGACAGATCAGCACGGCGGCACCATTGGGGCGATCGGGATGCACGACGGTGAGCATCGGCGTCGCGACATGCGGCCAGGCTATGTCGTCCGGCTTGTTTTCCGGTGAGCGAAAGACGGTCTGGTCGGTTACGTCCAAGCCCTCGCCACCGGGCGGGCGTCCGGGCCATAGCGGCAGGCGCTCGACACGCGGCGCAGGCGCGGCGGCAGCGGGGAGGGGAAGCAGACCGGTCATTCCGGCGGCGAGCAGCATGCGGCGTGACGTCCCGTCCATCTCCATCCGCATCTTACCTTCACCCGGTTTCCGGCCGATCGTGCAGCGCGTTACCGCGCAATGCAATGGCGCGGCCGAGGGCGGTACCGCATCAGGGATTGATCGCTCATAAATCGCTGTTACGGTATACGAAATACCGGCACTCCGGATCGTGTCGCGTTGGGAGTGATGATGTCGGTACGCTTATCGCTGTTGGTCGGGCTGCTCGCGGCTCCTGTGGTGGCACAACAGGCCGAATGGGAACGACCCGAGGTGATCCGCGAAGGCGCCGAGCCGATGCACGCGACCTTTGCCGGGTTCGACACCAGGCAGGCGGCGCTGAAGGGTGATGTCCGCCGGTCGCGCTATCACCTGTCGCTGGACGGCGACTGGCGGATGAAGCTGGCACCCAATCCGGAGGCACGGCCCAAGGGGTTCGAGCAACCGGGATATGATGTCGCAGGCTGGGGCACGATGCGCGTGCCGGGCATCCTGCAGGCGGAGGGACATGGCAGCCCGGTCTTCGTCGGCAGCGGTTATCCGTTTCCGCGCAACCAGCCCTTCATCGATCATAGCGTCAACGAGGTGGCATCCTATCGCCGCGACGTCATGGTGCCCGCGCACTTTGCCGGGCGACGGCTGTTGCTGACGATCGGCGCGGCCGGTGCGGCCTATTATCTGTGGGTGAACGGGCAGCGGGTCGGCTATTCGGAGGACTCCAAGCTGCCGGCCGAGTTCGACGTGACCGCGCAGATGCACACCGGGCGTAACACCGTGGCGATCGAGCTGTATCGCTATGCCGATGGCAGTTACCTGGAGGACCAGGATTTCTGGCGGGTCAACGGGATCGAGCGGAGCGTGACGTTGTATGCCGCGCCCGCCACGCATATCCGCGATCTTGACGTGTCGGCGGGGCTGGACACGGGATACCGGGACGGGCGGCTGAAGCTGGGGGTGGCGGTGGCCGGGGCGGCGCAAGGCGTGCGGGTCCGCGCCAGCGTGCTGGACGGCGCGCGGCCGGTGCTGGTTCGCGAAGGGGCGCCGGGGGCAGACCGGATCGCGACGCTGGATGGCGACATTTCGGCCGTGCGGACATGGAGCGCGGAGGCACCGGCGCTCTACACGCTGCTCGTCGAACTGCTCGATGAGAAGGGCAAGGTGATCGAGGCAACGAGCCGGCGCATCGGTTTCCGCACCGTGGAGATCAAGGGCGGCGAGGTGCGGGTGAACGGGCGTCGGATCATGATCCGCGGCGTGAACCGGCACGAGCATGACCCGCATACCGTACGCATCGTCTCCGATGCCACGCTGCGCCGCGACCTGGAGTTGATGAAGGCCGGCAACGTCAATGCGCTGCGGCTGTCGCATTATCCCAATGACGAGCGCATCTATGCGCTGGCCGACGAGATCGGCCTGTACCTGATGGACGAGGCCGATATCGAGAGCCACGGCTATCTGAGCCTGTTCCAGCAGACCCGGGACGAGAGCGTGCTGCTGGGCCACAAGCCGGAATGGAAGGCGGCGCATCTGGACCGGGTGCAGCGCATGGTAGAGCGGGACAAGAACCACCCGTCGATCATCTTCTGGTCGCTGGGCAACGAGACGGGGACCGGCCCCAATTTCGAGGCGGCGGCGAAGTGGGTGAAGGCGCGTGACCCGTCGCGGCTGGTCAGCTTTCTGGGGCACAGCATGAGCGGCTGGCGCCATCCGGTGAACGACTATGTCGATATCTTCGCACCCATGTATGACGATGTCGAGAAGATCGCCGATTATGCGGTGCGTCCGGAATTCAGCCAGCCGCTGATCCTGTGCGAATATGCGCATGCGATGGGCAACAGCCTGGGCAATTTCCAGGATTATTGGGATGTGATCCGCGCGCACCCGAAGTTGCAGGGCGGCTTCATCTGGGACTGGGTGGACCAGACCCTGATCGCCAAGGACAAGGCCGGCCGCGATTACTGGGCGCAGGGCCCGGACTTCCCCAATAAGGGCGGCGACGACAGCCCGGTCGGCGACGGGGTGATCCGGTCGGACCGGACGCCCGACCCGGAATATTACGAGATGGCCAAGGTGTATGCGCCGGTGGCGTTCGAGCGGATGGCGCCGGGCTATGTGGTGGTCAATCGCAACGATCATGTCGACCTGTCGGGCTACACGCTGGACTGGGCGATGCTGGAGGACGGGGTCGAGGTGGCGCGGGGCGATATCCCGGTGCCGGTGGTGGCGCCGGGCGGACGCGCGCCGTTGCAACTGACGCCGCCGGCGGCGCGCGATCCGGGGGCGGAGCGGCGGCTGGTGCTGCGCGCCCGGTCGAAGGCAGGGGCGATCCCGCTGGTGGAAGCCGGGCATGTGGTGGGCTGGGAGCAGTTCGCGCTGACCGGGCCGCGGGCCTTGCCGGCGGTGGCGGCAGGCGTGACCCCGGTCGACGGGGAGGCGGTGCTGCGGCTGGCGGCGGGCGACGCGGTGCTGGAGGTGGACAAGGCGAGTGGCCTCCTGCGTGGCTATACGCGGGGCGGGCGCACGCTGCTGACCGGCGGGGCACCCGATTTCTGGCGGGCGCCGACCGACAACGATATCGGCACGAGCGTGCCGACCAGCCATGCGATGTGGAAGCAGTTCAGCGAGAACCGGCGCACCGACGCGGTACGGATCGACGGTGACGCGATCGTCGTGATGCATGACATGGGCGTCGGATCGGTCAAGATGGAAACACGCTGGACAATGGCGCCGGACGGCACCGCGCGCGCGGACGTGGCGTTCACGCCGCTGCGCGACGACCTGCCCGATCCGCTGCGCGTCGGGCTGCAGTTCCGCACGCCGCCGGTGCTGAGCCGGGTGCGGTGGTACGGCCGAGGGCCGCATGAAACCTATGTCGATCGCCAGACGAGCGGGTTGGTCGCCGAGTGGCGGGGCACGCTGGCCGAGCAATATCACGGCTATGCCCGGCCGCAGGAAAGCGGGACCAAGCAGGACGTGCGCTGGATCGCGTTGGAGGACGCGGCGGGCAAGGGGGTGAAGCTGACCGGTGGACAGCCGCTGGCGGTGAATGCGCTGGCCTTCCCTTATGCCGACCTTGCCATGCAGCCGCCGGGCAAGGCGCATAGTTCGGACATCCGGCCGCATGGCGACGGCACGCTGCTGGTCGATGCCGCGCAGGGTGGTGTCGGCGGCGATACCGGGTGGAGCCTGGATGGCCGGGCGCACATGAAATACCGGGTGCCGCTGAAGCCGATGACGTGGTCGTTCACCTTGGGAGCGGCGCGATGAAGGCGCTGCTGATCGCGCTGTCGCTGATGCAGGCGGCGGCGCCGGCCGCGGTTCCGGCGGAGGATGTGACGGAACGGTCGATCGGCCTGCGCGAGCAATGGCAATGGTTGACCCGCGATATCGCCTTTCCGGCGGAATGGGACGGTGATGGTCGCCACTTCCATTATCGCAAGACGGTGGCGGGGGGCTTCGCCTTTATCGATGTGGATGCGGCAACGCAGGCTAAGCGGCCGGCCTTCGATGCGGCCGCGCTGGCGCCGGCGCTGGCGAAAGTGCTGGACCGGCCGGTCGATCCGCTGCGCCTGCCGTTCGAGCATTTCACGTACCAGGACGGACGCGGGGCGATCGTCGCGCTGATCGATTATCAACCCTATCACTGTACGCTGGCGGCGCCGCGATGCGAGAAGGTGGTGGATCGCCACCGGCCGCGCGGGTTCGGCGTGGTGCGCGACCTGAGTGTGCCGGCGCTGAACGATCCCCAGCCCTCGCCCGACGGGCGTCTGGAAGCGCTGGTGGTGGACGACAATCTGGTGGTGCGTGACGCAGGCGGCGGGCGCGAGCGGTGGCGCAGCGCCGATGGCAGCGCGGGCGACTTCTACGACCCCGAAAGCATCGCCTGGGCCCCCGATGGGCGCCATATCGCGGCCTACCGGGTCCGGCCGGGTTATCGCCGGATCGTGACACGCGTCGTATCATCACCACCCGGCCGGGTGCAGCCGGTGCTGGCCGAGCAGCTTTATCCCAAGCCCGGCGATGCGGTGGACCGGGAGCAGCCGATGATCTTCGACACCGCCACCGGGCGGCGGACGGAAGTGGCGGATGCGTTGTTTCCCAATGCGTACAGCCTGTCGGGCCTGCGCTGGCGCAAGGACGGGCGCAGCGTGGCGTTCGACTATCTCAGGCGCGGCTTCGGCCAGGCCAGGGTGATCGCGGTCGATGCGACAAGCGGCGTGGCGCAGCTTGCGGTGACGGAGGATGCGAAAACCTTCGTCCATGCCGAACGGCGCTTCCTGCACGATGTGGGTGATGCCGGGCGCGAACTGATCTGGGCATCCGAACGCGATGGCTGGCGACATCTCTACCTGATCGACGGCGCGACCGGGCGGGTGAAGCGGCAGATCACCCGGGGCGACTGGGTGGTGCGCGATATCGCGCATGTCGACGATGCGAAGCGCCGCATCTGGTTTTCGGCAAGCGGGGTGACACCGGGCGAGGACCCGTATCACAAACACTGGTTCCGGGTGGATTTCGACGGGCGCAATCTCGTTCGCCTGACCGATGGCGACGAGATGCACGAGGCCAGTTTCTCGCCGGACGGTACGCGCTTCGTGGATGTGCGGTCGCGCACCGACCGGCCGGAGGTGGCCGAGCTGCGCGATGGCGAGAGCGGCCGGGTGATCGCGGTGCTGGAACGCGGCGACGTGCGCGCGCTGACCGCCGCCGGCTTCCGCCCGCCGGAAACCTTTGTCGCCAAGGGGCGCGACGGGCGCACCGATATATGGGGGCTGGTAGTGCGCCCGCGCGATTTCGATCCCGCCAAGCGCTATCCGGTGATCGAGAACATCTATGCCGGCCCGCATGACAGCTTCGTGCCCAAGGGCTTCTGGCCGTTCGGCGGCTTTTCCGGCGGCGACAAGGCGATGGGAATGCAGCAGATCGCCGATCTGGGCTTCATCGTGGTGATGATCGACGGAATGGGGACGGCGAACCGGTCCAAGGCGTTTCACGACGTGGCGTGGAAGAACCTGGACGATTCGGGGTTCCCCGACCGGATCGCCTGGATCAAGGCGCTGGCGGCGAAGGATCCGGCGGTCGATGTGTCGCGGGTCGGCATCTATGGCGGGTCGGCCGGAGGGCAGAGTACGCTGAACGCGCTGCTCTTCCATCCCGACTTCTACAAGGCGGGGGTCGCCTATGCCGGGTGTTTCGACAACCGGATGGACAAGATCGAGTGGAACGAACAGTGGCTCGGCTGGCCGGTCGACCAGAGCTATCTGGATGCATCGGGCGTGGTGCATGCCGCCAGGTTGCAGGGCCGGTTGCTGATGGTGGTGGGCGAGCAGGACTCGAACGTCGACCCTGCCTCGACGATGCAGGTGGTCGATGCGCTGATCCGGGCGGACAAGGACTTCGAGCTGCTGGTGGTGCCGAACGGCGAACACGCGGCGGGGCGGACGACGGGTCCGGTCCGCTATGCGCAGCGGCGGCAATATGACTTTTTCCGCCGCGCGCTGCTGGGTGAGCAGGTGCCGAACCGTAACGCGCGCTAACCCTGCTGCCAGCCGCCGCCCAGCGCCAGAAAGAGCTGGACCTGATCGGCGGCGAGGCGGCTTTCGGCGGCGGCCAGCGTCTGTTCGGCGGCGATCGCGGTACGCTGCGCATCCAGCACGGGCAGGAAACCGCTGCGCCCGGCCCAGAACAGCGTTTCGGCGTCGCGCGCGGCGCGGTCCGCCTGCGCGCGGGCATCGCGCAGGGCCGCCGTCCGGTCCAGGTCGCGGGCGTAGATGGTCAGCGCCGTTTCCGTCTCGCGCAGCGCCTCCAGCACCGTGCCGTCGAAACGGGCAAAGTCCGCGTCGATCGCCGCCTGCGTCGCCGCGATGCGCGCGCGGACGCGGGTGCGGTTGGGGAACTGCCAGTTGATGAGGGGGCCGATCGAGAATTTGAAGGTGTCGCCGGCGAAGAGGTTTTGGGCGAGGCCGACCGAGCCGAGCGATGCGCCGAGGGAGATACGCGGGTAGAGGTTGGCGGTGGCGACGCCGAGCCGTGCAGTGGAGGCGTGGAGGCGCCATTCCGCCTGGCGGATGTCGGGGCGGCGGGCGATGAGGGCGGCGCCGTCGCCGATGGGGATCGGGCGGGCGAGCCTCGGCTCGGTGGTGCAGGCGGCGGCCGCGGCGTCGACCTGCGCGGGCGGGCGGCCGGTGAGGGTGGCGAGGCGGAACAGGGCAACCTGGCGGGCGGCGAGCAGGCCGGGGAGGGAGGCGCGGACCTGTGCCTCCTGCGCGGCGGAGCGGGTGGTGTCGAGCGAGATGCCGCGGCCGGCGCGGACCAGGCGACGGGTCATCTCGGTGGTGCGACGTTGCAGGGCGAGCGCACGCTCGGCGACCGCGATCTCGCGCGCGGCGGAGCAGGCGGCGAGATAGGCGCGCGTCGTATCGGCGGCGACGGTGACGCGAACGCCGTCGCGCGCGGCCTGGGTGGTGGCGAGGTCGGCGTCGGCCGCCTCCACCGCACGGGTGATCTGGCCGGCGAGGTCGATCTGATAGGAGACGGTGGCGCCGCCCGAATAGACGAAATTACTGGGCAAGGCGGCGCCGGGGAGCAGTTCCTCCTCGGCGGAACGCTGCGCATAGGCGCCGAC
>NZ_CAMLAC010000192.1 GCF_946477935.1 uncultured Sphingomonas sp. | reverse complement strand
GTCCGGCGGCGGCGGGGGCGGTGGCTCCTCGACGTCGAACGTATTCAGCTTTTCGGCAGCCTTCTTCACGAAATTGGTCGCAAGACCAGTGACGAGGGCATAGCCCAGGACGGCGTGGATCAGCACCACGATTACGATGGCGCCGATTTTGCCCCCAGACATCTTCTGGTCAGTATAGGCCATTCAGCAACGACACTCCTCAATCTGCCAGTTTCGCTTCGCCGTGGGCGGGAATGCGGAAACTCCTGCCAAGGCGCATAGCATGCACGGCAGAGCCTCAACCCTATCGCGACCCATGCCGTGGTGCAAACGCTTTGTCAGACGTAATAATCCTACAATCCAGCCGTGACGGAATTATTTCTGTATCGTTAATCCGCAAGCGCCTATGTGCAAGCGCATGATGCGTTTCAGCTCTTCTTTTTTCGCCGCGACCGTCACCATGCCCGCGCTTGCCCTCGCTTTTGCCGCCGCCGCCACCCAGCCGGCGGCCGCCGCGAATCAGGTAGCCGCAGCGGCACCGGCCGGTCCCGCCTATGCCGATCTGGCCGATCTGGTCTTGTCCGCGCCCGTGATCGTCGATGCAACCGTCCGTTCGGCCACCAGGATTAAGGGTGCCGAGGCCGCGTCCGTCCCACCAGGACAGCAACGCTTCTATATCGAGGCGGACGTGACCGCGCTCGTGCGCGGCGCCGGCGGCGTGCCGCCGCGTGTCGGCTATCTGCTGGATGTCGGTCTGGATGCGCGTGGTCGGGCGCCCAAGCTGAAGAAGATGCGCGTGCTGCTGTTCGCCCGGCGCGTGCCCTCCGCCCCCGATCAGCTGCAGTTGATCGCGCCCGACGCGCAACTGCCCTGGTCGCCCGATCTGGACGCGCGCACCCGCGCCATCACCCGCGAGGCATTGGCGCAGGACGCGCCGCCGGTCATCACCGGGGTCGGCAACGCCTTTCACGTACCTGGATCCCTGCCCGGCGAAGGCGAGACGCAGATTTTCCTGACCACGGCAGACCGCCGCCCCGTATCGCTGTCGGTACTGCGCCGGCCGGGCGAACAGCCGCGCTGGGCGGTGGCTCTCAGCGAGATTGTCGACGATGCCGCCGGCCCGCCGAAGCGCGACACCCTGCTCTGGTATCGCCTTGCCTGCGCGTTGCCTGACAGCCTGCCTGACGCCAGCACGGACCAGTTGCAGGGCGACAATGCCGACATCGCCCGGGAGGATTACCGCTTCGTCGTGGCGGCCCTGGGTCCGTGCGGGCGCGCCCGTCAGGCGCCGACCGTCAACACCTGACCGGTGGTAGAAGGGGCGGCATCCAGAAACGCCACCGCTGCATCCACGGCCCCGGGCTCTGCCCCCTCACCCGACACCACCGCATTGATCCGGTCCGGCGCGCGTTCGATGGCCAGCGGCCCGATCGCCGCCAGCGCCACCGCCTGCGCCAGCGCGTCGCGACCGGGCAGGATCACCAGCACCACCGATTCGCCCTGCGTGCCGCGAACCAGTCCGGCGACGTCGTCATCGGGATGAACGTCGATCCGCATCGGGCTCAGCGCCGGTGACGGACCAGCGTGATGCCGATCGCCTCGCCATCCTCGGCGATCGCCAGCTTCACGATCTTCACCTGCACCCGGCGCACCCGCGCATCCTGCAGGAACAACGTTTCGCAGATGTGGTCGGCCACCCCTTCGATCAGGGTGAAATGCACCCCCGCCGGCAACGCCGTGGTCGCTGCATGTTTCAGATCGAGATAGTTTTTCGACGCGCCCAGCGGGGTATCGGGCGCGAACCGGGCCGGGCATTCCAGATCCACCGTGAGCGAGATGCGCAAGGGTTGCGGCAGATGCGTCTCTTCCGAATAGATGCCGGTCAGCACCTGGACTTCGAGATCGTGAACTTCGAGCTGAAGGCTGTCTTCCATGGGCAGCGGCCTCTACTCGCTTGGCCTCCAAAGGCAATGCCGCTTGCGTTCGCCGCCCGCCGCGTTAAGGCGCGCGCGCTTCGTGGCCTTTCCGGCCCGGCCAGGAATTCTTCGCCCGTGACGACCTCTCCGATCGTGATCGCCCCGCTCGATCCCGCCGACGCTGCTGAGGTGGAGGTGCTGCTCGACCGCGCCTTCGGGCCGGGCCGCCACACCCGAACCGCTTACAAGGTGCGCGGCGATGCACAGGCGATTGCCGAACTCGGCTTCGCCGCATGGGAAGGTGAACGGCTGATCGGCTCGATCCAGTGCTGGCCGATCGCGCTTGTCCGCGACGACGGCACCGCGCACCCGCTCGTCATGGTCGGCCCCGTCGCGGTCACCCCCGAACGCCAGCGCGACGGCATCGGCCGCCGTCTCGTTGCCCGTGCGCTGGAGGCCGCTGCCGAACATGGGCTGGACGGCGCCCTGATGCTGATCGGTGATCCGGAATATTATGGCCGCTTCTTCGGCTTTTCGGCCGAGCATAGCACCGGCTGGCGCTTGCCTGGCCCGGTGGAGCGGCACCGCCTGCTTGCCCGCGGTGGCGACGTGCCGGACGCGGCGGGTCTGCTCGGCCCCCGCCACCGTACCCCGGCCTGAACCTTTACGCCGCGCACGCGTGCGCCTACCTCCCACGGCGATGCCGATGGACCTTCCCCCCGATATTGCCACGATGAGCCTGGCCGAGATCGCCCGCGCGGTCGAGGAGGCGCGTCTGCCGCCGGTCGATAGCTGGACGCCTGCGCATTGCGGCGACAGCGAGATGCGGATCGCGCGCGACGGTACCTGGTATCATCAGAACAGCCCGATCGGGCGTCCCGCGATGGTCCGTCTGTTCTCCACCATCCTGCGTCGCGAGGCGGACGGGTCGCACGTCCTCGTTACGCCCGTGGAAAAGCTGGACATTGCGGTCGAGGACGCCCCCTTCGTCGCCGTGGCGATGCAGGCGGAGGGGGTCGGCTCCGCCGCGCGTCTGGCCTTTCAGCTCAACACCGGCGACCTCGTTACCGCCGGCCCGGACCACATGCTGCGCTTTGTCGAGGGGGAGGACGGTCCCCGCCCCTATCTTCACGTCCGCCGCGGGCTGGAGGCGCTAGTCGCACGGCCGGTCTATTACGAACTGGCCGAACGCGCGCTTGCCGCCGGGGATGCGGTGCCCGGCGTGTGGAGCAACGGCGCCTTCTTCCCTTTGGAGCCGTCTGAATGACGCTCGCCGAGCGGCTGGCCGCCGCCATGGCCGAAACGCCCGTGGTCGATCTGCTGGCCGGCGACATGGCGGACGAGATTGCCGAACCGTCGTCCTTGACCGATGCCGGCGTGCTCGTCGCGATCACCGACCGTGCCGCGCCGGGCGTGATCCTGACCCAGCGGACCGATACCTTGCGGCGCCATGCCGGCCAGATCGCCTTTCCCGGCGGCCGCGCCGATGCAGGGGATGCCGACATCGTCGCCACCGCGCTGCGCGAAGCCGAGGAGGAGATCGCGCTTCCCCCGGCGGCCGTGACCGTGGTGGGGATCGCCGATCGCTATCGCACCGTCACCGGCTATGCCGTCACGCCGGTCATCGGCACCGTCCCGCCGGACCTGCCTCTCATCCCGGCCGAGGCGGAGGTGGCGAGCGTGTTCGAGGTGCCCCTCGCCTTCCTCCTCGACCCTACTAACCATGTTCGTGCCAGCGCCCATTGGCGCGGCCAGGATCGTCATTTCTACGAGATCATGTGGAACGACCGACGTATCTGGGGCGCTACCGCGGCGATGATCGTGAACCTCTCGCGCCGTCTGGCGGCCGTGCCGGCTTGGGCGGTGTCGTAGGTATGACGACCCACCTCTCCACCGCCCCCCTCTCCACGGAGGCGTGGCACGCGCATGACGGCCTGTTGGCACTTGCCGCCGCCCTGGGCACGGCCCGCATCGTCGGCGGTGCGGTGCGCGATACGCTGCTGGATATACCTGTTGCCGATATCGATCTTGCCACTCCCTTGTCGCCGGAGGCGGTGATCGAACGGGTCACGGCGGCAGGGTTCAAGGCGGTGCCGACCGGCATTGCGCACGGCACCATCACCGCGGTCCTGCCCGGCGGCCCGGTCGAAGTGACGACGCTGCGCCGCGATGTCGCCACCGACGGCCGGCATGCCGTGGTCGCCTTCACCGACGACTGGCGTGAGGATGCGGGCCGGCGCGATTTCACCATGAACGCACTCTACGCCGATCCCGTCACCGGCGACTTGTACGACTATTTCGACGGCCTGACCGATCTGCGTGCCGGCCGCGTCCGCTTCATCGGCGATCCGCTATGTCGTATCGCCGAGGATCATCTGCGTATCCTGCGCTTCTTCCGTTTCCATGCGCGCTTCGGCGATGCGATCGACGATGCCGGACTGGAAGCGTGTACGGAGCGCGCCAATGACCTGATGGCGCTGTCGCGCGAGCGGATCGCCAGCGAGTTGCTGAAGCTGCTGGTCACCGCGGGCGCGGTCCCGGTTGTTGGTCTGATGGTCGAGCGCGGCATCCTGCGTGCGGTGCTGCCGGAAATCGACACGGACGGCGTCGCCCGACTGGCGCTGCTCGCCCGGCGAGAGGGGGATTCGGGTGTCGCCGCAGATGCCGTTCGCCGCCTCGCTGCCCTGGTGCCGGCTGCCACCGCCGAGAATGTCGGCGCCCGGCTGAAACTCTCCAACACCGATCGCAAGCGACTGGTCGCCGCCACCCACGGCCCCGGCGCGGAAGGCCCCCGCGCGCTCGCCTATCGCCACGGCCTCATCTCCGCCACCGATCGTCTGCTGCTGTCCGGCAGCGATCCGGCGGCGCTTGCCGGCCGGACCCCGCCTCCCCTGCCGATCGGCGGCGGCGCGCTGGTGGAACGGGGTTTGCGCAAGGGGCCACAGGTCGCCGCCGTGCTGCGCGCGGTGGAGACGCAGTGGATCGCCGAAGGCTTTCCCCCGGCCTCCCGCGTTCTAGAACTGGCTGACGATGCGGTGGTTCAGGCGTTGCGGTCGGCCAGCATCGACCAGGCGGCCGCGCCATCCAGCGGCCGCGCATAGACATAGCCCTGCCCGTAATTGCAGCCGAGCGCGGCAAGCGTCTGGCCCAATTCGATCGACTCGATCCCCTCGGCGGTCGTGCGCATGCCCAGCGCCTGGGCCAGACTCAGGATCGCGCGCACGATCGCGATCTTGTCGCGATCCGCCAGCATTCCCGCCACAAAGCTGCGGTCGATCTTCAGAATATCGATCGGCAGTTTTTGCAGATAGGCCAGGTTGGAGTAGCCGGTGCCGAAATCGTCCAGCGCCAGCGTGGTGCCCAGCCCCTTCAGCGCCAGCATCGTGCCGGCGATCCGATCGGGATCGCTCACCATCACGCTTTCGGTCAATTCCAGCGTGAAGCGGTCGCCGGTAAGCCCGGCGGCGGTCAGCGCCGCCTCGATCACGCTCACCACGGCATCGCGCTGCAACTGGATCGCGGACAGGTTCACCGCCATCCGCACGCCGCAATCGCCGCCCGCCGCGGCGTCCCACGCCGCCAGTGTCGATGCCGCTTCCTGGATCGCCCAGCGCCCCAGCGGCACGATCAGGCCGGATTCCTCTGCCACCGGGATGAACTCGGTCGGTGAAATCTCGCGCCCGTCCTCTGTGCGCCACCGCGCCAGCGCCTCGAACTTGATGATCCGGCCGGAGCCCAGGTCGCAGATCGGCTGGTAATGTAGCCGCAACCGCCTTCCCTCGACCGCGTGGCGCAATTCCGTTTCCATCGCGAACTGCGCGCGGGCGATGGTGAACGCCGCCGGCTGGTATATCTCGGATCGGCCGCTCTGCTTGGCCCGTTTCACCGCGAACTGCGCGTGGCGGATCATCTCCTCCGCGTCGTCATCCCCCTCAAAGCCATAGGCGATGCCTACCGCCCCCTCGACGCTGATCTCGTAATCGGTCAGGCGGAACGGTGCGGCGAGCGCACGCTGGATGCGCGCCGCCAGAACCTGCGCTTCCTCGGCCTGGTCGTCGATCGCCATCAGGATGCCGAACTCGTCGCCGCCGATTCGTCCCAGCGTGTCGCGTGCGCGCAACGCCCCCTTGATCCGGCGGGCCACCGTGATCAGCAGCTCGTCGCCGACCAGCGATCCCATGCACGCGTTCAACTGCCCGAACCGGTGCAGATCGACCACCAGCACCGCATGACGCCGGGCGCACGCCATGGCCTGTTCGATTAGGTCGCCAAAGCCTTCGCGATTGGGCAGGCCGGTCAGCGCGTCGGTCTTCATCTCGCGGCGCAAGGAACGCTCGCTCAGATGTTGCGCGGTCTGGTCGACCAGCATCACGACGCACCGGTTGCGCACCATCGGACTCGATCGCGACAATGTCACCTCGAAGAAGCGACAGTCGATCGCCTCGCCATGCGCATGTGCAAAGGCGCTCTGCCGCTCGCCCGAGGCCAGAAACGCCTCGATTCTTTCGGCCAACGCGCTCAGCAACCGTGCCCGTCCGTTGACGATGCCAAATCCGCCCCGCCGGAACGCCTTGTTGGTCGCGGATGCGGTGACCGTCCCGCCGCCGACCTCGACGACGGCGGCCGGGATCGACATCATCTCGATCATCCGCACCACCACCGAGGCATCCAGCCCCAGCGGATAATCGGTAGGATCAAGTGCAGCCGTCGCCATTGCCCGACCGATCTACGACCCGGTTCGTTAAAACGACCTAAAAGCGGAACGCGTTTTTACCGGAAGCAGGAATTTTACTGGCGCGACCATCCTGCTTACGGGGTGCCGTCAGGTGAAACGATTGTCCCGCGGAAACCCGGTCGGCGGCATCCGCCCCGCCGCCCCGCGCGCGGTGCGCCATGCCGACAGGTCATGCTCCACCCGCACGCGCCCCGTATCGCCGCCCATCGGCCAGCTCAGCCCGTCCTTGAACACGAAGGTCGTCGCGTCGGACAGCCCGCCGTCGCGATACCGCTGCAACTGCACCCCCGTACCACGCGCCAGCTCGGCAAACTCCGTCAGCGGAAACACCAGCATCTTGCGGTTGTCCCCGATCGCCGCGACATAATCGTCTTCGGGCTTCACCGGCCGCACCACCTTCAGCACCGCCCCGGCGCGCGCGGCGAGGCTGCTGGTGGCAGCGTCCGACGGGCGCGG
>NZ_CAMLAC010000191.1 GCF_946477935.1 uncultured Sphingomonas sp. | reverse complement strand
GCGTCACATACGGCTTCGCGGCTTGCGTCGCGACCGCCTCCAGCGTCACCGTCACCGCCTGCCCGTCCAGCAGCACTCTCGCCTCCTGCCGCGCCTCGCCGTTCAGACGGAACCCCGCCAGCGGCCCCGGCTGCACCATCGCCGTCACCGCCGTCGCCAGCGCCGCCGCTCCGGGCTGCTCGGCCGGCAACAGCGCCTCGCCCTCGCGCGCGATCAGCCCGGTATCCACGCTTCCCCCGACAAACGCCGGATGGTCGAGCGCGCGCACCAGAAAACCGGCATTGCTGCGTACCGGCCACACCGTCGCCCCCGCAAGCCGGTCGCGCAAGCTCGCCCGCGCTTCCTCACGCGTCTCTCCCCAGGCGATCACCTTGGCGATCATCGGGTCGTAATAGGGCGTAACCGTATCGCCCTGCCGCACGCCGGTATCGACGCGAATACCCGCGCCATCCCCCAGGTCGAAGGCCGCAAGCCGTCCGATCGACGGCAGGAAGCCCTTCGCCGGATCTTCGGCATAGAGCCGCGCCTCGATCGCATGCCCCCGGATCGACAGATCCGCCTGTCGGCTCGGCAAAGGCTCGCCGGCGGCCACGCGCAATTGCCATTCGACCAGATCGACGCCGGTGATCGCCTCGGTCACCGGATGCTCGACCTGCAACCGCGTGTTCATTTCCATGAACCAGATGCGATCGGCGCGCAGTCCTTCGCCCGCATCGGCAATGAACTCGATCGTGCCCGCGCCGACATAATCGACCGCCCTCGCCGCGCGCACCGCGGCGTCGCACACTGCCTCCCGCGTCGCCTCGTCCATACCGGGCGCCGGCGCTTCCTCGATCACCTTCTGATGACGCCGCTGCAGCGAACAGTCGCGCTCGAACAGATGCACCACCCCGCCATGCTTGTCGCCAAAGACCTGCACCTCGATATGGCGGGGCGACAGGATGTATTTCTCGATCAGCACCCGGTCGTCACCGAACGACGACGCCGCCTCGCGCCGGCACGAGGCAAGCGCCGCGGCGAAATCGCCGGGCGCATCCACCCGCCGCATGCCCTTGCCACCACCGCCCGCCACGGCCTTGATCAGCACGGGATAACCGACCGCCTCGGCCTCCCTCGCCAGGCGTGCCTCGGACTGGTCCTCGCCGAGATATCCGGGCGTCACCGGCACCCCCGCCGCGATCATCCGCGCCTTGGCCGCATCCTTCAGCCCCATCGCGCGGATGCTTTCCGGGTTCGGCCCGACCCAGGTCAGCCCGGCATCGATCACCGCTTGTGCGAAATCGGCATTTTCACTCAGGAAGCCGTAACCGGGATGGATCGCATCCGCGCCGCTCTCCTGCGCCGCCGCCAGGATGCGATCGCCACGCAGATAACTGTCCCGCGCCGCCGCCGGTCCGATCGCCACCGCGGTATCGGCCATCGCGACGTGCAGCGCACCCGCATCCGCCTCGGAATAGACCGCCACGGTGCGGACGCCCATCGCCCGCGCCGTGCGGATGACGCGGCAGGCGATCTCGCCGCGATTGGCGATCAACAGGGTAGAGATCATGGTCAGGATTCCAGCACAAGCGTGATCGCGGTGCCGCCCCGCAGGGCGATGGCATCCAGGATCACGGTCAGGATACGATCGAACCGCGCCCCCACCGCCAGGCGAGCGGCCGCGGCATGGCGCAGGCGAATGACAATCGGCGGATCGACCACGGCAACCAGCAGGTCGAACAGCGCATCAAGGCTGCCGCCATACCATTCGACGCCGGAGGCATCGCGGATACGGGCATGAAAATCCGCCTCGTCCACAATGCTTTCGCCGTCGATGCACAGGTCCATCGCCACGGCGCGCTACATCCGGAACACGCCGAACGCCGCCCGCTCGGGGATCGGGGCGTTCAGCGTCGCGGCCAACGCCAGGCCGAGCACGTTACGCGTCTGCGCCGGATCGATGATGCCATCGTCCCACAACCGCGCGGTGGCGTACCAGGGATTGCCCTCTTCCTCATATTTGGCCCGGATCGGCGCCTTGAAGGCATCCGCCTCCTCCTCGCTCCATCGGGCGGCATCGCGGTGGACCGTCGCCAGCACGCTGGCTGCCTGCTCGCCACCCATTACGCTGATCCGCGCATTGGGCCAGGTGAACAGGAAGCGCGGCGAATAGGCGCGCCCGCACATGCCGTAATTGCCCGCGCCGAAGCTGCCGCCGATCACCACGGTGATCTTGGGCACCTGCGCGGTGGCGACCGCCGTCACCAGCTTGGCGCCATGCTTGGCGATGCCCTCCGCCTCGTACCGGCCACCCACCATGAAGCCCGCGATGTTCTGCAGGAACAGCAGCGGGATACGTCGCTGACAGGCCAGCTCGATGAAGTGCGCGCCCTTTTGCGCGCTTTCGGAGAACAGCACGCCGTTATTCGCCAGGATCGCCACCGGCTGACCATGGATATGCGCGAAGCCGCACACCAGGCTGGTGCCGTATAGCGGCTTGAACGCATGGAATTCCGAGCCATCAACGATCCGCGCGATCACCTCGTGCACATCATAGGGTGCACGCACGTCCTTGGGGATCAGCCCGTACAGCTCCTCTGCCGGATAAAGCGGCTCGCGCGGCGCGGCCATGTTGACCGGCGCGGCCGTCTGCGGCGGCAGTGTCGCGACGATATCGCGCAACAGGGTCAGCGCATGCTCGTCATTCTCCGCGACATGATCGACCACGCCTGATCGCCGCCCATGCGTCTCCGCACCGCCCAGTTCCTCTGCCGAGATCACCTCGCCCGTCGCCGCCTTCACCAAGGGCGGCCCGGCGAGAAAGATCGTGCCTTGTTCGCGCACGATCACCGTCTCGTCCGACATGGCGGGCACATAGGCGCCACCCGCGGTACAGCTTCCCATCACGCAGGCGATCTGCGCAATGCCCGCCGCCGACATCTGCGCCTGGTTGAAGAAGATGCGCCCGAAATGATCGCGATCGGGAAACACCTCGGCCTGATGCGGCAGGTTCGCGCCGCCGGAATCGACCAGATACAGGCAGGGCAGCCGGTTTTCCGCGGCGATCTCCTGCGCGCGGAGATGCTTCTTCACCGTCAACGGGTAATAGGTGCCACCCTTCACCGTCGCATCGTTGGCGACGATCATCACCTGCCGGCCCGACACCCGGCCGATCCCGGCGATCACGCCCGCGCCGGGCACCTCGCCGCCATACAGCCCGTTCGCCGCCAGTTGCCCGATCTCCAGAAACGGCGATGCCGGATCGAGCAGCCGCTCCACCCGCTCGCGCGGGAGAAGCTTGCCCCGCCCGACATGGCGCTCGCGCGACGCCGCGCTGCCGCCCAGTCCGGCGGTCGCGACATCCGCGCGCAGTTGCTCGGCCAGCGCGCGGTTATGCACGGCGTTCGCGCGGAACCCTTCGGCCTCCGCCTGTACCGCGCTCGGCAACACCCTCATTGCGCGACC
Source organism: uncultured Sphingomonas sp. (assembly GCF_946477935.1). Classification (GTDB taxonomy): domain Bacteria; phylum Pseudomonadota; class Alphaproteobacteria; order Sphingomonadales; family Sphingomonadaceae; genus Sphingomonas. The sequence continues at coordinate 3,666 of NZ_CAMLAC010000191.1, read as the reverse complement.
TTCGGCTTGGCCCCGATCAGCTCGCGGCCGATCAGCATCCGGCGGATCTCGTTCGTCCCCGCACCGATGTCGAGCAGCTTGGCATCGCGCGCGAAGCGCTCCACCGGCCAGTCCTTGGTATAGCCCGCGCCACCCAGCGCCTGGATCGCCTCCAGCGACACCTTTACCGCATTCTCGCTCGCCAGCAGGATCGCGCCCGCCGCGTCGAACCGCGTCGTCCGCCCCGCATCACAGCTACGCGCGACCGCATAGACATAGGCGCGGGCGGAATTGAGCGCGACATACATGTCCGCAACCTTCGCCTGGATCAGCTGGAACGTCCCGATCGCCTGCCCGAATTGCTGGCGCTCGCGGACATAGGGCACCACCACGTCCAGGCACGCCTGCATGATGCCGAGCTGGATCCCCGCCAGCACCGCGCGCTCGTAATCCAGGCCGCTCATGAGCACACCGACGCCGCCGTTCAGCGGCCCCATCACATTCTCCGCCGGCACGAAACAGTCGGTAAAGACCAGCTCGGCGGTCGGCGATCCGCGCATCCCCATCTTGTCGATCTTCTGCCCGATCGCGAAACCGGCCATGTCCCGCTCGATCAGGAAGGCGGTGATCCCGCGGCTCCCCTCACCCGTCTTGGCGTAGACGACCAGTGTGTCGGCATGGGCGGCGTTGGTGATCCAGAACTTGGTACCGTTGAGGCGGAACCCGCCCTCGACCGCCTCGGCCTTCAGCTTCATCGACACCACGTCGGACCCGGCCGTCACTTCCGACATCGCCAGGCTGCCGACATGCTCGCCCGAGATCAGCTTGGGGAGATATTTCGCCTTCTGCTCCGCATTGCCCCAGCGGCTGATCTGATTGACGCACAGATTGGAATGCGCGCCATAGGACAGGCCGAGCGAGGCCGAGGCGCGGCTGACCTCCTCGATCGCGACGACATGGTCCAGATAGCCCAGACCCAGCCCGCCATCCGCCTCGGCCACGGTGATGCCGTGCAGCCCCAGCGCGCCCATTTCGGGCCAGATGTCACGTGGGAACCAGTCTTCGGCATCCATCCGCGCGGCCAGCGGCGCGATACGGTCGATGGCGAAGCGCCGCGTCGCATCGCGGATCATGTCCGCGCTCTCGCCGAGCGCGAAGTCGAAATCGTCGATCATGGCCTCTCCGGGGCTGTAATTTTCTTTCGCTTCTAGCTTCAAATCGGTCTTGAGGGGAAGAGTGGTCTTTGTACGCTACCCGGCATTTCCCATTCAAATTTGCAACGCCGTTCGAAAACCGGCATGCGACTGCGATCCAGTGAGAGATGTGTACCCATGGCAACGCTGCCCGTAACGCCGCAAACCGGCGCCGATCTGACGGTCTGCGATCGCGAGCCGATCCATATTCCGGGTGCCATCCAGCCCCATGGCCTGCTGCTCGTCGCCGATCCCGCCACGCTGACGGTGATCGCGGGCGCCGGCGCCCTGGAGGAACGGCTTGCGCCCGACTGGCTGGGCCGCCCGCTGTCCGACCTGCTGGCCCAGGATATTTCCGCGCTCCTCGCCAACACCATGGTAGGCCCCGGCGCCACCCTCTCCGCGCAGCCGCTGACCACCGCCACCGAACGGTTCGAGGTTGCGCTGCACCGTGGCGGCGATCGTCTGCTGGTCGAGCTGGAACCCGCCGAGCAGGACGCACCCTGGGGTCGCGGCAGCGTGCTGCCCTGGCTCGACGCCGCCGCCACCACCTTCGAGCGGGCGAGCGACCTGCAATCCTTGTGCGAACGCGCCGCCGTCGCCTTCCGCGCGCTGACCGGCTTCGACCGGGTCATGGTGTACCGCTTTCTCGACGACGATGCCGGCCGCGTCGTTGCCGAGGATGTCGCGCCCGATATCGGCACCTTCCTCCACCACCATTTCCCCGCATCTGACATCCCCAAGCAGGCACGCGCGCTCTACGTGCGCAATCGCACCCGCGTGATCCCGGCGATCGATTATACCCCCGCCCCGCTCCGCCCGATCGGGTTCGAGACCACCGACCTGTCGGACGTGGGCTTGCGCAGCGTATCGCCCATCCACCTGCGCTACCTGAACAATATGGGTGTCGGCGCGTCGGCGTCGATCTCGATCGTCAAGGACGGGCTGCTCTGGGGCCTGATCGCGTGCCACAATGCCGTGCCGCGCCGCCTGTCACCCGCCACCCGGTCCGCCGCCGCGATGCTCGCCAGCGGTCTCGCCCGCCAGATCCGCGCCAAGGAGGAGGCCGACACCTATCGCGAGCGCCTGCGCCTGCGCGCCGCGGAGGACAGCCTGCTGCCCCGCATCGCCAGCAACGGAACGCTGCGCAAGGCGGTGGATGCCCTGTCGAACGAATTGTGCCAGATGTTCCACAGCGACGGATTCGCGCTGGTTCAGGGAACGAAAGTCGCCTGTCACGGCATTCATCCGGGCTCCTTCGACATTCAGGAACTGGCGCGCTGGGTCCGGGCGCGCGGCACCGGCGACCTGTTCGCGACGCACGAACTGGCGGAGCACGTGCCTGAGGCGGCCGATTACACCGACCGCGCCAGCGGCCTGCTCGCATTGCCATTGGTCGATGACGGCGCCGTGTTGCTCTGGTTCCGGGCCGAACAGGTCGAGGAAGTCGAATGGGCCGGCAATCCCCACAAGGCGGTCGATCTGAAGCCTGGCGAGACCCTGTCACCCCGCGCGTCGTTCGAAAGCTGGGTGGAAACGGTGCGCGGGCGCGCGCGCCGCTGGACGCTGGAAGAGATCGAGGCTGCCCACCGCCTGCGCCGTGCGTTGCACGACATCCACCAGACGCAGCGCCTGCGCACGCTGAATATCGAGTTGCAGCGGACGCTCGCCGACAAGGATGCGCTGCTTCAGCAGAAGGACGTGCTGATGAAGGAGGTGGACCACCGCGTCCAGAACAGCCTCCAGCTCGTCTCCGCCTTTCTGTCGCTGCAAAGCAAGGCGGCGAACGACCCCACCGTGCGCAACCATTTGTCGGAGGCGCAGGCGCGCCTGTCGGCCGTCGCGCTGGTCCATCGCCGCCTCTACCGCGACGACCAGATCCAGACCGTCGACCTCGCCCGCTATCTCGAGGAACTGGTCGGCGACATGAAGGCGTCGCTGGGTGCCGACTGGGCGCAGTCGATACGCCTGGACCTTGCCCCCGTGCTGATGCCCACCGACCGGGCGATCAACCTGGGGCTGGTGACGACCGAGCTGCTCATCAACGCCACCAAATATGCCTATGGCGGCGCGGCGGGTCCGGTCGCGATCACGCTCGAACAATATCGCAACCGCCTGCGCCTGATCGTCGCAGACGATGGCCGGGGCAAGATCGGCGAAGGCTCTGGCTTCGGCAGCCGCATGATGACCGCGATGATGTCCCGCCTGTCGGGGACTATCGACCATGTCGATAACCAGCCCGGCCTGCGCGTGATCGTCACCGCCCCGATCGAGGACCAGGCGGGATAGTGTGAGGGATGAGGAGCCGCCAGCAAGCGCAGCACTGCTTGACTACCCCTCACCCTCCCCACGGCTAATGCCGCGGGTCCCCTCCCTCTCCCCGAGGGGGAGAGGGCATCAGGTAAGCCCCGCACGAGAACCGGGATAGAACCGCGTGAACCCTCTCCCCTCCGGGGAGAGGGAGGGGCCCGCCGCGCAAGCGGTGGGAGGGTGA
>NZ_CAMLAC010000190.1 GCF_946477935.1 uncultured Sphingomonas sp. | reverse complement strand
GGGCATGACGCTGTCGCGTCGGATGTTGTTGGCGGCGGGGGCCGCGACGTCGCTGGCGGCGGGGATGGCGGGGGCGCAGCGACGGTCCTCGAACGCGGCGCGCTTTTCGCTCGGCTATGCCCCGCATGAGGGCAGCTTCGCGAGCCGTGGCGGGTTGATCGAACAGATCGCCTTTGCCGCGGATCAGGGCTTTACCGCCTGGGAGGATAACGAGGCGCGGGCGCGTCCGGTCGCCGAGCAGGAGGCGATGTCGAAGGCGCTGGCGCAGCGCGGCATGACGATGGGCGTCTTCGTCGCCAGCATGCCGAAATGGTCGCAGTCCCGGCCGCTGCTGGGCGGCAATGACGATGCGGAGCGCGAGGCGTTCCTGGCGGACATCCGCAGCTCGATCGAGGTCGCCAAGCGGCTGAACGCCAAGTGGATGACGGTGGTGACGGGGTTCCTGGACAACAAGCTGCCGCTCGATATCCAGACCGCGCGGGTGATCGACGTGATGCGAAAGGCCGGCGACATCGTCGCGCCGCACGGCATTGCGATGGTGATGGAGCCGCTGAACACGCGGACCAACCATCCGGGTGTCTATATGCAGACCATCGCGCAGGGCTATGCCGTGGCGCGCGGGGCGAACAGTCCGGGGGTGAAGATCCTGGCCGACCTGTATCACGAGCAGATCCAGTCCGGGAACCTGATCCCGACGCTGGGGACTTGCTGGAGCGAGATCGGCTATATCCAGTTCGGCGACAATCCGGGCCGCAACGAGCCGGGGACGGGCGAGATCAACTATGCCAACATCGTCCGCTGGCTGAAGAACAAGCGCTATGCCGGCGTGATCGGCATGGAACATGGCAATGCGACAAAGGGACGCGCGGGCGAGGAGCGGTTGATCGCCGCATACCGCGCGATCGACGCGCAGGCGGGAGAGCGAGCATGACGGGGATACGCGCGTTTGCGGGCCTGATGCTGGTGCTGGGAACAGGCCCGGCGCTGGCGCAGGAGAAGCCGGGGTTCAAGGATACGCCGATGCTGCCGGGCGGGCAGTGGCGGGTGCATGACGCCGACCGGCCCGCGCCCACGGTGGTAACGCCGGCGGCCAATCCGGGCGGGGCGCCGTCCGACGCGGTGGTGCTGTTCGACGGGCGATCGACTGATGCCTGGCGGGCTGAGCGAGCGATGTGGCCGGTGGAGAACGGCGCGCTGGTCGTGCCGTCGCGGGCGAAAAGCGGTGGAGAGAACGCCCTGATCTCCAAGCAAAGCTTTGGCGACGTGCAGTTGCATCTGGAGTTCCGCTCGCCCAACCCGCCGACCAAGACCTCGCAGGACCGGGGCAATAGCGGCATCTGGTTCATGCAGCGATATGAGGTGCAGATTCTGGATGGCTATCAGAACCCGACCTATGCCGATGGCACGGTGGGCGCCGTCTATGGGTGGAAGCCGCCGCTGGTGAACGCATCGCGCAAACCGGGCGAATGGCAGAGCTACGACATCGTGTTCGAGCGGCCGCGCTTCGCGGCGGATGGGTCGCTGGTGCGCCCGGCCTACGTGACCGCGTTCCTGAACGGGGTGCTGGTGCAGAACCATCAGGCGATGCTGGGCACGACCGCCTGGCGGCAGGTGGCGCAGTACAAGGCGCACGGCGATGCGGCACCAATACAGTTGCAGGACCATGACTCGCCGGTCGCCTATCGCAACATCTGGGTTCGTCCGCTCGACCAGGCGGCGATTGCACAGGATCTGGAGGCAATGGACAGTGATCGACCGTAGAACCGCACTGGCAGGCGTCGCCGCGATGTTCGGCAGCGCCCTGTTCGCACCGATCGCACGCGCCGCCGGACTGTCCCTGCCGGTGCCGCCGATCAACCAGGGGCCGCCGAGCGTCGCCGTCTTCACCGCGCCGCAACGCGCGCTGATGACCGCGCTGAGCGAGCGCGTGCTGCCGACAACGGATACGCCGGGCGCGATCGCCGCGGGCGTGCCCGCCTTCATCGAGAAGATGCTGGCGGACTGGGCCGAGCCGGGCGACCGGGTGCCGATCGTCGCGGGGCTGGACGCCATAGATGCGCGCAGCCAGCGCGACAACCGGGTGGCCGCGGCAAAGGCCACACCAGCGCAACAGGACGCGCTGCTGACGCTGGCGATGAACGACCAGATCCCTGGCGGCAAGACCTTCTTCGAGGCGTTCCGGCAGCTCGTCATCACCGGTTATTACACGTCGGAGATCGGCATGACGCAGGAGCGCGAATATCTGCCGGTGCCGGGCGAGTATAACGGCGCCTTTCCCTATTCCCAGGTCAACAAGGTCTATAGCTCATGACCATCAATCGTCGTCATCTGCTGGCCGGTGCAGGGTCGCTTGCCGCGATCGGCCTTGCCGGCGTGCCCGCCTTCGCCGCCAAGCTGGGGCCGATCGGGCTGCAACTCTATACGGTGCGCGAACTCTTCCAGAAGGACCCGGTCAAGACGCTGGAGACGGTGGCGCGCATCGGTTACCGCGAGGTCGAGTTCGGCGGTGGCGGTTACGACAGCATGGACCATGCCATGCTGCGTCGGACCATGGACCGGCTGAAGCTGACCGCGCCGTCCGTCCATATCGGCTATGACGCGCTGCTCGGCAATTTCGCGAAGTCGGTCGCCATGGCCAAGACGCTGGGCGCATCCACGGTGGTGCTGCCCTACATGACGGACGAGCATCGCAGCGAGGCCGGCTGGCAGGCGGCGCTGCCCAACATCAACCGGTTCGCCAACGACCTGAAGGCCGCAGGGCTGAACTTCGCCTATCACAACCATGACTTCGAGTTCACCGTAAAGCCGGGCGGGGTCAGCCTGTACGAGCGGCTGCTGCGCGAGACCGACCCGGCGCTGGTGAAGGTGGAACTGGACCTGTACTGGGTGGAGCATGCCGGGGAAGATGTGGCGGCATGGATCGAGCGGCTGGCCGATCGCCTGTACGCCTATCACGTCAAGGACATGCGGCCCGACCGCAGCATGACGGCGGTGGGCGCGGGCGTGACCGATTTCGCCGCGCTGTTCCGGTTGAAGGGCAGCGCCGGGGTGCGGCATTTCTACGTCGAGAACGACGAGGCGCCTGCACCCTACATCCCCGACATCACCAAGAGTTTCCAGACGCTGCGCGCCCTGCGCGTCTGATCGTCGATTTCTGGAGAGGACAATCATGGCATCGACCAACAGGTTCGACGCAATCGTCATCGGCTCGGGCGTGAGCGGCGGATTTGCTGCCAAGGAGCTGACCGAGAAGGGGCTACGCGTCCTGATGCTCGACCGCGGCCGGATGGTGGAGCATGGCGAAGGCTATACCTATGACGGCAAGCCCGCCTATGAAGTGCCGGCGCGCAACATCATGCCCAAGCCGCTGATCGAAAGTAACTACTTCATCGCCAAGCACGGCTATGTCGCGCCGAGCAACCAGGCCTTTTACAATGACGACAAGGCCAATCCCTATGCCTATGACGAGGGTAGCCCCTTCTACTGGATTCGTCCCGCGGCGGTGGGCGGCAAATCGCTGATCTGGGGACGGTGGAGCTTTCGCTGGGCGCCGGAGGATTTCGACGCGAACAAGCGCGACGGGATCGATGGCGAATGGCCGATCGGGTATGACGACGTCGCGCCGTGGTACTCCTATGTCGAGAAATATATCGGCGTATCGGGATCGCGCGAGAACCTGCCCTATCTGCCGGACAGCGAGTTCCAGCCGCCGATGCCGATGAACGTCGCGGAAAAATGGCTGAAGGGTCGGCTGGAGACGCAGTTTCCCGGCCGCAAGCTGATCAACACGCGCCTGTCCAACATGACCGAGGACAAGCCGGATCAGAACCGGACCAAGTGCCAGTATCGCAACCAGTGCAGCAATGGTTGCGCGTTCGGCGCCTATTTCTCGACCCAGGCGGTGACGCTGCCGGCGGCGCGCGCGACCGGCAAGCTGACGCTGAAGTCCGATGCGGTGGTGACCAACCTGGAATATGATCCGCAGCGCAAGCGGGTGACCGGCGTCCGCTACGTCGATGCCAATACGGGGCAGGCGGAGGTCGTGGGCGCCGACCTGGTGTTCCTGTGTGCATCGGCGATCGCATCGACCCAGATCCTGATGAACTCGCGCGATGCGCGCACCGGGCGCAGCCATTTCGACAGCAATGGCACGCTGGGCGCCTATGTGATGGATCATATCTTCCGCGTCGGCGTCGGCGGCGACATTCCGGGAATGGAGGAGTTCATCGAATATGGCCGCCGGCCGGGCGGCGTCTATGTGCCGCGCTTCCGCAATATCGGCGGCGACGAGGGGGTCGGCTTCCGCCGCGGCTATGGCTATCAGGGCAGCGCACGGCGCGAAGTGTCCGAGCCGGTCGGGTTCGGGGCGTCGATGAAGCATGGCATGCGTCGTTATGGCCCGTGGAAATTCGGCATGGGTGCGTTCGGCGAATGCCTGCCCTATGCCGACAACCGCGTGTCGCTGCACGCGAACAAGGTGGACCGTTTCGGGGTGCCGCTGATGCGCTTCGACGTCCGGTTCCGCGACAACGAGCTGAAGATGATGGCGGATGCGCGGACGCAGGGCGAGGCGATGCTGCGCGCCGCTGGCCTGACCAACGTGACCAGTTGGGAAAGTGAGCATGTGCCGGGTGACGCGATCCACGAGATGGGCGGCGCGCGCATGGGTCGTGATCCGCGTAAGTCGGTGCTGAACGGCTGGAGCCAGGCGCATGACGCGTCCAACCTGTATGTGACCGATGGCGCGCAGATGGCATCGATCGCGTGCGTCAATCCGTCGCTGACCTTCATGGCGCTCACCGCGCGCGCGGCCGACCATGCGGTCAAGGCGTTGCGGGCGTAACCGGCGCCCCTGGGGAGCATCGCCCCCGCCCGCGGAACCGGAATGCGTCGCCCGCGCGTTCCGGAGTGGGGCGATGCTCGCCATGACCTGCCGATGATGGAGAAACACCGATGTCCGTAAGCCTGTCCAAAGGTGGCAATGTCAGCTTGTCGAAAGAGGAACCGGGCCTTTCGCGCATCCTGATCGGCCTTGGCTGGGACACGCGCACCACCGATGGGACCGATTTCGATCTGGACGCCAGCGCGTTCCTGCTGGGGCAGGGCGACCGGGTGCGTGGGGACGCGGACTTCATCTTCTACAACAATCTGCGATCCGCCGACGGTTCGGTCGAGCATACCGGCGACAACCGGACCGGCGAGGGGGACGGTGACGACGAGGCGTTGAAGGTCGATCTGGCGACCGTCCCGTCCGACGTGCAGAAGATCGCGGTGTCGGTGACGATCCACGAGGGCGAGCAGCGCCGGCAAAGCTTCGGCATGGTCTCCAACGCCTTCATCCGCGTCGTCAACGACGTGACCGGGCGTGAGATCGCCCGCTACGACTTGTCGGAAGATGCATCGACCGAGACAGCGATGATCTTCGGCGAGGTCTATCGCCACAATGGCGAGTGGAAGTTCCGCGCGGTGGGGCAGGGCTATAAGGGTGGCCTGGCGCCGATGGCGCGCAATTTCGGGGTGAATGTCGGCTAGACCCGGATGTGCGGGGCGGGACCGGATCGCATCTCCGCCTTGCAATACTCTGACATTTCCCTAGGCTTCGCCGCGATGCCGGTGTTCCGAATGATCCGCACGGACGATGCGGACGCCGGCCGCTGGAGAGGTCTTGGCGATGTTGTTTTCCCGTCGTTCCCTGTTGGCCAGTGCAAGTGTCGTGGCGTTGGCGCCGGCGGCATGGGCGCGATCACCCGTTGTCCACAGCCGCCGGGTAGAGCCGGTGCCGGCGCGCTATGTCCGGCTGAAGCCGTCGCCGTTCGCTGACGCGTTCGAGGCGAACCGGCGCTATCTGCTGGCCCTCGATCCCGAACGGCTGCTGCACAATTTCTACCGCTCGGCGGGACTGCCGGCGCCCAAGCCGGTCTATGGCGGCTGGGAGGCGATGGGGATCGCCGGCCACTCGCTGGGGCATTGGCTGACCGCGTGTGCGCTGGTGGTGGGAAATACCGGTGACCGCGAGGTCGCGGCGCGGCTGGATCATGCGCTGGCCGAAATGGCACGCATCCAGGCGGCGCACGGCGATGGCTATTGCGGCGGCACCACGGTGGAGCGCGACGGCAAGACGGTCGACGGCAAGATCGTGTTCGAGGAGGTACGGCGGGGCGATATCCGCAGCGGCGGGTTCGACCTGAACGGTGGCTGGGTGCCGCTCTATACGTGGCACAAGGTGCATGCCGGATTGATCGACGCGCATGTGCTGGCGCGCAATCCGCGGGCGATGCCGGTCATGCTGGCGCTGGCCGGGTATCTGGCCGGCGTGCTGGAACCGCTGGACGACGCGCAGATGCAGCGCGTGCTGCATGCCGAGCATGGCGGGCTGAACGAGACCTATGCGGAGACCTATGCGCTGACCGGTGATCCGCGCTGGCTGCGCATCGCGGAGAAGATCCGGCACAAGGCGGTGCTGGATCCGCTCGCCGCGCGGCAGGACAAGCTGGCCGGACTGCATGCCAATACGCAGATCCCGAAGGTGATCGGGCTGGCGCGGCTGCACGAGGTGACGGGTGATCCGGCGCATGTCGTCGCGCCGCGTTTCTTTCACGAGCGCGTGACGCAGCATCACAGCTACGTCATCGGCGGCAATTCGGAACGCGAGCATTTCGGCCAGCCCGATCAACTGGCCGGGCGCATCACCGAGGCGACGTGCGAGGCGTGCAACAGCTACAACATGATGAAGCTGACCCGGCATCTGTATAGCTGGCAGCCGGAGGCCCGCTGGTTCGATTTCTACGAGCGGGTTCAGCTGAACCACATCATGGCGCACCAGCGCCCCGATACCGGGCAGTTCGTGTATTTCATGCCCCTGGCCGCAGGTGCGCGGCGGGTATTCTCCAGTCCCGAGGACAGCTTCTGGTGCTGCGTCGGGTCGGGGATGGAGAGCCATGCCAAACATGCGGACTCGATCTGGTGGAGCGATCCCAAGACGCTGTACGTGAACCTGTTCATCCCGTCGGAGCTGGACTGGCCGGAGCGTGGGCTGGCGGTGACGATGGACACGACGATGCCGCTGGAGGGCAGCGCGACGCTGACCGTGCGGCGCGCTGCCCTCCAGCGGCATCGTCG
>NZ_CAMLAC010000189.1 GCF_946477935.1 uncultured Sphingomonas sp. | reverse complement strand
TCGCTGGGGGGCAAGCTGGTCCGGCTGCTGACGCTGGTGGGGGTGGGCGGCGCGGTGGCGATCACGCTGCTGCTGATCGGCGTCATCACCCCCAGCTTCAACCAGTTGGAGAACCGGGCAGTCCACGGCCATGTCGAGCGGACACAGGCCGCGCTGGCCGAATATGCGTCCAAGGTGGAAAGCGCGGTGCGCGATTATGGCGACTGGACCGCCAGCTACGATTATATGGCCAAGCCCAGCGCGGCGTTCGAGCGCGACAGCTTCTCGACGCTCGCCATGGCCAATCTGGGCGTGGAGGGCATGGCCTATGTCGCGCCGGATGGCCGCATCATGGTGGCGCGCTGGCGCGACCCGGCGAGCGGGGCCGAGCAGCCGGACATGCGCGCGCGGCTGATCCGGATGATCGGGCGCGTGCCGTTCGACCGCGTGCTGGCAGGGCGCAATTCGGGTCGTTTCTTTGCACGGCTGGGCGATGTGGTGGCTGCGGTCGGGGTGGCCGAGATCCGGCGGTCGGACGGGACGGGGAGCCCACGCGGCCATGTCCTTATGGCGCGGGTGATCAGCTCGCAGCGTCTGGCGGAGCTGCTGCAGCTCGACGCGCGGATCGATTTGGCGGCGCCCCGGGAAACCGAGGCGATCGGGCGGCGTGCCCGTGCGATCGATATCGCCGTGCCGATCCGGGGCGCCGATGGCCATGCGGTAGCCGCCGCCCGGTTCAGCGTGCCGCGGGCGGTGTCCAACCTGGGGCGGCGCATGGTGCTGCTGGCGGTGGCGGGATCGACCATGTTGCTGCTGATCGTGCTGATGGTGCTGCGCCGGGCGATCGCGCGGCTGGTGCTGGCGCCGCTCCGGCGGGTGGAGGCGCATATGCAGCGGGTGCGCGCGTCAGGATCGCTGACGCTGCTGGACGAGGAGGAGGCGCGCAGCGACGAAATCGCTTCGCTGGGTCGCAGCTTCAACGCGATGCTGCGCCAGTTGAAGGATTTGCGCGAGCAGATCGAGATCCAGAGCTTCGCGCTCGGCCGATCGGAAAGCGCGGTGGCGGTGATGCACAATGTACGCAATGCGCTGAACCCGATCAGCACCATTCTGAGCCAGGGGATCGCGCAGGTGCCGCCGGTGGATCGGGGGATGCTGGACCGGGCGGTGGCGGAGCTGGCGCGGGGCGATGTGCCACCGGCACGGCGGGAGAAGCTGGCGGCGTTCGTGGCGGCAGGGCTGGAGGCGCAGGTGCAGGCGCGCGAGGTGATGCGCGGCGAACTGGCGGTGGGGCGCGAGGCGATGGCGCACGTGCTGGACATCATCGGCCAGCAACAGGCGCAGGCGCATGAGCGGCCGCCGCTGGATGCATGCGACGTGACCGAGATCATCGCGCGCAATGCCACCATCGCGCGCTATTCGGAGGGCGTGTCGATCGCCTTCACCTTTCCCGCCATGCCCGCGCCGGTGCTGGCGAGCCGGGTGATCCTGAGCCAGGTGATCGGCAATCTGTTCGGCAATGCCGCCGAGGCGATCGCGGCGACGGGCCGCGATCATGGTTCGATCATCGTCGCGATTGAACAGGGCGGCGAACAGGGGGGCGACCGCACGACGATCCGCATCAACGACGATGGCGAAGGCTTCGATGCCGAAACCGCCGCGACGCTGTTCCAGCGGGGCTTTTCCACGCGCGCACATAAGTCGGGTGGGCTGGGCCTGCACTGGTGCGCCAATTCGATGGTCGCGATGGGCGGCACGCTGCACCTGCACAGTCGCGGGTGCGGGCTGGGCGCGGAGGCGGTGCTGACGCTGGCGAGCGTGCCCGCCGACGCCCTGGCGACTGCCGCCTGAGAGCCTGTTTGCAAACGTGCTGAAGGCCCGTTTCGCGGCGCCGGCCTGCTCCCCCACCCGGCCACCCACAGAGTATCCTTGATGGGTGGCTGGGTGGGGGAGCGGGCCGGCGCCGCCGGGAAACTCGCTTTCTAGCGAGTTTACAAATGGCCGCTGACCTACGCCGCGCGGGCTTCGCGGGGGATCAGGTGCGGGGCGACGAGGCCGCGCTCCAGATACCAGGCACGGCGATCGGCCGGCAGCGTGCCGAAATGTGCGATGGTGCCGCGGCAGCCGGGGGCGCCACAGGCACAGGGCATGCGCCAGTCGGGATCGGCGAGCGTGGTGGAATAATCCCAGGCGATCTCCTCGCCCGCAGCGATGGTGCGGATCGCGACCAGAAAGACGCCCTGGCCCGTGAAGTGCAGGCCCGCATTGGGCGCGCAGCTATGATTGATGAGGTCGTCGATCCGGCCGGAGGGGCCGAGATAGGTATCGGCGGCGATCTGCATGAAGCGATCCGCAGAACCGGCGAGCGTCGCCGGCACCTGCGCCGCCGGCACGCTGGGCCCGGAGAAGCGGATGATCGTGCTGCCTTGCGCAAACCCGGCCGTCGCATAGACCGCCTTGCCGAGATGATTGTCCCGAACGGCGAAGGGGTTGCCGTACGATGGACGGGCGTCCCGGATCTGCAGCGTACCGACCGCCCGGCCCAGCGAACGCCGCGGATTGATCGAGGGCAGGCCGATCATCAGCCAGATGCTGGCATGGCAGAGCAGTTCGACGAAGACATAGGCATATTCACCCGTACCGCCGCCGGGATTGCGCATGGCGACGATCAGCGTCGCGAGGTCGCCCATCGTCCACAGTCCCCAGGCTGGCGAGCGTTCCCGGTCCGCATCCTCCCACACGCTGCGCCAGGTGGGCCAGAAGCTGACCGGCACCGCCGCGACCACCAGCAGATGCGCCCAGAAGGCGTCGCGAAAGGCGATCCACAGCAGCAAGGCGACAAGCGATGCCCCCATGCACAGGCTTTCCCCGGCATCGGGCGCGCGCCAGCGCGAGCGCCGCCACATGACCAGGGTGACGAGGATGCAGGCCAGGGCCGACAGCGCAAAGATCGTCGCCTGCGGCGCGCCGGGATTGACCGCGGCATAGGTTGCCGCCTCGATCCCGGTCGCCGACGACCAGATCAGCCAGGATGCGCGATTGGGTTCAACCAGATGGCGGCGTAGCCCCGCCAGATAGAGCGCATAGCCGGCAAGGCCGAGCAGCACCGCGCCGATGAACCACATCCCCCAATACCCCGCCCCGATGGTGGTAAACGCGGTGGTAAGCGGAAAGGCGGCGGCTCGTCCAGCCGGGCTACGCCTATAGCGGTAGTTGCGGCTGGGTTTCGGTTTCGGTCGCCTCGGCGGGGCTCAGCCCCGACAGGGTCAGGCCGAGCAGCCGTACGCCGCCGATCACCGGCAGTTGCGCATCGAGCAGCAACCGGCCCGCCGCCAGGATCGCAGGCCGGTCGCCGACCGGATGGGGAAAGGAGCGGGCGCGGGTGATGGTGCGGAAATCGGCATGGCGCAGCTTCAGCGTGACGGTGCGACCGGCGATGCCGGCGCGTTCGATCCGCGTCCAGGCGGCATCGGCCACCCGTTCCAGCGCATCGTGCAGATCGGCGCGGGCGGACAGGTCGGTCTCGAAGGTCCTCTCCGCCCCGACCGACTTGGGTGTTCGCTCGACCCGGACCGGGCGGTCGTCCACGCCGCGCGCGGCACGGTACAGATACTCGGCATAGCTGCCGAAATGGGCCTGGAGGAACGGTAGCGGCCGGTCGCGCAGGTCGGCACCGGTCAGGATGCCCAGCGCCTCCATCTTGCGCGCGGTGACCGGGCCGACGCCGTGGAAGCGCGAGACCGGCAGGCTGGCGACGAAGGCGGGGCCCCTGGCCGGGGGGATGACGCACATCCCGTCGGGCTTGTTCTGGTCCGACGCCAGCTTGGCGATGAATTTGTTGTAGCTGACGCCGGCGGAGGCGGTGAGATGCGTTTCGGCGTGAATGGCGGCACGGATCGCCTGCGCGATGGCCTGGGCCGAACCGAGACCCATCCGATCCTCGGTCACGTCCAGATAGGCCTCGTCCAGCGAAAGCGGCTCGATCAGCGGGGTATAGCGCGCGAAGATCTCGCGGATCTGAAGCGAAACCGCCCGGTACACCTCGAACCGCGGCTTGACGAAGACGAGGTCGGGGCAGCGGCGCACCGCCGTGGACGAGGGCATGGCCGAGCGGACGCCGAACACGCGCGCCTCGTACGACGCGGCCGCCACCACGCCGCGCGCGCGCGATCCGCCGACCGCGACCGGGCGGCCGCGCAGGGCCGGATCGTCGCGCTGTTCAACCGATGCGTAAAAGGCATCCATGTCGACATGGATGATCTTGCGGTTGGCCGCGGGGGTATCCTGTGCGCTGTTCACCGACTTCGCTCTTCGGAAGCGATGATTATGCCCGAACACCGCGAAACGCCAGGATTTCATGAGAACGTCTGGTGAACGCGGGTGCCGACGCCCGCGAAGATGTGAAGATCGGGTTGAGGCGGGGGGCCGGAAAATTCCCGGATCGCGGCCTGCGCGATTTGCCGCCAGATCGCCGCGGTCATCAGGGAGTTCGATCATGACGATTTACCGCGCGGCGGAATTGTTCACGCTGCAAACGGTGCCGGCGGTGGAAGGCAAGCCGGCGTGGATGAACCTGCGCGCGCGGCGTCGGCCGCAATGGCTGGGGGAGCCGCCCGCGCTGACCGGGCCGGGCATCTACGGCATGTTCCTGGACGATCGGCTGGCCTATGTCGGCATCTATGCCGGTCACGCCCAGCGGCCGTTCGGTGGATCGGTGCTCGACCGGTGGCACAAACATGTGGTGTACCAGACGCTGCGGGCGCCGGAGGTGGCGTTCGCGGCATCCCAGTTGAGCCGCATCCTGAACGAGCTGGACGGCCCCGCCATTGCGGAGATCGGCGCCTGCCCAGAGGATGAGCCGCTGATCGGCCGGCATGGTGGCAGTTGTACCTTCGAGAAAGCGCGCTTTGCCGTGCGCCACTGGGATGTGTTCGGCCCCGGCAACGAAGCGGGGATGCTGGACCGGCTGAGCTTCGTCTATCACCGCCTTGACCCGTCGTGGGCGGACGAGGTGCCGGCTGGGGGTGAATGCGATGCGTCCTGCCCGAGCGGCTGGGTGAAGCGGAACTGGCTGCACGAACCCGAACGGCTGCTGATCGCCGCATTGCAGCCACCGTGCAACACCCGGACACATGGCCGGCCGTGCGACATCGGCCCGGACGAACTGCTGAGCCGCATCGCGGCCATCGTGAACGCGCCGTCGCCGGCACCGATCCTTTCGAACCCTCAAGCCGCAGAGAACAGCCTTATGACGCATGACGATGAGGAAAACCCCGGCGAAGCGGCTTTCCGTGCCAAGCTTGGCGACGTCGCCGAGGCGATGCTGGACGAACTGCATGCGCGCTGCCTGTCTGCCATACAGATCGGCTTCACCAACATCCCCGATCTGCGCATCTATATGGGCCGCCGCGTGCTGGTGACGCTGTCCCCGCGAACCAAGGGCGGCTTGCCATGCGAAACCTATGCGCCGGTGTCGGTATGCCGCGCCTTCGGCTTCGACGCTTCGCCGAAGCATGGCCAGATGACGGCACGTTTCACCTCCTGCCGGATCAACACGACATTGGCGACCTGCTCGCCGTCGCCGGGGCGGCGGCCGCGGCGATCGCCGCCTAGCGCCATTCGGGCCGAGCTGCGCCATCATCCTGTCATGCCGCCCGCATAGGCGAGACTTGGCGAGCGCCCCCCGTTTGTGCATGGGGGGCGCGCAGCAAGGGAGACGTCATGCGGATCGGCAAGGAAGTGTGGCGGGTCGAGCGCGCCGATCGCATGGCCGTTATCATCGATGCCGACGATTATTTTCGGCTGGCCCGGCGCGCGATGCTCAAGGCCAAGAAGCGCATCCTGTTGATCGGATGGGATTTCGACGCACGTATCGTGCTCGATCATCGCGAAGGGGAGCCGCGGCGGCTCGGCGATTTCATCTACTCGCTGGTCCAGCGCGAGCCGGAGCTGGAAATCTTCCTGCTGCGCTGGGACGTGGGCGCGGTGAAGTCGCTGTTTCGCGGATCGACCGCCTTCACCATCCTGAAATGGATGCAGCATCCGCGCATCCATACCAAGCTGGACGGGCATCACCCGACCGCCGCGTCGCACCACCAGAAGATCGTCATCATCGACGACCGGCTGGCGTTTTGCGGTGGCATCGACATGACAGGCGACCGGTGGGACACGCGCGAGCACCGCGATCACGAGCCCTATCGCAAGCGATCCTTCGGGATCCCCTACAAGCCGTGGCATGATGCGATCAGCGCGATGCAGGGGCCGGTGGTGGGTGCGCTCGCCACGCTGTTCCGCGACCGCTGGCATGCCGCGGGCGGGCAGCCGATGGCGGCCGAGGTGCCGGGCGCCGATTGCTGGCCGGATGGACTGGAAAGCGACTTTACCGACATCGAGGTGGGGATCGCGCGCACCATGCCGGAGATGCCGGATGAGCCGGCGGTGCTGGAAAGCGAAGCGCTGTTCATGACGCAGATCGCGAACGCGCGGCGGCATCTGTATGTGGAAAGCCAGTATTTCGCATCGCGCCGCATCGCCGAGGCGATCGTCAAGCGGCTGGAGGAGCCCGATGGGCCAGAGATCGTCATCATCAACCCGCTGACCGCGCAAGGCTGGCTGGAGCCGATCGCGATGGATACCGCGCGCGGGCGGCTGATGGAGGCGTTACGCCAGCGCGACCCGCATCGGCGGCTGCGCATGTACCATCCCTTCACCAAGGGAGGCACGCCGATCTATTGCCACGCCAAGATCCTGATTTCCGACGACCGGGTGCTGCGGCTGGGATCGTCGAACATGAACAACCGCTCGATGCGGCTGGACACCGAATGCGACGTGGCGATCGTGGCGCAGACCGATGCCCATGCCGCGTGCATCCTGCGCATCCGCGACGGCCTGATCGCCGAGCATCTGGGGTGCCCTGTCGAGACGGTGACGGAGACGATCGCCGAGACGGGGTCGCTGATCGACACGATCGAGCGGCTGCGCGGGCAAGGCAAGACGCTGCGCCCCTTCGAGCAGCCCGATCTGAACGCAGTCGAGGAGTGGCTGGCGGACAATGAAGTGCTGGACCCGGAAGGGCCGGACGAGATGTTCGAGCCGTTCGCCAGGCGCGGGCTGTTCCGGCGCTGGCGGCGGCGCCATCACCGGCGCTGAGCCGTGGGC
>NZ_CAMLAC010000188.1 GCF_946477935.1 uncultured Sphingomonas sp. | reverse complement strand
CCCGTGGTCACGATCTGGTTGGCGGTGCGATCCGGGGTGATGCAGCGTACCGGCGACGCGGCCTTGCGCGCCCCGGCCTGGGGCAGCGGCGGCGGGGCGGCGCCGGTGGCGAGCAAGCCGACAAGTGCGATGAATGCCGTGAACCGCATGATGTTCTCCCCCGTTGCCCGGCTCACCCTCACCCTTCCGCGCCTTTGGCGCTCCCTCCCTCTCCCGGCGGGAGAGGGAACGGGGCTGCGTGTCCTGCGGGCCTCCCTAACAGGGGGATCGTGTCACGGTTGTGTTACAGCTTCAACCGCGTTCGCGCTCCACCTCGCGCCAGCCGATATCGCGGCGGCAGAAGCCGTCGGGAAAGGCGATCGCATCGACCGCACGGTAGGCGGCGGCCTGTGCCTGCGCGACGGTGGCGCCGCGGGCGGTGACGGCCAGGACGCGGCCGCCCGCGGCGACCAGCCGGTCGCCGTCCATCTTCGTGCCCGCCTGGAAGACGGTGGCGCCCGCCGCCTCGGCCGCGGCGATGTTCTCGATGCTGCCGCCCGCTTTCGGCGTGCCGGGATAGCCGGCCGCCGCCATCACCACGGTCAGCGCCGGTTCGGGCGAGAAGGCAGGGGCGGGCAGATCGGCGAGGCGTCCTTGCGCGACCGCCAGCATCACCTCCAGCAGATCGCCCTCGAGACGGGTCATCAGCACCTGGCATTCGGGGTCGCCGAAGCGGGCGTTGTATTCGATCAGCTTGGGGCCATGGGGGGTGAGCATCAGACCGGCGTAGAGGACGCCGGAGAAGGGGGTGCCTTCCTCGCGCAGCGTGTCGACGGTGGGGCGGACGATGGTGTCGATCGCCAGCGCTTCCAGTTCCGGGGTGAGGACGCGGGCGGGGCTGTAGGCGCCCATGCCGCCGGTGTTGGGGCCGGTGTCACCGTCGCCGACGCGCTTGTGGTCCTGTGCGGAGCCGAAGGGGAGGAGCGCGGTGCCGTCGGTGAGGACGAACAGGCTGGCCTCCTCGCCGTCGAGGAATTCCTCGATCACGACTTCGGCGCCGGGGACGCTGAAGAGGTCGGCGAGGGCGGCGCGGGCGTCGTCCTTGGTGAAGGCGATGGTGACGCCCTTGCCGGCGGCGAGGCCGTCGGCCTTGATGACGACGGGCAGGCCGAAGGTGGTGTCGAGCGCGGTGCCGGCGGCCTGGAGGCTGGAGACGCGCAGATAGCCGGCGGTGGGGATGTTCGCGCGCGCGCACAGATCCTTGGTAAAGCCCTTCGATCCTTCGAGTTGTGCCGCCGCTTTCGACGGGCCGAAGACGGGGATGCCGGCGGCGGTGAGCGAATCGGCAAGGCCGTCGACCAGCGGTGCCTCCGGCCCGATCACGACGAGCCCGATGGCGTGTTCGCGCGCAAAGGCGATCACCGCATCGTGATCCGTCGCGGCGAGCGCAACGCAGGTCGCATGCGCGGCGATGCCGGGGTTGCCGGGCGCGGCATAGAGCGTATCTAACCCCGGCGACTGTGCCAGCTTCCACGCCAGTGCGTGTTCGCGGCCACCCGATCCCAGCAGCAGGACGTTCATGCCCGATCCCCTTTTCCTTGACGAAAGTCCGCGGCTGGTAGCCGAGCCGGTGCCCGGCGACAACGCGCTCGCGCTGTCGGTCGGCGAACTGAGCTTCAAGTTGAAGCGGATGGTGGAGGGCGAGTTCGGCCATGTCCGCCTGCGCGGCGAGATCTCCGGCTACAAGCGCGCCGCCTCGGGCCATGTCTATCTGGCGCTGAAGGACGATCAGGCGGTGATCGACGGGGTGATGTGGAAGGGATCGGCGAACGCGCTCGCTTTCCAGCCGCAGGACGGCATCGAGGTGATCGCGACCGGCAAGCTGACCACCTATCCGGGGCGATCGAAATACCAGATCGTGATCGAGCGGTTGGAGCTGGCCGGTGCCGGCGCGCTGATGGCGCTGTTCGAGAAGCTGAAGGCCAAGCTGGCGGGCGAGGGGCTGTTCGACCGGGGGCGCAAGGTGGCGCTGCCCTTCATGCCGCGCACGATCGGCGTGGTCACCTCGCCGACCGGCGCGGTGATCCGCGACATCCTGCACCGGCTGGAGGATCGCTGCCCCACCCATGTCATCGTCTGGCCGGTGAAGGTGCAGGGCGAGGGTGCGGCGGCCGAGGTAGCGGCGGCGGTGCGCGGGTTCGATGCGATGCCGGTGGACGGCGCGGTGCCGCGGCCCGATCTGGTGATCGTAGCGCGCGGCGGCGGTTCGATCGAGGATCTGTGGGCGTTCAACGAGGAAGCGGTGGTGCGCGCGGTGGCGGACTGCACGATCCCGATCATCTCGGCGGTGGGGCATGAGACGGACACGACGCTGTGCGACCATGCCGCCGACCTGCGCGCGCCGACGCCGACCGCGGCCGCCGAGATCGCGGTGCCGGTGCTGGCCGACCTCAGGCTGACCGTCGCCAGCCACCGGCAGCGGACCGAGCGGTGCGCGCGGCGTTATGTCGAGCGGGGACGCGAGCGGCTGGACGCGATGGCGCGGCTGTTGCCGAAGCGGGACCAGTTGCTGGGGCCGCAGCGGCAGCGGGCGGACGACGCGGGGGCACGATTGGACCGCGGGCTGGAGCGGCGGGTGACGTTGGCGCGCGGCGGGCTGGACCGGGCAGGCGCCGCGCTACGCCCCGCCGTGCTGTTGCGGCAGGTGGAGCGGGGGCACGAGCGGCTGGCCAACACATGGCGGCTGGTGCAGTCGCTGAACCCGGATCGCATCCTGGAGCGCGGCTATGCCCGGATCACCGCGCGGCCGGGCGGCGAGACGCTGTCCTCGGCAGAGGCGGTGCGCGCGGCAGGCGCCATCACGCTCCGCTTCCGCGACGGCACGGTGGACGCGCGGGTTGAGCGCAGCGGCCCGCGTACCTATGAAAAGGTGGTACCCGAACAGCCCGACCTGTTCTGATCCGATCCACCGGGAAGTGCCTTTTCGATGCTGATGTCCAATGCCGACCGGGCCGCGCGCCTGCATTACATGCCCAACGGCTTTCGCGTGCTGTCGCCGGGCGACCATGTCGTCTGTGCCCGGTCGGGCGCGCGGATCGCGCTGGAGGATCTGCGCTACTGGAGCGTGGCGGCGCAGGAGCCCTATGCCAGCCCGGCGATCGCCAGCGAGAGCCTGCGCCCGCGATGAGGCTGTTGGCGGCGGGGATGCTGGTGGCGGTGCTTGCCGGATGCGTGGCGCCGCGTGAGGACGTGCGCCCTGCGCCGCCCGTCGCGATGCCGCCACCGCCGGCGCCGGCGGCGCCGGTGGCGCCTGCCGTCATCACGCTTGACGGGGCCGCCATTCAGGGCGGACTGGTTTTCGGGCGCGTGCCGGCCGGCACCGCGACGATGACGCTGGATGGTGAGGCGGTGCCCTTTGCGGGTGACGGGCGCTTCGTGATCGGGTTCGACCGCGATGCCGGGCCGGCGGCGCGGCTGGTCGCGACGCTGGCGGATGGGCGCCGGGCGGAGCGCGCGCTGGTGGTGGCGCCGCGCGCCTGGCGGATCGAGCGTGTCGACGCGCCGTACCGCGCGGGCAAGACCGATGCCGAGTTCGCGGCGGCAAGGCCCGCCGAACTGGCGCAGATCGTCGCGGCACGTAGCCGGACGAGCGATGCGCAAGGCTGGCGACAGGCGATGCGCTGGCCGGCGACCGGGCGGCAATCGGGCTGGTTCGGGGCGCAGCGCGTCTATCAGGGCAAGCCCGGTGGTTATCATTCGGGTGCCGATGTGGCGGTGCCGACCGGCACGCCGGTGGTGGCGCCGGCCGACGGCGTGGTGATCCTGGCGGCGGCGGACGATCCCTTCACGCTGGAGGGGCACCTGCTGATGATCGACCATGGCATGGGGCTGAACAGCGCCCTGCTGCATCTGTCGCGGATCGACGTGCGCGTGGGCGACACGGTGCGGCGCGGTCAGCCGATCGGCCTGTCTGGCGCTACGGGGCGCGCTACGGGGCCGCACCTGCACTGGGGCCTGCAATGGCGGGGGCGCAAGCTGGGCCCGCTGCTGGTGGCGGGGCCGATCGGCGGCTGAGGGACGTGGGCGGTGTGTGTGTTTGATGGGCGTTTCGCTTGCTCATCATACATGCCGCCATGCGGTTTACGGATCGACGCGGTTGAGCGGTTGGTTGGAAAGCGCGAGAAATTACGCAATGCCATCGCGGTTGGTCGACTTCGAAAAGGTGATCGGGCCATGTTTGGGAAGCACCGCGTACACCTTGTCTCCTCGTGAGGTGGGTAGGCTTGGTCGTCTCGGTCTTCAAGCTCGATCGGAATGGCTGAAAGCGCCCAATTGCGGACGTCCACCGCAGCCGGCATGGGGAGGCAATATATGCGGACGATCTTGTGCTTGCTGCTTGGCATAGTTGCGGCGGCCTTCGCTCTTATCGGCACAACGATGCCGCTGATGCTTCCCGCGCAAGCTGCCAAGGATCGGGCGTACTACCAGCAATTCAGGGTCGCGGCAGCTTACATCGACAGGAACGGGGCGCTGCCGGAAGGAGAAGCGCTTCGTCGGTTTGAGGATGCCACAAGCGGTCCCTCTATCTGGTCGTCGCTGAATACCACCCCGCTTGATTGCGATCCATCATTTAGGAAGGCGCCGACAGATCGCCTTATTTTGTCGTTCTGGCGGGGCGAATGGTCGGAGTGCTATGCTTATCCGTCCGGCCAAACTACCCTTCCAATGAGCGTCCGAGCGTATCTGATTTCAGGCGTCGGCCTCAACCTAGTGATCTACTGGCTCATCGCTGCGGTTGCCGCTTGGGGGGCGATCCGCCTGCGCCCGCGCAGAAGAGCTTCGTCTGTTCCGAGTGTCAGCTAACCGACCAACCCGGCCATTTCCGGAACGCCATCGGGATCCGGGAAGGAAGACGCATCGTGGATCTCAACCAGATACTGCGGTGAGGTCCGGCACGTTCCCGATCCGCGTCAGTCGAGCGGGCGGACCTTGATCGAGGGGCCGCTCTTCACCTTCAGCCGGAAGCTGCCGAGCGCGCCGGAGCGGACCTCCACCGCGTCGCCGGGATTGGGGCGGCGGCCGAGCGGTGCGTCGTCGGTCTGCGTCCAGCGTCCCCCTTGCGCCAATGTGAAGACCCAGCGGCCATCGCCGCCGACGCTGGCGGTGCGCAGCGTCGTGGTCAGCGGGCCTTCCCGGTCTTCGTTCAGCACGCGCCGCGGTGCGGGATCGCGGCTGCGGCCGGGCAGCAGCGTCATAGCGTCGTAGCAGGCGAGGCGTGCGGGCGTTTCGGTGAGCGTGCGGCAGTGCTTCAACTGGTCGGACAGGGGAGCCGATGCCTGAAGGGGCATGGCCTGTGCCGGCAAGGGCCCTGCGGCAAGCAGTAGCAGCAAGTGCAGCTTTTTCGGTAGCTTCGACATGGCATCTTGCTGGCGAAATCACGAGTGAAACGCAACACCGTGTACAAGCACGGTTTTGTTGCTCAACCGCCACAGCGTTGGAACAATATGTGGCCTACTTTCAATGGGACGTTGCATCTATGTTGCAGCGCCGTGAAAACCCCGGCCAGCGATCCCGTAGCCCCACAAGGGGCGGGATCCGAAGTTTCCTTCGGCTGGCACAGCCGCCGGAGAAAAGGGGACGTTCCATGAAGGCCATTTCCATCAAGACCTGCCTGCTCGTCACGACGGTGTTCACCGGCGTCGCGATGATCGCGCCGGCATCGGCGCAAACGACGACCGATGCGCCCACCGCACAGAATGAAGGCACCACCGCACCGATCGCGCCGGCGACGTCGAACACGCCGGATGCCGACACGGGCGGCGACATCGTCGTCACCGGTTCGCGCATCGCATCGCCCAACCTGACCTCGGCCAGCCCGATCACGGTGGTGAACTCGCAGGAAATCCGCCTGCAGGGTGCGACCCGCGTCGAGGACGTGCTGAACAGCCTGCCGCAGACCTTCGCATCGCAAAGCTCGTCGGTCTCGAACGGATCGAACGGCACCGCGACCGCCAACCTGCGCAACCTGGGCGACCAGCGTACGCTGGTGCTGGTCAACGGCCGCCGCCTGATGCCGGGCGATCCCAACTCGACCAGCTCGGCCGCCGACCTGAACGTCATCCCCTCGACGCTGATCAAGCGCGTCGACGTGCTGACCGGCGGCGCCTCGTCGGTCTATGGTTCGGACGCGGTGGGCGGCGTCGTCAACTTCGTGCTGGATACCGATTTCACCGGCGTCAGCGTCGATGCGAACTACGGTTTCTACAACCACAACAACAACAACCAGCGCCTGCAGAACCTGGTGCGCAGCTCCGGCTATGACGCGCCGAGCGGCTTCACCAACGACGGCAAGCAGTTCGACGTCAACCTGAAGATCGGTGGCGGCACCGAGGATGGACGCGGCCATGTGGTCGGCTATCTCGGCTACCGCAAGATCGATGCGATCACGCAGGGCAGCCGCGATTATTCGTCGTGCGGCCTGAATGCCGGCGCTGCCGGCAGCAGCGAATATGTCTGCGGCGGTTCGGCCACGGCGTTCCCGGCGAACTTCTCGCTGGTCGACGCGGTGTTCAACGGCACCGCGACCGGCCTGCCGCAGCAATATACGCTGAACGGTGCCGGCGCGCTGGTCCCTGGCCGGACGCTGTATAACGCCAATCCGCTGAATTATTATCAGCGTCCGGACACGCGCTACACCGCCGGCTTCTTCGCGCATTACGACGTGAGCGAAGGGTTCAAGCCCTATGCCGAGTTCATGTTCATGGACGACCGCTCGGTCGCGCAGATCGCGCCGTCGGGCAATTTCAGCAACACGCAGGTCCTGAACTGCAACAACCCCTATCTGTCGCCGCTGCAACAGACGACCTTCTGCCGCACGACCAACCTGGTACGCGACGGAGCGGGCAATCCGGTGACGCTGACCAATCCGGACGGCAGCACCTACAATCAGGCGCAGGTCCTGATCGGCCGTCGGAACGTGGAAGGCGGCGGTCGCCAGAGCGACCAGACGCATACCTCGTACCGCTTCGTCGCGGGCGCGCGCGGCGATGTCGCGGCCGGCGTCAGCTACGACGTGTACGGCCAGTATGGCACGACCAAGTACAACCAGATCTATCGCAACGAGTTCAGCGTTTCGCGTACCCAGCGTGCGTTGGACGCGATCACGGACACGCGCGCCGGTTCGGCGACGCTGGGCCAGA
>NZ_CAMLAC010000187.1 GCF_946477935.1 uncultured Sphingomonas sp. | reverse complement strand
GTCTGCCGCTCGGTGGTCGACGGTACCGATCCGAACTGCGTGCCGCTGAACATCTTCGGCTCGGCGGCGATCACGCCGGAAGCGCTGAACTATGTCCAGGTCGCAGGCTTCATGCAGGGCCAGACCAAGGAGAAGATCGTCAGCGGCTCGGTGACCTTCCGTGGTTCCGAATATGGCATCACCTCGCCCTGGGCGAGCGAGGGCATCGCGCTGAACGTCGGCGGCGAATATCGTGAAGAGTCGCTGGAACTGGAAGTCGACACCGCCTTTGCGACGGGCGATCTGGCAGGCCAGGGTGGTCCGACCCTGCCGGTGGCCGGCCAGTACAACGTCAAGGAAATCTTCGCCGAAATCCAGGTGCCGCTGGTCAGCGATCGTCCGTTCTTCCACGAGCTGACGGTGAATGGCGGCTATCGCTACTCGGATTACAATACTTCGGGCGGCGTTCATTCGTACAAGGGCGAAGTCACCTGGGCGCCGGTGCGCGACCTGACGCTGCGTGGCGGCTACAACCGCGCGGTGCGTGCGCCCAACGTGCAGGAACTGTTCCGTGCGCAGTCGGTGCAGATCGACGGTGCGACCGATCCGTGCGCAGGCGCCACCCCGACCGCGACCCAGGCACAGTGCGTCAATCTGGGCGTTCCGGCCAACCTGTACGGCCTGATCGCCAACAATCCGTCGGAGCAGTATAACGGCCTGGTCGGCGGCAACCCGAACCTGCGTCCGGAAACCGCGGACACGTTCACCGCGGGCGTGATCCTGCAGCCGCGCTTCCTGCCCGGCTTCAACCTGACGGTCGATGCGTTCAGCATCAAGGTGAAGGACATAATCGGCATCATCGGTGCCGACACCATCCTGAACCAGTGCGTTCAGACCGCCAATCCGCAGTTCTGCGGCCTGATCAACCGCGATGCCGCCGGCACGCTGTGGCAGACCCCGCAGGGCTTCGTGGTCGATACCAACCTGAACGCAGGGTCGATCAAGACGCGCGGCATCGACGTGAACGCAGGCTATGTGGTGCGCACCGCCTCGGCCGGCAGCTTCGCGGCGAACTTCACCGGCACCTATGTCGACGAGTTCACTCGCGACAAGGCGGGCGCGCGCTTCGACTGCGCCGGCCTGTACGGCGCACAGTGCGGTTATCCGCAGTCCAAGTGGCGTCATCAGGTCCGCCTGACCTGGGACGGGCCGGACGGCATCGGCATCTCGGGCCGCTGGCGCTACCTGTCCGCGACGGAGTTCGAGCGGACGAGCAGCGACAGCGATCTGGCCGCCGGTTTCTTCCCGCTGGACGCCCGCGTTCCCTCGCAGAGCTATTTCGACCTGGCGCTGACCGCGCGGGTGCAGGATGGCTTCACCTTCCGGCTGGGTGCGAACAACATCCTGGACCGCGAGCCCCCGGTGCTGAGCGCGACGGCTTCGCCGATCGGTTCGTTCGGCAACGGCAACACCTATCCGGGCATCTACGAGGCCAATGGCCGCTACATCTTCGTCGGCCTGACCGTCGATATGTAAGCCGGCCCGAAGGGCATCGTGGCGGCGGGGCCAACACCCCGCCGCCGGTTGAAGGGAGTGGTGTCAGTACGACACCGCTCCTTTTCGCTTTTTGAGGGGGTTAGGAGCGCGATCCGGGATTTCGGTGGCTTGCGGATGCCAAACGGGGCGAACGCACCTGACGGGCTTCCCTACGCGGTGATGATGTCGCGTCGATCGGTGGGCATGCACAAAGCAACGTGACGCGCTTCACGACGATGCGCCGCATCCTGTCAAAGTTGTCGATGAATGGATGTAGTCATGGCTAAGCATGACGCCAAAGGTTCGTGGCCAAGATCATCCGATCCGCCGCAAACGACATTTTCCACCGGTGGTAGAAAATGGTGCCCAGAAGAGGACTCGAACCTCCACGACCTTGCGATCGCCAGCACCTGAAGCTGGTGCGTCTACCAATTCCGCCATCTGGGCACGGGGTAGGGCCGCGCCTTTAGGGTGGGTTTGGATGCCTTGTCAACGGGGGAAGTGAACGGCAAAGGGGCGGCACGCACTTTTTTTCTCTTTCGCGGGTGAATGGCATGAAGAACAAGCTGGTGACGCTGATCGGCGGTGGAGGCTTTGTCGGCCGGTACGTCGCGCAGGCCCTGTTGAAAGCCGGGGCACGGGTCCGGATCGCGCAGCGCGATCCGCGCGGGGCCTTTTTCCTGAAACCGCAGGGCGGGCTGGGGCAGACGCAGTTCATCGCTGCCGACGTGTCGCGGCCGGAGACGATCGCGCGCGCGGTGGCGGGCGCGGATGCGGTGGTGAACCTGGTCGGCGTGCTGGCGGGCGATTTCCAGCGCTATCATGTCGAGGGCGCGCGGATCGTGGCGGAGGCGGCCAAGGCCGCGGGCGTCGAGGCGCTGGTGCAGGTGTCGGCGATCGGTGCGAACCCGCAGGCCGAATCGGGCTATGCGCGTAGCAAGGGCGAAGGCGAGGCGGCGGTGCGCGCGGCTTTCCCGAGCGCGACGATCATGCGCCCCTCGATCATCTTCGGGCGCGAGGACCAGTTCGTGAACCGCTTTGCCGGCATGATCGCCAAGGCGCCGGTGGTGCCGGTGCTGCGCGCGCCGACCCGGTTTCAGCCGGTGTTCGTGGCGGATGTGGCCGAAGCGATCGTCGGCGCGGTAGCCGATCCCGGCACGCATGGCGGCCACACCTATGAACTGGGCGGGCCGGACATCATCAGCATGGGCGCGCTGATCCGCTGGATCGCCGAGGCGCTGGGCCGCTCGCCATCGATCGTGGAGCTGCCCGACGGCGTCGGCTCGCTGCTCGCCAGCCTGCCGGGCAGCCCGATCACGCGGGACCAGTGGCGCATGCTCCAGACCGACAATGTGGTGAGCGACGGTGCGGAAGGCTTTGCCGCGTTCGGCATCGCACCCCGCCCGCTGGAGGCCGTCGCCCCCGAATGGCTGGTCCGTTTCCGTCGTCAGGGTCGCTTCGGGCGGCGCCTGAAGACGATCGCCGCCTGATCCGTATCCGTCGGGAGACACGCTTTTGTCCGAATTCCTGATCGCCATCCTCCTCGGCATCGTCGAGGGGGTGACCGAATTCCTGCCCGTTTCCTCAACCGGCCACCTCGTGCTGGCCACCGAACTGCTCGGCTATGATCCGCAGCGCTGGGCGGTGTTCAACATCGCGATCCAGCCGGGCGCGATCCTGGCGATCGTGGTGCTGTACTGGCGGACCTTCTGGGCGGTGTTGCAGGGGCTGATGCGCGGGTCGCGCGAATCGATCGCCTTCGTGCGCAACCTGCTGATCGCGTTCGTGCCGGCGGTCGCGCTGGGGCTGTCGTTCAACGACGAGATCGAGGCGCTGCTGGAGAATGCGACGGTGGTCGCCTGGGCGTTGATCGTCGGCGGCGTCGGCATCCTCATCATCGAGCGGCTGGCGCGGCCGAAACAATCGGGTGGTATTGCGGGGGTGACCGTGAAGCAGTCGGCGAGCATCGGCATCGTCCAGTGCCTCGCGATGATCCCCGGCGTCAGCCGTTCGGGCGCGACGATCATGGGCGCAATGGCGCTGGGCATCGAGCGGCAGACCGCGGCCGAGTTCAGCTTCTTCCTGGCGCTGCCGACGCTGACCGGGGCGACCGTGCTGCAGATGGCCAAGCATCACGATGCGATCACCACGGGCGACCTGCAACTGATCGCGGTGGGCTTTGTCGTGTCGTTCGTGGTGGCGCTGGCGGTGGTGAAGGCATTTCTGGCGATCGTGACCAAGCATGGCTTCGCGCCCTTTGCCTGGTACCGAATCGTAGCGGGTGCGGCCGCGCTGATCGCCCTCTCTGCCTGATACGCACCACATCGGACCTAATATGGTGCTGCCAGTTGCGACCGATGCGCAACTGGCAGCAAATAGACCATATTTAACGGCAGCAATACTGTCCTTTAGGTCGTTTTGCGAGTGACAGCGAGCGTAACGCGCAATATCCGCAGGCTCGGAGGCGGGTATGGCGAACGAATCTATGTTGAAGTTCGTGGGACGCGAGCAGGCTTATCCAGCCAAGCGGGACGCGACCCATCGTGCGGAAGATTTTCAGGAGATTGCGGGGCGGTATGCCGTTGCCGCGGCTGAAGATCAGGCAGGGCGCTGTTCGCAGTGCGGGGTGCCCTATTGCTCGGTGCATTGTCCGCTGCACAACCACATTCCCGACTGGCTGCGTCTGACCGCCGAGGGGCGTCTGCGCGAAGCCTATGAGCTGTCGAACGCGACCTCGACCATGCCGGAGATTTGCGGGCGCATCTGTCCGCAGGACCGGCTGTGCGAGGGCAATTGCGTTATCGAGTTTTCAGGCCACGGCGCGGTCACGATCGGGTCGGTGGAGAAGTTCATCACCGATACCGCCTGGGAAGAGGGCTGGGTGGAGCCGCTGGTGCCGGGGCCGGCACGGGGGCTGTCCGTCGGGGTGATCGGCGCGGGGCCGGCTGGGCTGAGCGCGGCGGAATATCTGCGCGGCTATGGCTATGACGTGCACGTCTATGACCGGCACGACCGGGCGGGCGGGTTGCTGACCTATGGCATTCCCGGTTTCAAGCTGGAGAAGCCCGTCGTCATGCGCCGCGTCGAGCGGCTGAAGGCGGGCGGCATCGTCTTCCACGAGGGTTTCTCGGTCGGCGAGGATGCCAAGCTGGACGAACTGCGCCAGCGCCATGACGCGATCCTGATCGCGACCGGCGTGTACAAGGCGCGCAACGTCGATGTGGACGGGGCGGGCAGCAACGGCGTGATCGCGGCGCTGGATTATCTGACCGCGTCGAACCGCAAGGGCTTTGGCGATACGGTCGAGGCGTTCGAGGACGGACGGCTGGACGCGGCGGGCAAGAACGTCGTCGTGATCGGCGGCGGCGACACCGCGATGGACTGCGTACGCACCGCGATCCGCCAGGGCGCGAAGAGCGTGAAGTGCCTGTATCGCCGCGACCGCGCCAACATGCCGGGCAGCCAGCGCGAGGTGGCGAACGCCGAGGAAGAGGGCGCCGAGTTCGTCTGGCTGTCCGCGCCGCTGGGCTTTGACGGCGGCGAGGCGGTGAGTGCCGTGCGCGCCAACCGGATGCGGCTGGGCGCGGCGGACGCCAGCGGCCGGCGCGCGCCCGAGGTCGATCCGGGCGGCCAGTTCGCGCTGGAGGCCGACATGGTCATCAAGGCGCTGGGCTTCGACGCCGAGGATCTGCCCGGCCTGTTCGGCGCGCCCGAACTGGGCGTCAGCCGCTGGGGCACGGTGCTGGTCGACAGCCGCACGTTGATGACCAGCCTGGACGGCGTGTTCGCCGCCGGGGACATCGTGCGCGGCGCCAGCCTGGTGGTATGGGCGATCCGCGACGGGCGCGACGTGGCGAGCGCCATGCACGCATGGCTGAAGACGAAGGCGAAGAACGAAAGGCAAGCGGCGTGACGAACATGGATCTGGAGCGCGAGCGCCTCGCCAGCGAAGGCATGTACCGGCCCGAGTTCGAGGGCGACGCCTGCGGCGTCGGCCTGGTCGCGGCGACGGACGGGCGTGCCTCGCGCCGGGTCGTGCAGTCGGCGGTCGACGCGCTGAAGGCGGTGTGGCACCGCGGCGCGGTGGATGCGGACGGCAAGACCGGCGATGGCGCGGGCATCCATCTGGACCTGCCGGTGCGCTTCTTCGACGATGCGGTGGCGGCGTCGGGGCACAAGGTGCGGCCGAACCGGCTGGCGGTGGGCATGATCTTCCTGCCGCGCACCGATCTGGGCGCGCAGGAGACGTGCCGGACGATCGTGGAGTCCGCGATCATCGAGGCGGGCTACACCATCTATGGCTGGCGCCAGGTGCCCGTCGACGTGTCCGTCATCGGCATGAAGGCGCAGGCGACGCGGCCCGAGATCGAGCAAATCATGATCGCCGGGCCGATGCCCGACGAGGTGGACGCGGCCGAGTTCGAGAAGAACCTGTACCTGGTCCGCCGGCGGATCGAGAAGCGCGTGATCGCGGCGCAGATCAGCGGCTTCTACATCTGTTCGCTGTCGTGCCGGTCGATCATCTACAAGGGCCTGTTCCTGGCGGAGAGCCTGTCGGTCTTCTACCCCGACCTGACCGACCAGCGGTTCGAGAGCCGCGTCGCGATCTTCCACCAGCGTTATTCGACCAACACCTTCCCGCAATGGTGGCTGGCGCAGCCGTTCCGTTGCCTCGCGCATAACGGCGAGGTGAACACGATCCGCGGCAACAAGAACTGGATGCTCAGCCACGAGATCCGGATGGCCTCGATCGCGTTCGGCGACAATTCGGAGGACATCAAGCCGGTGATCCCGGCGGGCGCCAGCGACACTGCGGCGCTGGACGCGGTATTCGAGACGATCTGCCGCTCGGGCCGCGACGCGCCGACCGCCAAGCTGATGCTGGTGCCCGAGGCGTGGCAGGCCGATGCCGACGTGCCCGGCGATCATGCCGCGATGTACCAGTATCTGGCGAGCGTGATGGAGCCGTGGGACGGCCCGGCGGCGCTGGCCATGACCGACGGCCGCTGGGCTGTCGCCGGCATGGACCGCAACGCGCTGCGTCCGCTGCGCTACACGCAGACCGCCGACGGGCTGCTGATCGTGGGGTCGGAGAGCGGCATGGTCGTGGTGCCCGAGGCGACGGTGGTCGCCAAGGGCCGGCTGGGGCCGGGGCAGATGATCGCGGTCGATCTGGCCGAGGGCAAGCTGTTCCACGATCGCGAGATCAAGGACCGGATCGCGGGCGAGCAGGATTATGCCGGGATGATCGGCGAGTTCCTGACGGTGGACGATCTGCCCGCGGCTGGGGACGATGCGCTGATGCGTTTCGGTCGGGCCGATCTGGCGCGCCGGCAGGTGGCCGCGGGCCAGACGCTGGAGGATATGGAACTGATCCTGTCGCCCATGGTCGAGGGTGGCAAGGAAGCCATCGGGTCGATGGGCGACGACACGCCGCTGGCGGTCATCTCCGACAAGCCGCGGCTGATCAGCCAGTTCTTCCGGCAAAATTTCAGCCAGGTGACGAACCCGCCGATCGATCCACTTCGCGAGCGCTATGTGATGTCGCTCAAGACGCGGTTCGGCAATCTCGCCAACATCTTGGACGTGCGCGACCAGCGCGAGCGCGTGCTGGTGCTGGACAGCCCGGTGCTGACGGGTGCGGACTGGCAGCGGCTGCGCGCGCATTTCGGGCGCTCG
>NZ_CAMLAC010000186.1 GCF_946477935.1 uncultured Sphingomonas sp. | reverse complement strand
CGCGGCTTCACGTTATAGTCAAGCACGCGCTTGACCGGCACCAGCACCTTCATCGGGGCTCCTTCCTGTCCATGGCGGATTGCAATGCGATCCACTTGGGAGTTTTGCGAGGGTTTCGCAAGTAGGGTATGGTGGATGGCCCTGTGCGCCACCCGTCTTTTCCAAAACGAAGAAGGGCCCGGACGTTTCCGTCCGGGCCCTTATCTCATCGGCGATGGGAAGGCGCCTTAAGCGACCTTCTGCACCTCGGCGACGATCTTCTTGGCGGCGTCGCCCAGATCGTTGGCGGGGACGATGGCGAGACCGGAATTGGCAAGGATTTCCTTGCCCTTCTCGACATTCGTGCCCTCGAGACGGACGACCAGCGGCACCTGCAGGTTCACTTCCTTCGCCGCCGCGACGATGCCGTCGGCGATGATGTCGCAGCGCATGATGCCGCCGAAGATGTTGACCAGGATGCCCTTCACCGCCGGATCGCTCAGGATGATCTTGAACGCGGCCGTCACCTTCTCCTTGTTGGCGCCGCCGCCGACGTCGAGGAAGTTGGCCGGGAACATGCCGTTCAGCTTGATGATGTCCATCGTCGCCATGGCGAGGCCGGCGCCGTTGACCATGCAGCCGATGTCGCCGTCGAGCTTGATGTAGGCCAGGTCGTACTTCGACGCCTCCAGCTCCATCGCGTCCTCTTCGGTGGTGTCGCGCAGTTCCATCAGGTCCTTGTGACGGAACATGGCGTTGCCGTCGAAGCCGACCTTGGCGTCGAGCACGACCAGCTTGTTGTCTTCGGTGACGGCGAGCGGGTTGATCTCGATCTGCTCGGCATCGGTGCCGAGGAACGCATCGTACAGCTTGGACGCGACGCTGGCGGCCTGCTTGGCGAGGTCACCGGTCAGCCCCAGCGCCGCGGCGACCGAGCGGCCGTGATGCGGCATGAAGCCGGTCGCGGTGTCGATGTCGATCGAGTGGATCTTCTCGGGCGTGTCGTGCGCCACGGTCTCGATATCCATGCCGCCCTCGGTCGAGGCGACCATCGAGACACGGCCGGTCGCGCGGTTGACGAGCAGCGCGAGGTAGAATTCCTTGGCGATGTCGACACCGTCGGTGATGTACAGGCGGTTCACCTGCTTGCCCGCATCACCCGTCTGGATCGTCACCAGCGTGTTGCCGAGCATGTCGGTGGCGTGGGCGCGCACTTCGTCCTCGGTCTTGGCGAGGCGGACGCCGCCCTTCGCATCGGGGCCGAGCTCCTTGAACTTGCCCTTGCCACGACCACCGGCGTGGATCTGCGCCTTCACGACGTAGAGCGGTCCGGGCAGCTTCTTGGATGCCTCGACGGCTTCGTCGACCGACAGCGCGGCAAAGCCCGCGGGGACCGGTACGCCGAACTTCGCCAGCAGTTCTTTCGCCTGATATTCGTGAATGTTCATGGGCGACCTCGCCTTGTGCTATTATCTAGGACGGTTGACAGCCCTTTCGCACAGGCGGGCGGGCGAATCCACCCCGCATTTTGCCGAATAGCGGGTATTATTGCAAACGCTTCGCAATATATTTAGAAAGTCAATGATCGCATGTCCTGGTCCACCGGCATCCTGCTCTTCGTCGCTACCGTGATCGGCATGGAGGGCTTTGCCTATGCGGCGCACCGCTGGATCATGCATGGTCCGGGCTGGTTCCTGCACGAAAGCCACCATCGCCCGCGCACCGGCAACTGGGAGTTGAACGACCTGTACGCCGCGATCTTCGCGGTGCCCTCGTTCGTGATGATCCTGGGGGGGGCGCAGCTTGGCTGGTGGCCGGGCTTCACCTGGATCGGGGCGGGAATCGCGGCCTATGGCGCGATCTATTTCGGCTTTCACGACGTGATCGTCCACCGCCGGCTGCCGACCCGGTATCTGCCGAAATCGACCTATATGAAGCGCATCGTGCAGGCGCACCGGCTGCATCATGTGGTGGAGACGAAGGAGGGCAATGTCAGCTTCGGCTTCCTGGTCGCGCCAAGGCCGGAGGATCTGAAGGCCGAGCTGAAGCGGCGGCGCCATGCCGGCGTTCGGGAACCCAAAGCGGAGAGGGGCAAAGCGGAGGCGGGAGCGTTTTCGGAAAAGTAACCACTCCGGGCGTAGAGCGAGTCGCGATGGAACATCCGGTCTTCACCCCGCCGTTCGAGCCGGTCGACGGCCAGGAACTTCGCCAGTCGCTGCGCCGCAAGGTCAAGATGCGTGCGCATCTGCGCGACAAGGGACAGACGCGGTTCGAGATCGACGTGGTCGATCTGTCGCAGCAGGGTTTTCGCGCGGAGACCAGCTTCACGCTGTGGCCGGGGACCGTGGTGTGGCTGACGCTGCCGGGCCTGGCACCGCTGGAGGCGGTGGTCGCGTGGCGGGACAAGTTCAAATATGGCTGCGCCTTCGCCAAGCCGCTGCACCCGGCGGTGTTCGAACATATCGTCGGGCTGGGCAACCGCTGAGGCGGCGTCCCCCTCCCCGGCCGGGGGAGAGGGTTCAGGGCATCAATCGAACAGCGACGATACGCTGGTCTCGTCCGCGATGCGCTTGATCGCTTCGCCCAGCAGGGGGGCGATGGCGAGGTGGCGGATCTTGGGCGTGGCGTCGATCGTCTCGTGATTGCCGATCGAATCGGTGATGACCAGCTCGCGCAGAGCCGAGCCGTCGACCCGCGCGACCGCACCGCCCGACAGCACGCCGTGGGTGACATAGGCGACGACGTCCTCGGCCCCCGCCTCGCGCAGTGCCGCGGCTGCGTTGCACAGCGTGCCGGCCGAATCGACGATGTCGTCGATCAGGATGCAGAAGCGGCCCTCGACATCGCCGATGATGTTCATCACCTCCGACTCGCCCGCCCGCTCACGGCGCTTGTCGACGATGGCGAGCGGCGCGTTGTCGAGGCGCTTGGCGAGCTGGCGCGCGCGCACCACGCCGCCGACGTCGGGCGAGACGACCATCAGGTTCTTGCCGCGGAAGCGGGCGTGGATGTCCGCCGACATCACCGGGGCGGCGTAGAGATTGTCGGTGGGGATGTCGAAAAAGCCCTGGATCTGCCCGGCGTGCAGATCGACCGAGAGCACGCGGTCGGCGCCCGCGACGGTGATCAGGTTGGCGACCAGCTTGGCCGAGATCGGCGTGCGTGGACCCGGCTTCCGGTCCTGGCGGGCATAGCCGAAATACGGAACGACCGCGGTGATCCGCTTGGCCGACGCGCGCTTCAGCGCGTCGATCATGATGAGCAATTCCATCAGGTTGTCGTTGGCGGGATAGCCGGTCGACTGGATAACGAACACGTCCTCGCCGCGGACGTTTTCCTGGATCTCGACGAAGATCTCCTCGTCGGCGAAACGCCGCACCAGCGCCTCCGTCAGCGGGACCTCGAGATAGTTCGCGATCGCCTGCGCCAGAGGCAGGTTCGAATTGCCCGTCATCAACTTCATGCTCGTCGGTCCCCGCAGCCCGGTCATAATGCGCGCCCCCTTACCCGCGGTGTCACATAAGCGCAAAGTGCTTTGCCGCATGGTCAGGCCCCGGTTATGGCCGCGTGCATGACCGTGACCCGCTTCGCGCCGTCGCCCACCGGGCGGCTTCATGTCGGCAATATCCGCACCGCCCTGCATAACTGGATGTATGCGCAGGCGAATGGCGGCCGTTTCCTGCTGCGTATCGACGATACCGATGCCGAGCGCAGCGAGGAACGTTTCGTGGAGGCGATCCGCGCCGATCTGGCCTGGCTGGGCATGGTGCCCGACGACGAGATGCGGCAGTCGGCGCGGTTCGCGCTGTATGAATCGCGTTTCGTCGAGCTGGTGGCGGCGGGGAGGATCTATCCGGCGTATGAGACGGCGCAGGAGCTGGACCTGAAGCGCAAGGTGTTGCTGGGGCGCGGTTTGCCGCCGGTGTATGACCGTGCGGCGCTGCGGCTGTCGGAGGCGGAGCGGGCCGATCTGGAGGCGCAGGGAGCCCGGCCGCACTGGCGGTTCAAGCTGGATCACGGCGCGCCGATCCAGTGGGACGATGCGGTGCGCGGGTCTCAGAGCTTCGACCCGGCGACGATGAGCGATCCCGTCATCCGGCGCGCGGACGGATCGTGGCTGTATATGCTGCCATCGGCGATCGACGATATCGACATGGGCGTGACGCAGGTGGTGCGCGGCGAGGATCATGTCTCCAACACCGCGCTGCAACTTCAGATGTTCGACGCGATGGGCGCGACGCCGCCGGGCTTCGCGCATGCCGCGCTGCTGACGGGGGCGGAGGGCAAACTGTCCAAGCGGCTGGGGTCGCTCGGGGTCGATCACTTCCGCGAGCTGGGCCTGGAGGCGCAAGCCGTACGCGCGCTGCTGGCGCGGATCGGGACGAGCGATCCGGTGGAGCCGGTGGCGCAGATGGCGCCGCTGATCGAGACGTTCGACTTTGCCCGCTTCGGCCGGGCGCCGGCGCGATTCGACGAGGCCGAGCTGGCGCAACTGAACGCGCGCATCGTCCATCAACTGCCGTTCGAGGCGGTCGTCGGGCGGTTGCCGGAAGGCATGGGTGCGGCGGAATGGGACGCGGTGCGGCCGAACCTGTCGACGGTGGCGGAAGCAACGGACTGGTGGGGCGTGATCGAGGGGCCGATCGAGGCCGATATCGCCGAGGAAGACCACGCCTATCTGGCCGAAGCGGCCGAGGCAGCGGGGGCGATCGACTGGGCGCAAGACCCGTGGCACGCGCTGACCGACCGGCTGAAGGGCACGAGCGGGCGCAAGGGCAAGGCGCTGTTCTTGCCGCTGCGCCTGGCGCTGACCGGACGGGCGCACGGGCCGGACATGGGCCAGTTGCTGCCGCTGATCGGACGTGAGCGGGCGATGGCGCGACTCGGGGCCGTTGCCGGCTGAACGCGGGCTTCCCGCGGAAGTGGACACTACACCCCCGGTCCCGTGTCCACTTCCGATCCCGCCGCGCTGCCCGGCGGCGGGCAGGGACATGGCGGGCATGAACCGGATCATTCCAGCATCATAGCAAAGCGGCGTCTTGTAGGAAAACGGACGCTTGCTGATGAGTAGTTATGATGTACCATAACGTCCCGTGGCGGTGTTGTGCCGCGGAGAGCGTTTCAAGGAGTGATCGTTCAGCCAAGGAGGCAAGCGTCATGTATGCGGATCGTCATGCACGTCAGTTCCACCCGGCCAGCCTGTCGGTGGCAGTGGGCGTCAATATTGTCCTGATCGGCGCGTTGCTGTTCGCCAATCCGCCATCGGTGTTCAAGAAGCCGCCGGACCGGCCACTGGACACGGTGAACATCCCGATCGACCCGCCTCCGCCGCCCGAACCGCTGCCCCCTGAAGCCCAACCGCGCGATAGCGTCGAGCCGCAGCCGGCGCCGCGTCCGATACCCGACCTCACCATCCTGCCCGTCGATGTCGCGCCGTTCGGGCCGGTGTTCCCCCCACCACCGCCGCTGCCGCCGGTCGAGGGCGGGGTGATCGGCGGCACCGGCACCGTGCGCACGGTCGATCCGCCCAAGCCGGCATCGATATTCACCGGGCCGCAGGTCGATCCGCGCTATGCCGGGCAGTTCCAGCCGCCTTATCCGTCCGCCGAGCAGCGGATGGGCGAGGCGGGGCGTGTCGAGATGCGCGTGCTGGTCGGGACCGACGGGCGGGTACGGCAGGCGGAGTGCGTGACGGCGACCTCCGACGGCTTTTGCCGCGCGACGCGCGACCGGGCGCTGGCCAAGTGGCGGTTCAAGCCGGCGATGCGCGATGGGGTCGCCGAGGAAGCGTGGCGGACGATGTCCGTGACGTTCGTGCTGGAGGATTGATGGCAGTTGCTCCCTTTGCCCCGCGGGGAGAGGGAAGGGGCCCGCTGCCGCAGGCAGTGGGAAGGGTGAGGGGTAGACCAGCAGTGCTGCACTGCTTGGCGGCCCCTCACCCCAACCCTCTCCTCAGAGGGGAGAGGGAGCAGGTGTTTGGCTCTTTATCCCTGACCGCTGAAGCCCTATCTTGGTGCCCATGTCGTTCTTCGACCGCTTTTCGCCCCGTCGCGCCTATCAGGATCTGCGGCTGTTTCTATCGTATCGCCAGCCTTATGAACTGGGCTTCCTGGCGCTGGCGGTGGGGATCACCGGCTTTTTCGTCTATGCCTTTGCACGCGACGATTATGTGCCGGCGCCGTACAAGCCCGACATCGTCTATGTCGAGCAATGGTCGGCCGATCGCACCGATGCCGAGATCATCGCGCAGCAAAAGATCGACTATTTCAAGAAAAAGAAGATGCTGGCCGAGCAGAAGGCCGCTGAGGAGGCCAAGCGCGCCGAGTTCAAGAAGGTGGACGACGCGCTGAGCCGGTGGGGTATCTGAGCGAAGACCATCGCTGGATGGGGGCCGCGCTGGCGCTCGCATCGCGCGGGCGGGGGCGCACGGCCCCCAATCCGAGCGTCGGTTGCCTGATCGTGGCGAAGGGCCGCGTGATCGGGCGCGGCTGGACGCAGCCGGGGGGGCGCCCCCATGCCGAGGCGATGGCGCTGGCGGAGGCCGGTGAAAGGGCGCGCGGCGCGACGGCCTATGTGACGCTGGAGCCGTGCGCGCATGTGTCGGCGCGGGGGCCGGCCTGTACCGATCTGCTGATCGCCGCGGGTGTGGCGCGGATCGTGGCGGCGATGGGCGATCCCGATTTACGGACAAACGGTAGCGGCTTTGCGCGGGCGTGGGGTGCCGGGATCGCGGTGGTCGAGGGGGTTCGTGAAGCCGAGGCGCGCGGCATGATCGCGGGTTTCCTGATGCGGCAAGCTGCGGGGCGGCCGCACGTCACGCTGAAGCTCGCTACCTCGCTAGACGGCTGCATCGCGATGGCGGACGGCCGGAGTCGTTGGATCACGGGTCCGGCGGCGCGGGCGCATACCCATCTGGAGCGAAGCCGGCACGAGGCCATTCTGGTCGGGCGCGGCACGCTGGCGGCGGATGCGCCGCGGCTCGATGTACGGCTGGCAGGGTTGGAGGCGCGGAGCCCGCGCCGGGTGCTGCTGTCGCGCACGGCCGAGCCGGGATGGGAGCATGTCGCGACGCCCGAGGATATTGCCGGGCTAATCGGCGTGGATCACCTGATGGTGGAGGGTGGCGCACAAGCCGCGGCGGCGTTCCTGCGTGCCGATCTGGTTGATCGGCTGCTGCTGTACCGTGCGCCCATACTGATCGGGCGGGGGCGGGCGGCGCTGGGTGATATCGGGCTGGACGATCTCGCGCA
>NZ_CAMLAC010000185.1 GCF_946477935.1 uncultured Sphingomonas sp. | reverse complement strand
CGGACGCGCGCGTCCGGCCACGACGCGACGAGATCGCGGGTACCGTCAGTGGAACAGTCGTCGACGACCAGCACCTCGAAATCGGTGAAGGTCTGTGCGGCGAGGCTTTGCAACGTTTCGGGCAGCCAGGCAGCGCCGTTATAGGCCGCCATGACGACGCTGACGGCGGGCGCGGTCATGCCGCGGCCCGCACCGTTTCGCGGCCGAGCAGTTGATCGACGATCATCAGTCCAACGTCGTTCTGCCACAGCCAGAGGCCGTTGGCCTGGCCGACGAAGCTCGGTTCGCCGCCGAGCCGCCCCCAGGGCACGAAGCCGGCGGCCAAGCCGATGCCGTAGAGGCCGGGGATCGGGCTACCCCCGGCATCGCGGACGCGGCAATGACGATCCACCATCGCGCCGCCCTGATCCGCGGCGAGCGGCAGGGGGGTGCCCGCGGCATCCTCGATAGGCAGCGCGTGTGGACGATAGCCGAGCGCGGCGACGACGAGATCGGCCTCGCGGATGAGACGGCGGGCGGTTTCGTCGGCATCCCCGGCGATGCGATGGCTGGCGACGCGGGGGTCGGCGACACGGCCGTCGACGCCGAGCAGGCGCAGCACGAGTTCGCGCGCCTCCAGCCGGAAGCCGGCAAGCCGATAGACGAAGCCGGATACGGGGCAGATATCGTCAGGGCCGAAATCGGTGAAGCCTTCGTTTCGGGCGGCCTCGATCGAGGGATAGAAGGGACGCAAGGGGCGGCGATGGAGGAGGGTGAGCGCGCCGGCGCCGAGCGGTATGCGCCCCTTGAGCAGCAGCGCGACGCTGGTCAATGCGCTGGTCGATCCACCGACGACCGCGACGCGCGGCGTGCGGATCGATGCCAGCCGCTCGGTGACCGCCTCCAGGCCGCCGATCGTCAGCAGCTCGTCGGAACGGACCAGGCGATCACCCGCCAGACGCCCGAGCGACTCGCCGGCGACGATGCGGTCGGCGACCGATGGCGGCTGGTGCCCGCCCGTCGCGATCACCACGGCGCGGGCGGTCTGCTGCGTCTCCTGGCCGTCCGACAGGCGGCGCAGGCGGACGCTCCACAGGCCATCGGCATGCCTGCGGGCGGAGATGGCTTCGTGGCCGGTGAGCACGGTGCCGCCACCGTCGCGGACGATGGAGGCGAGTCGCTGGCCGGTTTCGCGCAGTAGCGGGCCGGCGTCGGCGAGGGGGACGCCGAGTGCGTCGCGATAGGCGTCGACGGTGCGGCCGACGGGGTGATCGGCGAGCGCGGCGATCCGGGGATAGGGATTGTCGCGCACCGCGGTGAGAAAGGTCTGTGCGGTGGAATCGGAGGTGATCGCATAGCCGCCCAGGCGGCCGCCGCCGACATGGTCGTCGCGTTCCACCAGGATCATGTCGCGGGCGAGGGGGCCGAGCAGGCCGTGTTTGCTGGCGGCGGTGAGGATCGCGGTGCCCGCCGGGCCGCCGCCGACGATCACCACCGATGCGATGGGCGAGGCGATCGGAGCGGCCGGCGTCGCCACGACGCGCGGGATGACGTGCGAGCAGGCGCGTGCGACGACATCGACCACCCGTCCGACATCGCCCGCCACCATCGCATCGGTGATCGGCAGCGACAGCATGCGGCCGGCAACGTCGTCCGCCACCGGCGTCGGCTCGATGACGCCCTGGTCGCGGAACCAGGGCTGCTGCCCCAGATGCGGCGAGAAATACTGACCACAGCCAATCCCCTCCGCCTCGATCGCGGCGACGATGGCGGGGCGGTGGGCCCCGAGCGGGCGGGGCAGCAGCACGGGCATGAACTGCGTGGCGCGACGCGTGCCGGATGCGCGCTGCAGCGTCAGCGCGTCGCCGACCGCGGTGCGATAGGTCGCCTCCAGCATGGCGCGGTGATCGGTCACCGCGTCGATTTCGGCCAGTTTGGCGCGGGCCATGATCGCCAATATCTCGGGCAGCTTGGCGTTGAGGCCGGGCATCGTCGCGCTGCGCGGTGCGCCGAACCCGAAATTGGTCATCGCACGCAGCCGGTCGATCAGGTCGGTATCCGCGCTGTGGATCAGGCCGCCTTCCGCCACGGCAAAGGTCTTGGTGGCATGCATCGAATGGACGATGGCGAAGCGCGCATCGGCGCCGAAGGCACGACCGCCGGCGTCGCGCGTGCCGAGCGAGGCGGCGGCGTCGATCACCACGCCCACCCCGTGACGCGTCGCCAGCCAGGCATAGCGATCGAGATCGATGGCGTTGCCGAAGGTCGCATAAGGAACGATGACGCCGATGCGGGCGCCATGGGCGGCCAGCAACCGCTCCTCCGCGGCGGCGCAGGCGCCCCAGTCGTCCGGATCGATATCGCAGACGAGGGGCGTCAGCCCGGCCCACATCGCGGCATGGGCGGTGGCGGCAAAGGTCAGCGCCGGCATCAGCGCCATGGTGCCGGGCGCGATGCGGGTGCCGCCCGCGTCGCGGATCGCGATCATCAGGCCAAGCGTCGCATTGGCCACGGCGAGGCAGGCACCCCGGCCGTCGAACAGCCGCTCGGTCGCCTCCGCCTCGAACGCGCGCACCTCCGGCCCGTTGTTGCTGAACACGCCGGACGCCTCGACGCGGCGCAACGCATCCAGATGCTCGCTCAGCCGGGGCGGGTTGGGTGCGATCAGGGGAAGCGGAGGCATCATGGCGGTACCGGTTGTTGGAACGGCGCTGATATGGATCAAGCTGTGCTAATGTTCGGTTACGTACTAATGAAAATGGTGATCGCAGCCAGCGCCGTTGCGCGTGCGACGGGCGGCCGGTAAGCGCGCGGGAACCATGTCCCAGCCGCTCATCATCGCCGTGCCCAAGGGGCGCATCCTG
The DNA here is from genome assembly GCF_946477935.1 of uncultured Sphingomonas sp. GTDB lineage: Bacteria > Pseudomonadota > Alphaproteobacteria > Sphingomonadales > Sphingomonadaceae > Sphingomonas. Next base: position 4,389 of record NZ_CAMLAC010000185.1, on the reverse strand, counting down.
GCCGAAGCGCTGCCGCTGCTCGCCGCCGCGGGTATCCGGCCCGAAGCCGCCTTTTCGGACGAGAACAGCCGTGCGCTGCGCTTCGCCACCGACGATCCGGAGATCGAGCTGATCCGGGTGCGCGCGTTCGACGTGGCGACCTTTGTCGCGCACGGCGCGGCGCAACTGGGCATCGTCGGGTCCGACGTGCTGGCCGAGTTCGATTATTCGGAACTGTATGCGCCGGTCGACCTGGGCATCGGGCATTGTCGGATCTCGGTGGCGGAGCCGGCCGACATGGCGGCGACGGACGATCCGCGCGGATGGAGCCATGTGCGCGTGGCGACGAAATATCCGCATATCACCAGTGCTTACTTCGCAAGGCGCGGGGTTCAGGCCGAGTGCGTGAAGCTGAACGGTGCGATGGAGCTGGCGCCGACGCTGGGGCTGGCGCCCCGGATCGTCGATCTCGTCTCCTCGGGGCGGACGCTGAAGGAGAACGGGCTGGTCGAGGTGGAGGTGATCGCGCATGTCACCTCGCGGCTGGTGGTCAACCGTGCGGCGATGAAGACGCGCGGGCGGGTGGTGCCGCTGGTCGAGGCGATCCGGCGCGCGGTGGCGGAGACGGCGGCATGATCCGGCTCGATACGACCGGGGTGGGCTTTGCCGCGGATTTCGATGCGCTGGTCGATGCGCGGCGCGAGGCGGATGCCGATGTCGCGCGCGACGTGGCGACCATCCTGCGCGCGGTCCGCGACGAAGGCGAGGCGGCGGTGGCGGCGTTCACGCGCAAGCTGGACGGGCACGACCTGGCGGAGACCGGCTGGCGGATCGAGCCGGCGGACTGCCGTGCCGCCTATGAGGGGCTGGAGCCCGAGCTGCGCGCGGCGCTGGACCTGGCGGCGGCGCGCATCCGGACCTATCACGAAAGGCAGAAGCCCGAGGATAGCGAGTGGGTGGACGAGGCGGGCGTCAGGCTGGGCGCGCGCTGGCGGCCGGTGGATGCGGCGGGGCTGTACGTGCCGGGCGGACGGGCGGCCTATCCATCCTCGCTGCTGATGAACGCGATTCCCGCCAAGGTGGCGGGCGTGGGGCGGCTGGTGATGACGGTGCCGACGCCCAAGGGGCAGACGAACGCGCTGGTGCTGGCGGCGGCGCATCTGGCGGGCGTGGACGAGGTGTGGCGGATCGGCGGCGCGCAGGCGATCGGCGCGCTGGCGTACGGCGCGGGCCGGATCGCGCGCGTCGACGTGGTGACGGGGCCGGGCAATGCCTGGGTCGCGGAGGCCAAGCGGCAGGTGTACGGCGTGGTCGGCATCGACATGGTCGCGGGGCCGAGCGAGATCGTGGTGGTGGCCGACGCCAGGAACGATCCCGAATGGATCGCCGCCGACCTGCTGAGCCAGGCCGAGCATGACACGGTGACGCAATCGATCCTGTTTACCGACGATGCCGCCTTTGCCGATCAGGTGGCAGCGGCGGTGGACCGGCAGATCCCCGAACTGACCACCGCCGCCGTGGCGCGCGCCGCCTGGGATGCGAACGGCGCGATCATCGTCGTGCCGACACTGGAGGAGGCGATGCCGCTGGTCGACCGGCTGGCGCCCGAGCATCTGCAGATCGCCACCGACGATCCGCAGGCATTGTTCGACCGGGTGCGCCATGCCGGCAGCGTGTTCCTGGGCCGCTACACCCCCGAGGCGATCGGCGATTACGTGGCGGGGCCCAACCATGTGCTGCCCACCGGGCGCCGGGCGCGCTTCGCCAGCGGACTGTCGGTGCTGGATTTCATGAAGCGGACGAGCTTTCTGGGACTGACCGAGGATTCGCTGAAGGCACTGGGGCCGGCCACCGTCGCGCTGGCCGAGGCGGAAGGGCTGCCGGCCCATGCGCGGTCGGTGGCGTTGCGGCTGCGGCTGAACCGGTAGGGCAAAGTTCTAGTCTGACAATTGACGACACGATCCCGCCGCCTCTAGAGTGAAATCCTGAGGCGCAACCAGCGCTTGGCGGGAGAGGATCGGCATGGAAACGGGACGTATGGCACGTCGGCTGGCGTGGAGCGCCGGCGTCGCGATGGCACTCGGCCTGGGGGCGGTGTCGGTGGCGCAGGACGCGCCGGCGCGCGGGGGGCAGGATCGCTATGTCGATCGGCCGGGATCGAACCCGATCATCCGCGATCGCTTCACCGCCGATGTCGCGCCCCTCGTCGTGGGTGACCGGCTGTACCTGTATGCCGGGCGCGACGAGGCCAAGGGCAAGCAGGGCTTCACGATGAACGAATGGCTGGCCTATTCGACCACCGACATGAAGAACTGGACGGCGCATGGCCCGATCATGAAGCCGACCGACTTCACCTGGGCGAAGGGCGAGGCCTGGGCGTCGCAGATGGTGGAGAAGAACGGCAAATTCTACTTCTACGTGACGGTGGAGCACGACAAGACGCATCCCGGCAAGGCGATCGGCGTCGCGGTGGGCGACACGCCGCTGGGGCCGTTCAGGGATGCACGCGGATCGGCGCTGGTCACGGACAACAAGGCGACGTGGCGGGCGTGGAGCGACATCGACCCCACCGTCTTCACCGACGATGACGGGACGAGCTGGCTGGCCTGGGGCAATTCCAACCTCTACATCGCCAAGCTGAAGCCCAACATGACCGAACTGGACGGCGAACCGCGAGAGTTGAAGGTCACCAATTATCTGGAAGGCCCGTGGCTGCACAAGCGGGGCAAGCTGTATTACCTGACCTATGCCTCCATCAAGGAGCCGGAGCAGAAGAAGGAGCGCATCTCCTACGCCACCGCCCCGTCAATCCAGGGGCCGTGGACCTATCGCGGCGAACTGACCGGCGAGGCGACGAACAGCTTCACCATCCACGCAGGCATCGTGCCGTTCAAGAACAACTGGTACTTCTTCTATCATGACGGCACGCTGACCATCGACGGCGAGCAGGGTGGAGAATTCCGGCGGTCGGCGGCGGTGGAGCGGCTGTATTACAATCCCGACGGGACGATCCGGCCGATCGTGCAGACACGGGAGGGCGTCACCTTGCCCGAAGGGCGAAAGGGCACGCCGACGACGACGGTGATGGGGAAGTAGCGGCGGGGTGACGACCGCGCCGCATCGGCGTAAAGGCGCGACGATGAATCGTACCAGCAACCGTACCAAAGAGCGCGCGGCGGCGCGCCTTGCCGCCGTTCAGGCGCTGTATCAGCACGAGATGGAGGGCACCGCCGTCCCCGTGCTGCTGCACGAATTCCACAACCACCGCATCGGCGCGACGATCGAGGATGTCGAATATGCCGATGCGGATACCGACTTCTTCGACGATATCGTCAAGGGCGTGACCGACCGGGCCGGCGAGATCGACCTGTTGATCGAGGGCAAGCTGGCCGCGGGCTGGTCGCTGGCACGGCTGGACAAGCCGATGAAGGCGATCCTGCGCGCCGGCACCTATGAGCTGCTGGCGCGCCGCGACGTGCCGGTGGGTGCGGTGATCAGCGAATATGTGGATGTGGCACATGCCTTTTACGAGCGGCGCGAGTCGGGGTTCGTGAACGGGGTGCTGGACGGCATCGCCAAGGCGGTGCGCGCCTGATGGCGGCCGCGCGGCGGTGACCGAGGGAGAGTTCATCGCCGCCTTACGCGCGCTGCCGCTGCATCCCGGCGCGCGCGGCCTGACCGACGATGGCGCGGTGGTGGATGCCGGCGCGTTGTTCGTGACCACCGATACGCTGGTCGAGGGGGTGCATTATCTGGCGGACGATCCGCCCGGCGACGTGGCGTGGAAGCTGCTCGCCACCAACCTGTCCGACCTGGCCGCCAAGGGGGCGGCGGTCGAGGGGGTGCTGCTGAATTATCCGATCGGCGACGATGCGTGGGACCGGGCATTCCTGGCCGGGTTCGGCGATGCGCTGCGCGCCACGGGCGCACGGTTGATCGGGGGGGATACCGTGTCGCTGCGCGGTGCCCGCACGCTGACGCTGACCGCGTTCGGCAGCGATGCGACGGCGCCGGTGCGATCGGGCGCGCGGGCGGGCGACGCTTTGTGGGTGACGGGCACGATCGGCGATGCCGGCGCGGGGCTTGCGATCGCGCAAGGTGCCGAGGGGCCGGCAGAATTGCTGGCGGCATATCGGCGGCCAGTGCCGCGGCTGGCCGAGGGGCGGGCGCTGGCGCCGGTGGTCGCTGCGATGATGGACGTGTCCGACGGGCTGCTGATCGATGCGGCGCGGATGGCGGCGGCGAGCGGGGTGGCGGTGACGGTCGATCTGGGCGCGGTGCCGCTGTCCGGCGCGTATCGGGCCTGGGGTGGCGATGCGCTGGCCGCCGCGACGGCGGGGGATGATTACGAGCTGCTGTTCGCGCTGGCCAAGGGGGCGGTGCCGCCGGTAGCGGCGACGCGGGTGGGAT
>NZ_CAMLAC010000184.1 GCF_946477935.1 uncultured Sphingomonas sp. | reverse complement strand
AACCTGCGGCGTAGCCGTGAGGGGGGCAGCAGTGTTGCGCTGCTTGGCGGCCCCTCACCCCGACCCTCTCCCCGGAGGGGAGAGGGAGTGGCGCCCGCCTCCACGCCTACCCCATCGTCAGCGCATCGATGGCGGCTTGCAGGATATGGGCGGCGGCGAAGTTGTCGATCTTTTCGGCGCGTTTGGCGCGGCTCATGTCCTGTTCGATCATGATGCGCTCGACCGCGACGGTGGACCAGCGTTCGTCCCAAAGCAGGATCGGCCCCAGATCCTCGCAATTGCGGGCGAAGGCGCGCGTCGATTGCGAGCGGGGGCTTTCGCTGCCGTCGAGGTTGAGCGGCAGGCCGATGACGAGGCCCTTGACCGACTGACTGGCAATCAGCTCGGCCAGTTGCGCCTTGTCCTTGGTGAACTTGGTGCGGCGAACGAGCGTGGCGGGGCTGGCGAAGCTCCAGCCGGCGTCGCACAGCGCGGTGCCGATCGTCTTGGTGCCGACATCGAGGCCCAGCAGGCGGCCGCCGCTGGGAAGTGCCTCGCGGAAGCTGTTGCGGTCGAGCGTGATCATTTCGTGAAGGCCGCCAGGCGCCGGTTCGCGTCCGCACGCACATTGGCCCAGAACAGGCTGTAGTCGTAGACGTGGTAGTTGTTGCCCGGCAGCACATAGGGACCGACATTGGGGCCGTCGCCGATGAGCAGGAAGCCGCGATCACCGCAGCGCGCCGCGACGCGGCCGGGGAGCAGGTCCGCGGTCTTGAGATCGCGCGAGGGATAGAGCGTCCCGAGATTGGCGGTGGCGGGTGCGGTCGCGTCCGGCGTACCGGTCAGCGGGTTGGTACACAGCATCGGCGTGTCGCGGCGGGGCGCGCCGGTGAAGCCTTGCGTCTGATCATACACGTCGAGGATCAGCGACGGATCGGCGGGCTCGGCAAAGGTCTGCCACGACAGGATGCAGCCGGTCTGGTCTGCGGTCGCGCAGGCGGGCAGGCCCATGCGCGGCAGATCGGTGGTGACCGAGACCGGCCAGCCGACCACATAGGCGGCGACGATGCGGCGGGCGAGGACGGCGTTGCCCGCCACGCGGTCACGCAGCAGCCGCGTCAGGTGGAGCGCGCCCTGGCTGTGCCCGGCAAGGATGATCGGGCGATCGGGGCCGATCGTATCCAGAAACGAATCGAAGGCCGCGTCGATGTCGCCGTAAGCGAGCGCCAGCGCACGTTCGGCATCCGCCGCGCTGGTCAGGAAGGCGCCGAACGTCGCCTGGCGGTAGCGCGGTGCCCAGACATCGCCGGCCGCGTTGAACGCGCTGGCCTGACCACGCAGGAACAGCGCGGTGCGATCGTTGGTCTCCGCATCGTCCAGCGGCGCGTTCCAGCTCGCCTTGCTGATATAGGAGGTCGGGTGGATGAAGAAGATCGCCGCACCCGTTCCAGGCTTGGCGGGCGTGTGGCCGGCGGGCGTCCACTGCGCGGGGTTGTTCGCGAGTTCGGGGCGGGCGAGCCATGAAGCGGTGCGATCGTAGAGCGATGGCGGTGCTGCGGGTTGCATCTGGAACGACTCCGCGGGCACCGTCGACCAGCGCAGCAACTGGTTGCCGAACAGCCGGTAGGCGAAGGTCGCGGCTATTGCGAGCACGATGAGGCCCGCGACGACGTAGAGGAATTTGCGGGCCACATCATATCTCCGTTGTGCAGTGCAGCAATAGTATCGCTGCCGCAACCGCCAACTCCGTGCCGCAGCGTTGCGCAGGTTGCAATCGGCAGCACGTGGCAAAACCGTTGCGTGGATGATGGCGGCATTGTAGCCGCAGGGGCATGTCCGTAGATACTGCAACCGTGAAACGGATCGCGAGCCTGGCGCGCATCGCGATCACCGACGAGGATGCCAGCCGGCTGGCGCCCGAACTGGGCAACATCCTGGGCTGGATCGAGCAACTGGGCGAGGTCGACACCAGCGGCGTCGAGCCGATGACCGCGGTGATCCCCAACACGCTGCGGCTGCGCGATGACGTGGTGAACGCCGATCCGCTGACCGGCGGCGGCATCCGCGACGCGCTGATGGCCGGCGCGCCCCAGGCCGAACATGGCTTCTTCACGGTGCCCAAGGTGATTGAATAATGAGCGACGTGACCAATCTGGGCATTGCCGGCATCCGCGACGGCTTTCGCGCTGGCGACTTTTCCGCGCGCGAGGTAGCCGACGCGTTCAACGCGAAGGTAGCGGGTGCGAAGGCGCTGAACGCTTTTCTGGTCGAGACGCCGGAGCATGCGCTGGCCGCCGCCGATGCCGCCGACGCTGCGCGTGCAGCGGGCGAGGCGCCCAAGCCGCTGGCCGGCGTGCCGATCGGCATGAAGGACCTGTTCTGCACCAAGGGCGTGACGACCACCGCCGCCAGCGAGATCCTGGGGGGCTTTGTGCCGCCGTACGAGTCCACCATCTCGCAAAAGCTGTGGGATGCGGGCGCGGGCATGCTCGGCAAGCTGAACATGGACCAGTTCGCGATGGGTTCGTCGAACGAGACGAGCGCTTTCGGTAACGTCATCTCGCCCTGGCGGCGGAGCGACGGCGGCAACGCCGCGCTGGCGCCGGGTGGCTCGTCGGGCGGATCGTCCTCGGCGGTCGCGGCGCGGCTGTGCCCGGGTGCTACGGGCACCGATACGGGCGGATCGATCCGCCAGCCGGCCGCCTTTACCGGTATTTCGGGCATCAAGCCGACCTATGGCCGCTGCTCGCGCTGGGGCACGATCGCCTTTGCCTCCTCGCTCGACCAGGCGGGGCCGATGGCGCAGGACGTGCGCGACTGCGCGATCATGCTGGAGGCGATGGCGGGTTTCGACGCGAAGGACGCGACCTCGCTGCAGCTCGACGTGCCGAACTGGGAAGCGGGGTTGAACGCGGACCTGAAGGGCAAGCGTGTCGGCGTGCCCAGGGAATACCGGGTCGACACCATGCCGGCCGAAATCGAGGCGCTTTGGCAGCAGGGAGTCGACTGGCTGCGCGACGCGGGCGCCGAGATCGTCGAGGTCTCGCTGCCGCACACGAAGTACGCGCTGCCGGCCTACTACATCATCGCGCCGGCCGAGGCCTCGTCCAACCTCGCCCGCTATGACGGCGTGCGCTACGGCCTGCGCGACCTGCCGGAAGGCGCGGGGTTGCAGGACATGTATGCGGCGACGCGCGCGGATGGCTTTGGGGCGGAGGTGAAGCGCCGCATCATGATCGGCACCTATGTGCTGTCGGCGGGCTTCTACGACGCCTATTACACGCAGGCGCAAAAGGTGCGGGCGCTGATCGCGCGCGATTTCGAACGTGCGTTCGAGCAGTGCGACGTGCTGCTGACCCCCACCGCGCCGTCTGCGGCGTTCGCGCTGGGCGAGAAGCAGGCCGATCCGATCGCGATGTACCTGAACGACGTGTTCACCGTGCCGGCGAGCCTTGCCGGATTACCGGCGATGAGCGTTCCGGGCGGACTGGACGCGGCCGGACTGCCGCTGGGCCTGCAGATCATCGGCAAGCCGCTGGACGAGCAGGGCGTGCTGAACGCCAGCCTGGCGATCGAGCAGCGGGCGGGCTTTACCGCGCGGCCCGAGGCGTGGTGGTAAGCTTTGGACGGAGCCGATCTTCTTGAGGGTTTTCTTGAGTTGGTCAGCTTGGTTGTCGACGCGGCCGGGTATCGTCGTCAACGCGATGACGATGCACCGGCCCGACGTCAAAGTGCGGCTGTGACGAAGAACATGGGGTCATCGGTTGGACCTCGTTTGCATGTGTGGAGCAAAGGTCGCCGCTGTGAAGGCTTGGCCGATACCGAACGCTCCGACGGAATTGGGCAGGAAGCGAAATGACGGAATCAACCTACCGCATCCAGGGCGCCACCGGTGAGTGGGAGGTCGTGATCGGCCTGGAGGTGCATGCGCAGGTGACGAGCCAGGCAAAGCTCTTTTCAGGCGCGGCGACCGCGTTCGGGGCGGAGCCCAATACGCAGGTGTCGCTGATCGATGCGGCGATGCCTGGCATGCTGCCCGTACCCAATCGCGAATGCATCCGGCAGGCGGTGCGCACCGGCATGGCGATCGATGCGCAGATTAATCGCTGGTCGCGGTTCGATCGCAAGAATTACTTCTACGCCGATCTGCCGCAGGGTTATCAGATCAGCCAGCTGTATCACCCGCTGGTTGGCGAAGGCGCGATCGAGATTTCGCTGGACGAGAAGGACCCCGAAGGATCGGTCAAGTCGATCGGCGTCGAGCGCATCCATGTCGAGCAGGATGCCGGCAAGCTGATGCATGACCAGCATCCGACGCGCTCCTATGTCGACCTGAACCGCTCGGGCGTGGCGCTGATGGAGATCGTCAGCCGGCCCGACATGCGCTCGCCGGCGGAGGCGGGGGCTTATCTGCGCAAGCTGCGCGCGATCCTGCGTTACGTGGGGTCGTGCGACGGCAACATGGAAGAAGGATCGATGCGCGCCGACGTGAACGTCAGCGTGCGCAAGCCGGGCGATGAATTCGGCACGCGAACCGAGACGAAGAACGTCAATTCGGTGCGCTTCGTGATGGCCGCGATCGAGTATGAGGCCAAGCGCCAGGTCTCCGTGCTGGAGGATGGCGGCAAGATCGTTCAGGAAACGCGGCTGTTCAACGTCGAGAGCGGCACGACGCGCTCCATGCGGTCCAAGGAAGATGCGCATGATTACCGCTACTTCCCCGATCCCGACCTGTTGCCGCTGGAACTGGAGGAGGCGTTTCTGGAGGAGTGCCGCGCCAGCCTGCCCGAACTGCCCGACGCCAAGCGCAAGCGTTACGAAGCGCTGGGGATCAGCGCCTATGCCGCCAATGTGCTGACCGCCGAGGTGGAGGCGGCGCGCTGGTTCGATGCGCTGCTGGAGACGGGCGCGAAGCCGGTGCCCGCGGCGAACTGGGTGACGTCGGAACTGTTCGGGGCGCTGAACCGGACGGGGAAGAGCATCGAGAACAGCCCGGTGAGCGCAGACCAGGCGGCCGAGCTGTTGGCGCTGGTGGCGGACGGCACGCTGTCGGGCAGTCTGGCCAAGCAGGTATTCGAGGTGATGCTGGAGACGGGCGACGGCGCGGCGAAGATCGTCGAGGAGCGCGGGCTGAAGCAGACGAGCGACACCGGGGCGATCGAGGCGGTGATCGCGGGCGTGCTGGAGAAGAATCCTAACCAGCTTGCCCAGTATCGCGGCGGCAAGGAGGCGCTGTTCGGCTTCTTCGTCGGGCAGACGATGAAGGCGATGGGCGGCAAGGCAAATCCGGCCGTGGTCAACGACTTGCTGAAGAAGGCGCTGGGCTGACCTACGAGGCGGGCAGGCGCTTGTAAGAAGCTGCGCTTGCCCGCCCCAATGACCCCGGATTAGGCTTCGATACGGTTCGCGAAGCGGGCCGGAAAACCGGGGGGTTTTATCGATGTCATCGCGCTGGTTCGTCGCGTTTGCGGCGGTGCTTCTGCTCGTGCCGGGCATGGCGGATGCCAAGATCCGCTTCGACCGCAATTTCCGCTTTGACGCTGCAAAGCCGGTGCGAATCATCGTGTTTCGGCCCGATGTAAAGGTGGGGGCGATGGGCGCGGGCGGGGTCGAGGAGGCGAATGCCGACTGGACCGCCGCGGCACGTGACAAGCTGGTCGCACAGGTAAAGGCGAATCAGCAGGCCGCCGGCAACGAGGCGGTGTTCCTGGCCGAGCAGGACGGCGAGGCCGGGCAGCTCGTCGCCGAGTATCAGGCGCTGTTCCGCACGGTGGCGGGCGCGATCGTCCAGCACAAGATGAATCCGGCGGCCAGTCTGCCGACCAAGAAGGACCGGTTCGACTGGACGTTGGGCCCGGGCGCGGCGAGGCTGGGGCCGATCGGGGGCGGCGACTATGCCCTGTTCCTGTCGACGCATGACGCCTACGGTACGGCAGGGCGCAAGGCGTTGCAGATCTTCGCGGCGCTGGCGGTCGGTGCGGTGATGCAGGCGGGCGTGCATGAAAGCTATGCCGCCCTGGTCGACCTGAAGACCGGCAACATCGTGTGGTTCAACGTCGATCCAGGATCCGGTGGTGACGTGCGGACCGACGAAGGCGCCGCCAAACGCGTCGGGCAGTTGCTGGCCGAGTTCCCGACGGCGCAAGGATCGCAGGTCGCGGCGAAATGATCGCGCGCGCGGCGCTTGCCTTGACAGCGCTGGGGCTGATCGCGGCGGCGCCGGGCGGTGCCGAACAGGCCGCACCCGGCGCGGGCATCGGCATGGGCTACCAACCCGTGGACAAGGACGAGCGCGGGCTGTGGATGGAGGTGGACGAGCTGGAACGGCGTTTCCGGACCAGCGCGTTCGTGATCCGCGATCCCTCGCTGAACGACTATGTCCGCAACGTTTTCTGCCGGATGGTGGACGCCGCCGCGTGCCAGGGCGTGCGCATCTATCTGGTGCGAACCGCCGAGTTCAACGCCTCGATGGCGCCGACCGGCATGATGATGGTGAATACCGGCTTGTTGCTGCGGGTGCGCAACGAGGCGCAACTGGCCGCGGTGCTGGGCCACGAATATGCGCATTTCATGCGGCAGCACTCGCTGCGCAACCTGCGCGACATGCGGGGCAAGGCCAACGCGCTGGCCTGGCTGTCGGCGTTGCCGGTACCGGGACTCGCCGGCGCGGCGGCGATGGGCGCGGTGCAGTTCGGGCTGATCGGCGCGATCTTCCGCTTCTCGCGCGCCATGGAGAGCGAGGCGGATGCGGGATCGGTGCCGCTGATGGTCAAGGCGGGGTATGACCCGCGCGAGGCGGAGAAGGTGTGGGAGCAACTGCGCGCGGAGCAGGACGCGACCGCCGCCGCCCGCCACACGCGCAGCCGCAAGAATGACAGCGGCGGGCTGTTCGCCACGCATCCGCCCAGCGCGGAGCGGATCGCGGCCTTGCATGCGCTGGCGGTGGGCGCGACCGGCCAGGACGGGCGCGAGGCATACCGTGCCGCGCTGGCGCCGTGGTGGCCGCAACTGGTGGACGATCAGGTGAAGCTGAACGACACGGGTGCGACCGACTTCCTGTTGACGGCGCTCGCGCATGACGGGTGGACGGCGGACCTGCTGTATGCGCGGGGCGAATTGTACCGGGCGCGGGGACAGCCGGCGGATATGACGCAGGCGGCAGGCTTCTACCGCGAGGCGATCGCGCTGCCGGGGGCGCCGGCCGAAGCGTGGCGCGGGGCGGGGCTGGTGGCGCTGCGCACCGGGCGGGCGGACGAGGGG
>NZ_CAMLAC010000183.1 GCF_946477935.1 uncultured Sphingomonas sp. | reverse complement strand
GGGCGGCGGATGGTGGTGAGGGCGGGGGAGATGATCGAGGCGATGTCGCTGTCGTCGAAGCCGGCGATCGACACCTGTCCCGGCACGGCCAGCCCGCGCTCATAGGCCGCCTTGATCGCGGCGGCGGCGGTGATGTCGTTGCTGGCGAAGATGGCGGTCGGCGGCTCGTCCAGATCGAGCAGCGCGCAGGCGCGGGCATAGCCGGTCGCAAAGCCATAATCCCCCTCCGCCACATAGCGGTGGGGCAGGGCGATGCCATGCCCCTCCAGCGCGCCGCGAAACCCCTGTTCCCGCTCGTTCGCGGAGTAGAAGGAGAGCGGGCCGGTGATGATCGCGATGCGGCGGTGCCCCAATGCCACGAGATGATCCGCCAGAAGAGCGGCCGCGGCGCGTTCCTCGCTGATCAGCGCGCCGGCATAGCCGGGCACGCGCACCGCGGCGATGCCCACCGCGGGGACGTTCAGGCGCGACAAGGTAAGCGGAATGGACGCGACTTCGGAGATGGGCGGCAGGATGATCAACCCGTCGATCCGCGAGCGGATGGCGAAATTCTCGATATCGGCGCTCAGCGTGGCGGCCCCGAACTGCGCAGGGTGGACGACCAGCTCATAGCCGAGCGAGGCGCAGACGTCGACGATGCCGCGCTGGAATTCGCCGATCACATGCGCGTTCGGATCGTCCTGGACGACGCCGATCAGCGATGATCGCCCGGAGGCGAGCGCGCGGGCACGGCTGCTGGGGCGGAAATCGAGCTGCTTGATCGTCTTCTCGACGCGCGCGCGCGACGCGGCCGCAACCTTTGGCGACTTGTTGAGCACCCGTGACACGGTGCGGATCGAAACGCCGGCAGCCTGCGCCACATCGCTGATCGTCGTTGTCCGATAATTGCTCACTCACCCGCGCTCCTACCTGCACGCCGACTATACCGGACCCGCCTTTGCGTGCCAGCCCGCCACCGACCCCAATAGCGGACAAAGACGCCCTTGCCAGCGATGGCAAGAAAAGGATTGACGGGCATTAGTCAGAGTTTAGAAAACCGAGCGTCGGGTCGGTAAGAATCCAGAGGCATAGGGATTCGATCGGCTTCGTGCCCAGGCACGCCGTCAGAGCGGGACGCTTACAGGGGGAGGATGGATCATGGATCGGTATCGCGTTCAATTATTGGCCACCGCTGGCATACTGACGGCGATGTTGCCGCAGGCGGTGTGGGCACAGCAGGGGCAGGGGGTTCCGGCATCTGCCAGCACTGCGCAACCATCGCCGGCGACCACGGCTGCGACAGGAACGGTGGCAGCGCCGCAGGAGACACCCGCCGCCGATCCCGATACGCCCGATCCGGCGGTCGCCACCGCCGAACAGGAGATCGTGGTCACCGGCTTCCGCGCCAGCCTGGCGAGCGCGCAGGCGATCAAGCGCAATTCGGACGCCATTCTGGACGCCATCGTGGCGGAGGATATCGGCAAGCTGCCCGACAATACCGCGGCGGAATCCATCGCGCGCGTGACCGGCGTGCAGGTCGACCGCTTCGGCGACGAGGTTCGCGGCGTGCTGGTGCGCGGCCTGCCCGATCTCGCCACCACCTTCAACGGTCGCGACATCTTTACCGGCGAGTTGCGCCGTTCGCAGCTTCAGGACTTTCCGGCGGGTGCGCTGGCCGGGCTGGAGGTCTACAAGTCGGGCACCGCGGACCTGCTGGAGCCGGGGCTCGCCGGCCTCATCAACGTCCGCTCGCGCCGCGCCTTCGACTTCAACAAGCCGTTCACGATCGCCGGCGGCTTCCGCGGCACCTATAACGATCAGAGCAACAAGTACGACCCCAACGGCAACCTGCTGGTGGCAGTACGCAAGGACACGCCGGTCGGCGAGATCGGCATCCTGGTCAATGCGTCGTACAACCAGTCGCGCTACCGCAATGCGATCCGCGTCGGCAGCGGCACCATCACAACGCTGAGCGTCAACCAGAGGCCGACGCCGACCTCGGTCGGTCGCTCGTTCCGCTATCCGGACCGCGTCTCCGTCGCAAACCCCAGCGGCAAGCGCGTGCGCCCGTCGGGCAATATGAGCGTCCAATGGAAGCCGGCATCGAACCTGGAGGTCTATTACGACTTCCTGTTCCAAGGCTTCCGCCAGGACGGCTATAACGACCAGTTCGACGTGTTTCTGCGCAGCGGCAGCCCGCCCCCGGCGCTGAGCGACGTCGTGCTGGTCGAGGGCACCGACAATCTGGTGGAAAGCTTTACCAAGACGGGCGGCGACCGGGCGCAGACCTTCCGCAGCACCAGCGAGAGCTACACCAACACCTTCCAGAACGCGCTCGGCTTCAAATGGGATACGGGTCGGGCGCGGCTCAGCGCCGACCTGGCCTATACGCGCAGCGAATACGGTATCGACGAGTGGAGCTTCGACACCGCGACAACGGTGGTGCCGGTGGCGACCGTGCAGTTCTTCGCCGATGGCGGCAATGCCTTCAACCTGCCCGGCTTCAACGCGCTCGATCCCAATCTCTACAAATGGCGCGGTTATTTCGAGCGGACGAACCGTACAAACGGAAAGGGGTGGCAAGGCCGTACCGACCTGGAGCTGGACACCGACCTGTCGTTCCTGCCCCGGTTGCAGTTCGGGTTCCGCTGGTCGGACCGTGACGGTTCGCTGCGCAACGGCACGCGCTACGCGAATACCGAGGGGCTGAACGTTCCGCTGACCGCTTTGGGACTTGGCGACCTGGTGGCGACGCAGGACGCGTTCCGCACCGATGTGCAGGGCCTGCGTAGCTGGCTGGCGCCGTCGCGCGGTGCGATCATCGCCAATCAGGAGGCGCTGCGCCTGCGTTCGATCGCGGGGTTGCAGCAGCTTCTCGCGCAGACTTCGGCGACCGATGGGCGCGTGGCGGGTTGGCGAACCAACCTGCCGCTGTTCGCCACCGAGAATGTCCAGCTCGACCCGACGCAGGGGTTCCGCGGCGAGGAGACGACCTATGCGGTCTATGGCCAGGGGCGCTATGCGCTGACTCTGGGCGGCCTGGATATCGACGGCCTGTTCGGTGTCCGCGTCGTCAACACGGTCGGTCGGTACAGCGGCGTCGGGCGTGTCACCTCCGGCGGGGTGACGACCGCGGTGGAGCGGTCGACCGACGCGAACTATCTCGACATCCTGCCGAATTTCAGCCTGCGTTTCCGCCCCATGGACAAGTTGCAGGTGCGCCTGGCGGCGACCAAGACGCGGACCCGGCCCGAATTCAGCCAGCTCAACCCGGCGATCACCATCACGGAGGCCGCCCCGCCGCCACCGCCGACGCCGGGCGTGCCCGTGGAAGAGCCGTGCGATCCGCGCTTCCCGGTCAATCTTTGCGGCCGGGTCAATGCCACCGGTACGGGCGGCAACCCGAACCTGCGGCCGCTGGTGGCGCACAATTACGACGCGACGATCGAATATTACTTCTCTCGCACGGGATCGATCACCGCTGCGGTCTTCTATCGCGATATCGACGGGTTCATCTCGAACTATCTCCAGCGCTTCATTGATCCCGTCTACGGCCTGATCCAGACGACCTCGCCGCAGAACGCAGGCGCCGGTCGGATCAAGGGTGTGGAACTGGGCGGCCAGACCTTCCTGGAGTTCCTGCCCGGCGCGCTCAAGGGCTTCGGTGTCCAGGCGAACGTGACCTATGTCGATGGCAAGAACGCCTACCCGCTGGCGGCGAACGCCGATGGCAGCGTGCCGCCCACGCCGCCGCTGGTGCCGATCCCGTTCGTGTCGAAATGGACGTACAATGCCGCGCTGTTCTTTGAGCGCAGCGGTATCTCGTCGCGACTGTCGTACAACCGTCGCAGCCCGTTCGTGACCGGCAACCTGTATACCAACGGGGTCTATACCGGTGAGGGCGTCCTGGCCATCGAGCGGCTCGACTTCTCGATCAGCTACAATCCGATCCCCGAGCTGACGATCACGCTGGACGCGACCAATTTGCTGGCAAAGCCGTTCCGCAGCTACATCGACTATCTGCCCGAGCGGCGATACACCCGCGACGTGCGTGACGAGGGCCGGTATTTCGGCGTCGGCACCCGGTTCCGCTTCTGATGCGGGACACAATCCCGGCCGGACCGGCATCACCCCGATGGTGGTCGGCCGGGCAATGACTTGATCGGACAGATGATGGCGAGATTCCGCTGGTTGGCCCCCTGGTTGACGACGACCATGTTTGCCTTGGGAACGGTGACGCCCGCGCTGGCCCAGAGCGATGCACCCGGCGTGGCGCCGGTGCAGGTCAATCCCGCCCGGCCGGATTGGGAAAACCCGGCCGTGTTCGCCCGCAACACGCTGCCCGCGCGGGCGACCGGCTTTCCCTTTGAAAGCCGCGCGGCGGCGATGGCGGGGCGGCGGGATGCCTCCACCCGGTTCCTGTCGCTCAACGGGCCGTGGAAGTTCGCTTTCTCGCCCAGCGCCGACGACCTGCCGGCCGGGTTCGAGCAGCCCGGTTTCGACGTGTCGCAGTGGAAGTCGATCAAGGTGCCTGCGATGTGGCAGGCGGAGGGCTATGACCAGGCCGTCTACAACAACTGGCGCTATCCGTTTCCCGCCAACCGGCCGCTGATCCCGCACAAGACCAATCCCGTCGGATCCTATCGCCGCGACATCGGGGTGCCGGCCGGGTGGAAGGGCGGCAGCGTCATCCTGCATATCGGTGCGGCGGGATCGGCCTATACCGTCTGGGTGAACGGCGTGAAGGTCGGCTATGCCGAGGACAGCAAGCTGCCGTCCGAGTTCGAGGTGGGCGAACAGATCCGGCCGGGGCGCAATACGGTCGCCATCCAGGTGATGCGGTGGTCGGACGGTTCGTATCTGGAGGATCAGGATTTCTGGCGCGTGTCGGGCATCGAGCGCGACGTGTTCCTGTTCGCGGTGCCGAAGACGCATGTCCGTGACGCCTTTGTCCATGCCGGATTGGACGAGGGGTATCGCAACGGCACGCTGTCGGTCGATCTGGCGGTGACGGCGGGCGCGGCCGGGCGGGCGCGGATCACGGTGATGGACGGCGACCGGGTGGTGCTGACGCGTGCGACGCCGCTGGCCGCGAGCGGCGCCGAGCGCCGGCTGACGATTGGTGGCACCGTGCCCGGCGTGCGATCGTGGAGCGCGGAGACGCCGAACCTCTACACGCTGCTGGTCGAGCTGGAGGATGCGTCCGGCAGGCTGGTGCAATCGACGCCGTGGCGGATCGGGTTCCGCAGCGTGGCGATGCGGGGCGGGGTGGTGACGGTCAATGGCAAGCCGGTGACCATTCGCGGCGTCAATCGCCACGAGCATGACCCCGAGACCTTTCACGTCATGTCGCGCGACCTGATGGAGCGGGACGTGCGGCTGATGAAAGCCAGCAACGTCAACGCGATCCGCACCGCGCATTATCCGAACGACCCGTATCTCTACGAACTGGCCGACCGGTACGGCCTGTATGTGATGGACGAGGCCAACGTCGAGAGCCACGCCTATATGGAATATGGCAACCGCTTCCCCGAGAAGCGCGCCCAATATCAGATCGGCTTCGACCCCGCATGGCGGGCCGCGCATGTCAGCCGGATCATGAACATGGTCGAGCGCGACAAGAACCACCCCTCGGTCATCTTCTGGTCATTGGGCAACGAGGCGGGGATCGGCCCGACCTTCGAGGAGGCGGCGCGGCGGGTGAAGGCGCGCGATCCCGGCCGGCTGGTCAGCTATCTGGGCTGGGGTCCGTTGCCGCTGCACGACCACCGGCCCAACTGGTATGCCGATGTCTATGCGCCGATGTATGATCCGGCGCAGAAGATGGACGATTACGCGCGCAACTGGACCTACGCGCAGCCGATGGTGCAGAGCGAATATGCGCACATGATGGGCAATTCGGGCGGCAATCTGAAGGAATATTGGGACACGATCTATGCCCATCCGGCCAAGTTGCAGGGCGGCTTCATCTGGGACTGGGTGGACCAGTCGATGTACGGTTACACGAAGGATGGCCGTCGATACTGGGCGGATGGCGGCGAATATGGCCCCAACTTTTCCGGCGACATCGAGTTCGGTGACGGGCTGATCCAGTCGGATCGGACGCCCAACCCGGTGCTGCATGAGTTGAAGAAGGTGTCGGCGCCCGCCGAGTTCACCGATTTCGACCCGCGCGACGGATCGCTGACCGTACGCAACCGGCAGGATTTCCTGGACCTGTCGGGCTATCGCTTCGAATGGGAACTGGCCGAGGATGGGCAGGTGGTGCAGCGCGGGACGCTGAGCCCGCCCGCGGTGGCCGCGCACGGTATGGGCAGGATGACCCTGCCGGTGGCGAGTTTCCGCCGCAGGCCGGGTGCGGAATATCTCGTCACGGTGCGGATGCGGGCGACGCAAGGGCTGGTGCCGACGATCGCGGCCGGGACGGTGATGGCGTGGGAGCAGTTTTCGGTGCAGGGGCCGAGCGGCGCCCGCCCGGCTGCACCGGGGTCGGCGGCCGTGAGCGAAACCGCGAATGCCGTGCGGTTCGCCGCGGCGGAAGCGGTGCTGGAGCTGGATCGCAGGACCGGGCTGATCCGCAGCTATACCAGGGGGGGCAAGCCGCTTCTGACCGGTGGCGCGCCCAACTTCTGGCGCGCGGAGACCGACAACAGCATCGGCACGGGGGTGGCAAAGCAGCTCGCGATCTGGAAGGAATTGAGCGCGGCGCGCACCCTGTCCGGCATCTCGCTGCGCCGCAGCAGCGACGGCGCGCGCGAGGCGGTGGTCGACTTTACCCTCGGTACCGAGGCGGTGCCGCGCGTGGCGACCTTCCGTTCGACCTATCGCATGGCGGGCGACGGGTCGGTCACCGTGGCGACGCAGTTCACGCCGCTCCGGTCCGACCTGCCGGCGCCGTTCCGGGTGGGGCTGGCCTTCGACCTGCCGGGCGCGCTCGATACCGCGGAATGGTATGGGCGCGGGCCGCATGAAAGCTATGTCGATCGCAAGCATTCGGCCGCGATCGCGCTGTGGCGGGGCAGTCTGGCCGAGCAGCCGCATGACTATATCCGGCCGCAGGACACCGGCAACAAGGTGGATGTACGCTGGATGCGCCTGACCGGGGGCGGGCGCGGGGTTCGAGTGGAGGGCACCAGGCCCCTGATGATGAACGCGCTGCCCTTTGCCTATTCGGACCTGTACCGCCGTCCGCCCGGCACCTGGAAATGGACGGACATCCGCTTCGGCGAGCGCGGGACGTTGCTGGTGGATGCGACGCAATGGGGGGTCGGTGGCGACA
>NZ_CAMLAC010000182.1 GCF_946477935.1 uncultured Sphingomonas sp. | reverse complement strand
GAGCAGCAGGAACGCCGTGCCCCGCCCCGACATGCCGCCCGCCACGCTGCGCGCCGTCTCGCCCGCACCCCAGAACGTATCGAACCGGTTCGATCCCTTGATGGCGCCGCCGGTATCCTGCGCCACCCACAAACCAGTCACGTCCTGCCGATCCATCGACAGGAATACCGGCGCACCCAGCGGCACATATTTGGGATCCGCAGCGGCACTCACCTGCCCGGTGACGGCATAACCCATCGCGCCCTGCGGCGGCCCGTCCAGCTCGCGGAAGAACACGAAACTCTTGTTCTCGCGCATCAGCGCTCGCCCTTCCTCCGGATGCTCGTGCAACCACTGCACGATCCCCTGCATCGACGCCTGCCCCGGCTGCAACAGCCCCCGCTGCCGCATCAGGCTCCCGATCCCGGTATAATCCCGCCCGTTCTGCGTGTCATAGCCGATCCGCATGATCGACCCATCCGGCAGGCGCAGCCGCCCGGATCCCTGGATCTGGAGGAAGAACACCTCAACCGCATCCTTGCCCCAGGCAAGGATCGGCGCGCGCCCCTCCAAAGACCCCTGCTCGATCGCGGTGCGGTCGTCGAAGGGTACGAAGTTCGTGCCCGCGACCTTGCCGCGGATCTTGCGCCCCTTCAGGTTCTCGGAAAACTGGCCGAGATCGACATCGATCAGGTCGCGCGGCCGGGCATAGATCGGCACCTCATAATCCGACCGCCGCTCGCGCGAGCCGAGGATCTCGGGCTCATAATAGCCCGTGGCAAAGGCCTTGCCGTCCCCCACCTGCACCGTCTCGAAGTAGCGCGCGAAGAAATCCCGCGCCCGCCCGCCGCTTCGCGCAGCGGCACAGGCCGGACCCCAGTCCGCCCCCCGGGTCAGCCCGGACGTATCGGTCCGCCGCATCAGCCCCGGGCATGACAGGGCAAAGGCCGCACGCGCCGAATCGGCCTGCGCATCGGTGATCGGCAGGGTTGCGATGGCAGGCCCCGGGAGCACCCCGGCGGTTGCCGCGGTCGTGGCGGCGGGATTGGGCAGCGACGGTGCCGCCAGTAGCGGCGTCGCCGGCACAATCCGCGCCAGCCCGTTCGGTACGCGTCCGGGTTCGCGGATGTCAGGAGCCTTGCCCGTCGATGGCCGGGCTACGTTCGGGCGGGTCGCAGTCGGCCGCTCACCCGGCGCGGCCGGGCTGGTGGGTGGCACGATGCGCCCCGCACAAGCGGAAAGCGCCAGAGCGAGCGCCGCCGTCGCGGCAAACCGAAACGCGCTCACGCTTCGTCGGTATCGGCAAGCTTCCAGTTCGGATCGCTGCTCTTCAGCGTCCGCGCGAAGGTCCAGACGTCATGCGTCTCGACCGCATCGGTCAGCGACCCCGCGACCACCTGCCCGTTCGCATCGCGCGTCACCGCGGCGATGTCCGCATCGAAGCGCACCGTGATCCGGGCCTCGCGACCCTGCACCTGCGCATCGGTGATCACCGCCCGCTCGATCGAAACCAGCCGGTTGTCCAGCGTTTCGCCCGATTCGCGCCGCGCCGCGATCGCCTCGGCGAACACCGCCTGCACATCGGGCTCGGCCAGCGTCGCCAGCGTCTCCTCGTCGCCTTTCCAGAAGGACTCCAGCGTCATCCGGTATGCGCTCTGCGCCCCGTTCAGGAACTGCGCCACGTCGAAACCCGGCTCCGCCGCGATCACCGCGCGCACGCCCTGCTCGGCCCGCCCCTCGATGTTGCGGTTCGGCATTTCCCGCTTCTCCAGGCTGACCTCGACCGGCCGCGCGACCGTCACCGGCACGCCGCGGTCATCGGCGCCGCGTGCCAGCGGCTGCTGCTCATGCCCCGTCCGCTTGCCCAGCACACTGTAGAGCCGCAGGGCCAGGAAAAGGGCGACCATCGCGAGAAGAACGACGTAGAACAACGCTTGCGAGCCTTTCGATAACCGCCTCAACATAGGTTCAATGGCCGCAAATTCAAACCCGCACCGATTCGAACCCGCGCCGCAGCGAAGCAACGTTGAAACGACTTCAGGCCACTGCTAACCGCTCGGCCATTCGGGCCGAACGCATGACGCGTGCGATCGGTCCTGCACCTCCTTGATGATGGGACATTGACGATGGACGATTTGGGCACCCCGCAGGGCTTCGACATGACCGCCGGCGACGCTGCGGACACCGCCCCTGCCGCCGGCATGATCTCGCAATACGTCAAGGATCTGTCGTTCGAGAACCCGAATGCGCCGGCGATCTACCAGAACCAGGCCGCGCCCGGCATCGACGTGCAGTTCAACATCGGCGCGCAGCAGGTGGGCGAGGAAGTGCACGAGCTGGTCCTGAAGATCGAGGTTCGTGCCGAGGCCGAGGGCAAGACCGCCTTCATCGTCGATCTCAGCTATGCCGGCCTGTTCGGCTTCCGCAACGTGCCCGCCGACCAGATCCAGCCCTTCATGCTGGGCGAGGCGCCGCGCCTGCTCTTCCCGTTCGCCCGCCGCGTGCTGGCCGATGCGGTGCGTGACGGCGGCTTCCCGCCGCTGCTCCTCGAGCCGATCGACTTCGCGCAGCTCTACATGCAGCAGGCGGAGGCCAATGCCGGCACCGCGCAGCCGAACACGCCCGAAACCGGTCACGCCTGATTCCCTAGATGAATCTTGCCAAGGCGCTGGGCTCGGTTGGCGGGCTGACGCTCGCCAGCCGGGTGCTGGGGCTCGTGCGCGATTCGCTGTTCTTCCGCTTCGTGGGTGCGAACTTCGCCTCCGATGCGTTCCAGATCGCGTTTCGCCTGCCCAACATGTTCCGCGCCCTGTTCGCGGAAGGCGCCTTCTCCGCCGCCTTCATCCCCATGTTCAACCGCAAGGTGGCAGAGGGTGAGGCGGAGCCGGGCGGCGGACTGGCCCGGGGCCTGACCTTTGCCGAGGATGCGCTGTCCGTCCTCCTGCCGATCCTGATCGTCTTCACCGCGATCGTCATGATCGCCGCCTGGCCCGTCACCTGGGTGCAGACCTTCGGCTATCCCGGCGGCTCTACGGCACAGTTCGATTATATCGTGCTGCTCAACCGGCTGACCTTCCCCTATCTGCTGTTCATCAGCCTCGTCTCGCTGCTCGGCGGCATCCTGAACTCGCTGCACCGCTTCTGGGTGAATGCGGCAGCGCCGATCCTGCTCAACGCCACGCTGATCGCCGCGCTGATCCTCTTCCATGCTGACGACCCGCTGGTCACGGCGCGCAACCAGGCGATCGCCGTGTCCGTGTCTGGCGCGGTCCAGCTTGCCTGGCTGTGGTGGGCCTGCCGCAGTGCGGGCGTGCGACTGCGCCTGAAGCGCCCCACTTTCAATCCCGAGGTGAAGCGGCTGCTGGCGCTTATCTGGCCTGCCGCGGCGGGCGCCGGCGCGGTGCAGATCAACCTTGTCGTCTCCACCGCACTCGCCGCCTCGCTGCTGCCCGCGGGTTCGGTCTCCTATATCTATGCGGCGGATCGGCTGAACCAGTTGCCGCTCGGCCTGATCGGCATCGGGCTCGGCACCGTGCTGCTCCCCACCATATCCCGCCTGCTCGGTGCCGGCCGTGAGGCGGAGGCGATGGATACGCAGAATCGCGGCATGGAGCTGGCGCTGCTGCTGACGCTGCCCGCCACCGTCGCGCTGATCGTCTGTGGCACCCCGATTGCCGCTGCGCTGTTCCAGCATGGCAAGTTCGACGCCACGGATACGCTTTATACCGCCCAGGCGCTCGCCGCCTTCTCGATCGGCCTGCCGTCCTACATTCTCGTAAAGGTGCTGACGCCGGGCTATTATGCCCGATCGGACACGAAAACGCCGGTGCGCTATGCCACCTGGTCGATGCTGGTGAACCTGGGCCTCAATCTCGCCCTCATCCGCCCGCTCGGGCACATGGGCCCGCCCCTCGCCACCGCCATCGCAAGCACGGTCAACGTCGCGCTGCTCTATCGCACGCTCGCCCACCGCGGCCAGTTCGTCGCCGACCCGCAGCTCCGCCGCCGCACCCCCCGCCTCATCGCCGCGGCGCTCCTGATGGGCGCGGCGATGTGGTTCCTGAACGACCTGTTCCAGCCCTATGTCACCGGATCCAGCCTTCAGCGCTGGGGCGCGCTCATCATACTGGTCGGCACCGGCATCCTCGTCTATGCCGCGGCCAGCTTCGCCACCGGCGCGTTCCGGATCGCGGAACTGAAAAAGCTCATCAGAAGGTAAGTCATGCGCGTCGTCTCCGGCATCCAGCCCACCGGCAATCTCCACCTCGGCAATTATCTGGGCGCGATCAAGCAGTGGGTGGCGATGCAGGATTCGATGGCGGAGGGCGATGACTGCCTGTTCTTCCTCGCCGATCTTCACGCGCTGACCGTCGCGATCGATCCGAAGGAGCTGGCGAACAACACCATCGAGATGGCCGCCGCGTTGCTGGCGTCCGGTATCGACCCCGCCCGCTCGATCCTGTTCAACCAGGCGCGTGTGCCCGCGCATAGCGAGCTGACCTGGATTCTGAACGGCACCGCGCGCATCGGCTGGCTGAACCGGATGACGCAGTTCAAGGACAAGGCGGGCAAGAACCGGGAGGGCGCCAGCATCGGCCTCTATGCCTATCCCGTCCTGATGGCCGCCGACGTGCTTGTCTATCGCACCACCCATGTGCCGGTGGGCGAGGATCAGAAGCAGCATCTCGAACTCGCGCGCGACATCGCCACCAAGTTCAACACGGATTTCGGCTCGGACGTGTTCGTGCTGCCCGAACCGCTGGTCAGCAAGGCGGCGCCGCGCATCATGTCGTTGCGCGACGGTTCGGCCAAGATGTCCAAGTCGGATCCATCGGAGGCCAGCCGCATCCACCTGACCGACAGCGACGATGCGATCGCGCAGAAGCTGCGCAAGGCCAAGACCGATCCGGCCGAATTGCCCGCCACCATGGCCGAACTGGCCGATCGTCCTGAAGCGCGCAACCTGGTGACGATCTACGCCGCGCTTGCCGGCACGACGCCTGCCGACGTGCTGACCGAACATCAGGGCAAGGGCTTCGGTCAGTTCAAGCCGGTCCTCGCCGATGTCGCCATCGCCGCGCTCGGCCCCATCCGCGACCGGATGGTCGCCCTCCTCAACGATCGCGCCGCCGTCGCTCAGGCGCTTGAAGCCGGGGCTGAAAAGGCCCGCTCGCTCGCCGCGCCTACGCTGCGTGCTGCGCAGGATGCCGTCGGCCTGCAGATCTGATGTGCGCAACACGGCCACCCGCCCGCAGAGACAGGTGGCCGCGCGCCTTCAGGCGCCGGATTTCGCGGATGTGCGAAGCGGCGTCCGAAAGCCGGTTCCGAAGGCGATCACGTCATCCGGCTGGAACCATGCATTGCGCTTCTCGGCCTCTTGCCGCAGCTTGGCGATCATGCGGTCGTGATGCTGCGGCGATAGGCTGAACAGGACGTTGGCCTCATAGATCTGCGTCGGCTTCAACCCGTTGGGCAACGGGTGCATCGACTTGATCCGCTGCACCGCGCGCACCGCCGCACGGTCCAGTTGCCGATCTCCCGATGTCTTGAAGATCCGAACGGCAGCCGGCGTGCCCGCTTCGCTGCACAGGAAGCGGACGGATACGATCCCCTCGGCAGGACTCCAGCCCGGCGTCAACGACGGATATTCCAAGGCGTCGTCCAACGTGCGGGATATACCCCTCGTCCAGTGCTCCAGCGTGGGTGGCGCGCCTTGCACCACGATGTCCGGTCCATGGCGTACGGCCGGATTGCCCGTATGCGCCTGCTGCGCGCTGGCGGGACCGGCGAACAAGGCGCTGCCGATCAGCGCCCATGAAGCGATGGCTTTCATGACGATCTCCTGTTGCGGACGATCGGCCATGGTGTCTTGCGTGCCGGCAATCTGCGGGACTCGCCACCATGCATCATGGTCGAAGGGGGATGGCGTGCGTTCTGCGGACCACGCGCTTTCCCGTGCCGGCCATGCGCCGCAGCATGCCCGGCGTCAATCAGACCGAAGGGATTAAGACCATTTCGGCCCTTATCGGCCGACTTCTCAGCCTTCCAACTCGCGCATCAGCACGCGCACGGCATTGTCGATATCCCGGTCGGTGTCGCGCAACTGCTCGATCTTCTTGACCGCGTGGATCACGGTCGAATGGTCGCGCCCGCCGAACTTGCGCCCGATCTCGGGCAGCGAGCGCGTCGTCAGTCGCTTGGCAAGATACATGGCGATCTGGCGCGGGCGGGCGATCGCGCGGCTGCGACGCGCCGATACCAGGTCGAGCGGCTTCAGCTCGAAATGGGCACTGACCAGCTTCTGGATCTCGTCGATGGTGATGCGGCGCTGGGTGTGGCGCAGCATGTCGCCCAGTGTCGCGGTCGCGAACTCCAGGTCGATCGTGTCACCGGTCAGTTGCGCATAGGCCACGACGCGGTTCAGCGCGCCTTCCAGCTCGCGGATATTGGCGTGGATGCGAGAGGCGAGCAGATCCAGTACGTCCGCCGGGATCGTGTGGGCCGGCAGATCGCGCACCTTGCGCTCCAGGATCGTGCGGCGCAGTACCAGATCAGGCGCCTTGATGTCGGCGACAAGCCCTGCGCCCAATCGGCTCAGGATGCGTGGTTCCACCCCGTCCAGCGACTGGGGCGAGCGATCCGCAGAAATCACCAGCCGCTTGCCCGCCCCGACGATCTCGTTGACCGTGTGGAAGAACTCCTCCTGCGTCGCATCCTTGCCTGCGATGAACTGCAGATCGTCGATCAGCAGCAGATCGGCCGAACGCAGCCGCTGCTTGAACGCGAAGGTGTCGCGCGCCCGCATCGATGCGACGAATTCGAACATGAACCGCTCGGCCGACATGCACAGCACCGCCGCACCCGGCTCGTTCGCCTGGAAGGCGTGGCCGACCGCATGCATCAGGTGGGTCTTGCCCTGGCCCGTGCCGCCGTGAAGGAACAGCGGGCTGAACCGCGGCACGCCCGGCTCGGCCAGGGCCAGTGCGGCGTTGAACGCCACCCGATTCGATCCGTCGACCACGAACCGGTCGAAAGTCAGGCGCGGGTCCAGCGGCGGCCGGTCGGTGGTGATCGTCACTGCCGGCGCCGGTGCGGCCGGAACCGGCGCGGGTGCGGCCGCCGCCGGGGCGGGCGCCTCGAACAGCGTCGGCGCCGGTCGCGGGCTCTCGGCGGTCAGGGTGCGGGGTGCCGATGCCACCGGCGTGCTCGCGGTCAGCACCGCGGCGCTGCGCGAGGGCATGCGCGTCTCCACCACCACCGCGCGCACGCCCGGCAGCGCCGCCTTGAAC
>NZ_CAMLAC010000181.1 GCF_946477935.1 uncultured Sphingomonas sp. | reverse complement strand
CCCCCACCCCGTCTCTTCCAGCCCGGCGGCCTCATCTACGAACTGAACGTCCGCGGCTTCACCATGCGCCACCCGGACGTGCTCCCGGAACAGCGCGGTACGCTCGCCGCGCTCGCCCACCCCGCGATCATCGCCCATCTGCAAAAGCTGGGCGTCGCCGCGGTCGAACTCATGCCGATCACCGCTTGGATCGACGAACGGCACCTGGGTGCCCTCGGCCTCACCAATGCCTGGGGATACAACCCCGTCGTCCCGATGGCGCTCGACCCGCGTCTCGTTCCCGGCGGCGTCGCCGAACTCGTCTCGACGATCGCCGCGCTGCGCGGTGCAGGCATCGGCACCATCCTCGACCTCGTCTTCAATCACACCGGCGAAAGCGACATACACGGCCCCACCCTGTCCTTCCGCGGCTACGACCCACAGGCCTATGCCGCCGCACCCGACGGCACGCTGATCAACGACACCGGCACCGGCAACACCCTCGCCACGGCACGCCCCCACATCCGCGCGCTGATCCTCGACACCCTCCGCCACTTCGCGCGCGCCGGCGTCGACGGCTTCCGCTTCGATCTCGCACCCGTCCTGGCCCGCAATCCCGGCTTCGACGCCCACGCGACCATCTTCGCCGAGATCGCCGCCGATCCCGACCTCGCCTCGCGCATCATGATCGCCGAACCCTGGGACATCGGCCCCGGCGGCTACCAGTTGGGCCGTTTCCCCGCCACATGGCTGGAGTGGAACGACCGCTACCGCGACGATGTCCGCCGCTTCTGGCGCGGTGACGGTGCGGCCGGCACGCTCGCCACCCGCCTCGCCGGCTCCTCCGACCTCTTCGCCGCCCCCGCCACCCGCTCGGTCAACTTCCTCGCTGCGCATGACGGCTTCACCCTCGCCGACACGCTGGCCCACGCCCACCGCCACAACCATGCCAATGGCGAGGAAAACCGCGACGGGCATGCCGACGAAATCGCCTGGAATCACGGCGCGGAAGGCCCGACGGACCAGCCCGCGATCCGCGCCGCCCGAGCCGCCACCGCGCGCGCGATGCTCGCTACGCTCTTCGCCTCGAAGGGCACGCCGATGCTGACCGCAGGCGACGAGTTCGGCCGCAGCCAGCACGGCAACAACAACGCCTACGCCCAGGACAACGAGACGACGTGGATCGACTGGACGGCGCGCGATACCGATCTGGAGGATTTCGTCGCGGCGCTTTCCGCCTTCCGCCGTGCCACCCCCCTTGCCGACCCCGCATGGCTGGCCGGCGCCGACTGGCGCGACCTCTCGGACCGCCCGATGACGCCCGAGCGTTGGGCCGAGGCGCAAGGCTTCGTTCTGCGGCTCCCCATGCCGACGGAAACGCTGATCCTGCGCATCGATCGTCCGAACGCCCGCGTGACGCTGTCGCGCGCCGCCTTGCTGGAGAGCCGCCCTTGAAGACCCGCTTCGCCCTGTTGCCGCTCGCCCTGCTGACACTCGCCGCCACGCCGCTGTCGCCGGCACAGCGTTTCGGTGTTCTCTACCGGGACGTGCAGATGGCGCAGCTTTTCCCCGACTCCAAAACCTTCGCCGATGCCGAGCCCCGCCGCGGCGACCGCCCGATCCTCGCCGCCTACCGCGCCTGCAACTGCGCCACCGACAAGACGAAGCTGCGCGCCTTCGTCCTCGCCAACTTCACCCTGCCGATCACGCCCAGCGGCACCACGCAACAGCGCCTGCCGATCGCCCAGCATATCGATCAGCTCTGGCCCCAGCTTACCCGCATCACCACCAAGGTCGCGCCCGGTTCCTCGGCGCTGACGCTGCCGCGCCGCTATGTCGTGCCCGGCGGGCGGTTCCGGGAAATGTACTATTGGGATAGCTGGTTCTCGATGCTCGGCCTGCCGCTTGCCGGCCGGCAGGATCTGGTCGAGGATCAGGTGGTCAATTTCGGCAGCCTGATCGATCGCTTCGGCCATATCCCCAACGGTACGCGCACCTATTATCTCAGCCGCTCGCAACCGCCCGTCTTCTATCTCATCCAGTCGATGTCGCGCGACGCGAAAACGCTGGCGACCCGCACCCGCCAGCTTCGTGCCGAACACGCCTATTGGATGGCCGGCGCCGAGCGGCTGAAACCCGGCGAGCAGCATGCCCGCGCCGTGCGCCTCGCCGATGGCACGCTCCTCAACCGCTATTGGGACGACCGCGCCGATCCGCGCGACGAAAGCTACCGCGAGGATGCCGAACTCGCCGCCGCCACGCCGAATCGCGACGCGGGGCAGCTCTACCGCGACCTGCGTGCCGCGGCGGAAAGCGGCTGGGACTTCTCCTCGCGCTGGCTGGCGGACGGGCGCAGCCTCGCCACCATCCGCACCACGCGGCTGGTGCCCGTCGATCTCAACAGCCTGATGCTGGGGATGGAGCGCACCATCGCCGCCAATTGCAAGGCCCTGCGGGACACCGCCTGCACCACCGACTACGCCGCCCGCGCCGCCGCACGCGACGCCGCGATCCGGCGGCTGATGTGGAACCCCAGCGGCTATTTCGCCGATTATGATCTCGACAAGGCCAGTGTCGCCGACGCGCGCACCGCCGCCATGGCCTTCCCCCTGTTCGTCGGCGCCGCCAGTCCGCAGCAAGCCGCCGCGACCGCCGAGGCACTTGCCCCGTTCATCGGCCAGGGCGGCCTGCGCACCACCCTCACCGAAAGCGGCCAGCAATGGGACGACCCGAATGGCTGGGCACCGCTGCAATGGATCGCGATCCAGGGTCTGCGCCGCTACGGCCACGCCGCCCCCGCCGACCGGATCAAGGCGGCATGGCTCGCCTCGGTGCAGCGCGAATATGCATCGAGCGGCAAGCTGCTGGAAAAATATGACGTGCGCGAGCGTCGCCCCGGCGGCGGCGGCGAATATCCCAATCAGGACGGCTTCGGCTGGACCAACGGCGTCACCCGCGCGCTACTGGCGGAGCGCTGACTCCCGAAGTCAGGGCGCCATCAGTCCATGTCCCATCAGGTTGTGATCCAGATGGTTCATGATCCACAGCGACCCGATCAGGACCAGCCCGACGATCAACACGCCGAACGCCAGCGCCAGCACGTTGTTGGTATTGTCCGGCCCCGTCGTGATGTGCAGGAAGAAGACGAGATGCACCCCCATCTGGCCGATCGCCAGCGCGACCAGCGCAACGGGGATACCCGGCCCCCATATCAGGTCGCTCGTCGCCACATAGAAGCTTGCCGCGGTCAGCATCGCCGCCAGCCCGAAGCCGATCGCATAGCTGCGCAGCGCCGCAGGGATGTCATGCTCGGCGGACCGGCTGCCGGGTGCCTTGTCGTCCTGCGGTGTCTCGTCCAGACCGCCGCTGCCGCTGTCGTCGGTGCGGGTATCGCTCATCCGTGCGTCCCCATCAGATAGACCATGGTGAACAGTGCCACCCAAACGATGTCCAGCGCATGCCAGAACAGGCTGAAGCACATCATCCGTCGCGCGATATCCTCGCGAAACCCCTTGGCCCAGACCTGCGCCATCATCGTCGTCAGCCACAGCATGCCCAGCGTGACATGGACGCCGTGGCACCCGACCAGCGCGAAGAAGGCGGACAGGAAGGCACTGCGCGACGGTCCATGGCCTTCACCGATCAGGTGCAGGAACTCATAGGCCTCCAGCGACAGGAAACCGAACCCGAACACGGCGGTGGCGGCCATCGCGATCTGGAACCATCGCCGGCTCTCCGCCAGCATCGCGATGCCCGCCAGTCCGCAGGTGAAGCTGGAGGCGAGCAGCAACGCCGTCTCGGTCGCGACCAGCGGCACCTCGAAGATGTCGCGCCCCGTCGGCCCGCCCGCCGTCTCACCGACCAGCACCGCATAGGCGGCGAAGAAGCCGGAGAACATGATGAAGTCCGACAGCAAAAAGATCCAGAAGCCGTAGGATACCACGATGCGCTTGGGCGCCGGCCCGCGCTCGCTGGCCGGGCGTTCGCCATGCCCCAGCTTGTGCGGATCGCCGTGGCGGCTGGCGTCGGCCGCGCCGCTCATGTCGCGGCCTCTTCGGGCAGGTTGAGCAGCGTCGCCTTGCCCTGGCGCCGCGCATCGTCCTGTTGCTTCACCTCGTCGGCAGAGATCACATATTCGGGCTCGTCCCGCCATGCGAAGACGACAAAGGTCGCCCATGCCCCCAGGAAGCCGGCGATCACCATCCACCAGATGTGCCAGATCAGCGCAAAGCCCATCGCGGTGGCGAACACGGCGCATATGATCCCGGTCGGCGAGTTGCGCGGCATCTCGATCGGCTCATAGTCGGGCCGCTCGCTCAATTCCTTCTTCTCGCGCGCCTTGGACTTCAGCTCCCAATAGGCATCCTCGCCCGTCACGTCGGGCAGCGCGGCGAAGTTGAAGGTCGGCGGCGGCGAGGCGGTGATCCATTCGAGGGTCCGCCCGTCCCAGGGATCGCCGCTCTCGTCCAGCAACCGCTTGCGATCGCGGATAGAGACATAGAGCATCATCACCTGACACGCGATGCCGCCCGCGATCAGCAGCGCGCCCGCACCCGCCGCGATCAGCCATGGCTGCCATTCGGGCACGTCATAATGCTGCATCCGCCGCGTCATGCCCATCAAGCCGAGCACGTAGAGCGGCATGAACGCCAGGTAGAAGCCCGACAGCCACAGCCAGAACGCCCGCTTGCCCCAACGCTCGTCCAGCATGAAGCCGAACATCTTGGGGAACCAGTAGGTGAAGCCGGCAAAGGCCCCGAACAGCACCCCGCCGATGATGACGTTGTGGAAATGCGCGACCAGGAACAGCGAATTGTGCAGCACGAAGTCCGCGGGCGGCACCGCCAGCAACACGCCCGTCATCCCCCCGATCGCAAAGGTGACGATAAACCCGATCGACCACAGCATCATCGAGGTGAAGCGGATGCGCCCGCCATACATGGTGAACAGCCAGTTGAAGACCTTCACCCCCGTCGGCACCGCGATGATCATCGTCGTCACGCCGAAGAAACCGTTGACGTCGGCCCCGGCGCCCATCGTGAAGAAATGGTGCAGCCACACCATGAACGACAGGATACAAATCACCATGGTGGCGATCACCATCGACCGGTATCCGAACAAGGGCTTGCCCGAAAAGGTGGATACCACCTCCGAGAAGATGCCGAACGCCGGCAGGATCAGGATATAGACCTCCGGATGGCCCCAGGCCCAGATCAGGTTCACGAACATCATCTGGTTGCCGCCCAGCTCGTTCGTGAAGAAGTGGAAGCCCAGATACCGGTCCAGGATCAGCATCGCCAATGTCGCGGTCAGGATCGGAAACGCCGCCACGATCAACAGGTTGGAGGCCAGCGATGTCCAGCAGAACATCGGCATCCGGGTATAGCCCATGCCGGGCGCGCGCATCTTCAGGATGGTGGTGACCAGATTTACGCCCGACAGCAGCGTGCCGACGCCCGATATCTGCAGCGACCACAGATAATAATCGACCCCGACACCGGGCGAGAAGCGCAGTTCGGACAGCGGTGGATAGACCAGCCAACCGGTTTTCGCGAACTCCCCGATGACCAGGCTCAGGTTCATCAGCAGCGCCCCGCTCGCGGTCAGCCAGAAGCTGACCGAATTGAGCGTCGGGAACGCCACGTCGCGCACGCCCAGTTGCAATGGAACGGCGAAGTTCATCAGCCCGATCATGAACGGCATCGCCACGAAGAAGATCATGATCGTGCCATGTGCGGAGAAGATCTGGTCGTAATGCTCGGGCGGCAGATACCCGCCATTGCCCTGCGCCATCGCCTGTTGCGATCGCATCAGCAGCGCATCGGAAAAACCGCGGAGCAGCATCACACCCGCCATCAGGCAATACATCACCCCGATTCGCTTGTGATCGACCGAGGTGATCCATTCGCGCCACAGATAGGGGAAATGCCCCGCGCGCCACGTCCAGATCAGCAGCGCCAGGATGCCCGACACCGCCACGCCGAACGCGATCAGCGGCATCGGCTCGTGAAAGGGGATCGCGTCCCAGCCCAGCTTACCGAACAGGGTCAATGCTCCCGCCCGTCATGCGCGGTTTCGCTCACCGGCGCACCGGACCGCGCGACGATGGTGTCGTACAGCCGCGGCTGCACCGCACGGTAGCTATAGGGTGCCACATCCGTGCTCTGCCTGTTCAGTGCCACGAAGCCCGGCCAGTCCAGCACCGGCCCCTGCCCTCGCGCCGCCGCCACGAACTGCGCAAAGGCCGCCGGGGGTACGGCGTGCGCGATGAAATCCATGTCGGCAAATCCTTCGCCGCTATAATGGGCGGACAGTCCCCGATACCGCCCCGGCCGGTCGGCACGCAGGTGCAGCGTCGAATCCATTCCCGCCATCGCATAGATCTGGCTGCCCAGTTGCGGCACGAAGAAGCTGTTCATCACGGTGGCGGAGGTGATGCGGAACCGCACCGGCACGCCCACCGGCAGTACCAGCCGGTTGACGGTCGCGATCCCCTGTTCGGGGTAGAGGAACAGCCATTTCCAGTCGAGCGACACCACCTCGATCGTCATGGCTTTTGCGCGCGACGCGATCGGCTTCGGCGGGTCATATTCATGGGCACCGATCCAGCCGATTCCGCCCAGAAAGACGATGGCCAGCGCCGGGATTGACCAGACCAGCAGCTCCAGCCGCCCCGAATAGGCCCATTTGGGCAGATGCTGCGCCCGTTCATTGCCCGCCCGGAACCACCAGGCGAAGCCGATGGCCATGACGATCACCGGGATGACGATCCCCAGCATGATCGCCAGCGAGTTGAACAACAGGGACTCTTCGCCCGCTGCGATCGGCCCTGCCGGGTCGAGCACCCCCGAACGACAGCCGCCAAGCGCCAACAGGCACAGCGGAGAGGCGCTGGCGAAGCGAAGGGGCGCGGTCATTCCGCGCGTCAACGATGCTGCCCCTCGATCGTTCCGCCCGGCCGGCTAGCCCCAAGCCACTCCCCATATCGGCCCGGGCTCGTCATCCTGTCGCACTCGCACGCTCCGCCGCCGCCGTTGCTCCCGCCCCAGCCGCGCCCGCAACCATGACCCGACACCGCGCATCCGCGCCGCCACCGACGCGCCCGCCAGTGCCGCCACCAGATCGGTCAGCGTCCCCATCTCGATCAGCGGCACCAGCCCCATCACGTCGGGCGCCGCCATCAGCACCATGCGGATCTCGTCCGCCTCCAGCATCCACCCTGCCAGGAACACGATCCCGACGATGATCCCCAACACCATATGCTGTCTCTTATACACATCTCCGAGCCC
>NZ_CAMLAC010000180.1 GCF_946477935.1 uncultured Sphingomonas sp. | reverse complement strand
GGGGGGGGGGGGGGGGGGGGGGCGGTTCCGCGAGCGCCGCGTCTGGAGACAGGCCCCACCCTGCAGGGAAAGGGCATAAGGCAGGCACGCGCGGATCAGACGATCCGCTCGGCCTCCATCTTCTTGATCTCGGCGATGGCCTTGGCGGGGTTCAGGCCCTTGGGGCAGACATTGGCGCAGTTCATGATCGTGTGGCAACGATACAGACGGAACGGATCCTCCAGCTCGTCCAGACGCTCGCCGTTCATCTCGTCACGGCTGTCGGCCAGCCAGCGATAGGCTTGCAGCAGGATCGCCGGCCCCAGGAACTTGTCCGAATTCCACCAATAGCTCGGGCACGAGGTCGAGCAGCAGGCGCAAAGGATGCACTCGTACAGCCCGTCCAGCTTTGCCCGGTCCTCCGGCGACTGCAGCCGCTCCTTGCCCGCGGGCTCCGGTGTCACCGTCTGCAGCCAGGGCTGGATCGAGGCATATTGCGCATAGAAATGCGTGAAATCCGGCACCAGGTCCTTCACCACATCCATGTGCGGCAGCGGGGTGATGCGCACCTCGCCCTTCACATCCTCGATCGCGGTGGTGCAGGCCAGGCCGTTGCGTCCGTCGATGTTCATCGCGCACGACCCGCAAATGCCTTCGCGGCACGAACGGCGGAAGGTCAGCGAGGAGTCCTGCTCGCCCTTCATCTTGATCAGCGCGTCCAGCACCATCGGGCCGCACTCGTCCAGATCGACCTCGAACGTGTCGTAGCGCGGATTCTGCCCCGAGTCGGGGTCGTAGCGATAGACCTTGAACTTCTTGATGCGGCCGGTGGTGGTCGCCTTGTGCGTTTCGCCCTTCTTGATGACGCTGTTCTTGGGCAGGGCAAATTCAGCCATGGGTTCGATGTCCGCTGATGGGCCGACCAGATCGCCGGCAAGGATCGTGCCTGCCCGATACATGACCGGCGTGCAGGCCGCAAATGTCTTGACAGCGAAAAATATGCCGATCGCGGCTGGCGGGCGTCCGCGGATCGCGAACGCCCGCCAGATCATCAGATCACGTCGAGCACCAGGCCCAGGTCGCGCGCTTCCTCGGCGTTGATATACCAGTTCGCCACCGCCTTCTCGCGAATCGTCTCGAAATCCACCCGCGATCCGGCGACGATCGCGCGAAAGCCCTCTTCCTGGATCATGATCGAATGCTCGATCTCGTGCAGCTTGGCCTTCAGCACGGCCGGCAGCGTGGTCAGCGGCCCCTTCAGGTCGACGGCGGCGTTCATCTGCCGCTCGTGCAGCATCAACCGGGTGTTGCGGGTCAGGAACCGCTTGTCGACCGGAAAGGCCGACATGAAGGTCGCGCCTGCCGAATAGACCGCCACCTTGCCCAGAAACAGCGTCTCGCGTCCGGTATGGTCACGCAGCAGGCGGATCGAATCGCCCATCGCCCGCGCCATCTCCGGATCGCCGCCCAGCGTGGTGATCGACACGACCAGCGGCCCCTGCCCCGCCGATGCGGCGGCGAGTTGCTGCTTGAACGTCGCGTACATCGCGTCGTCGACGGGTCCGTGCAGTTGGATCTGCGGGACGGCGAGGGCCGGATAGTTCACGGCATTGTTCGGGTGCTGGTCCATGGCGCGAGCGAACCAGCGATCGCGGCGTTCAGTTCCACGACAATCCACGCTTCCGATCCGCGCGATGGGCCATCGGCGCGCTCCGGGTCGTGGGACCACGCACAAGCCCTTGGGCGGATCGGCACATCGCCATCACACGATGCAGCACAGGCATCGCCCCGGCACGTGCAAAAAAGCGGCGATGATCGCCGGTCAGCACTGTTCGGCGGTAAAAACCGGGGCCGGCCCTGGCGGCACCCGCGCGGGGTGGTCGAAGAACAGATCGGTCTTCAGCCGGTGGCGTTCGCCATAAACCTCTCGCAACACATCCGCCAACGCCGGATCGTAGCGGCGCAGGTCAACATCGGACAGCACCGTCACCGGGCCGAAGGCAGGTCTGGCAATCGGGATCAGGCCATCGCCATCATCACGCCGGCGGAGGCGAGCGCGCCGGCGAACACCGCCTTGGCCCTCGGCGTCGATTGCGCACAGCGTGGCAGCGTCGCCACCCGCCGGGGATCGCGGAGCAGATCGACCAGCAGTTCCACATCCGTTTGCGAGCCGAAGGGACAATCCCGGCACGGCGTCCGGTCCAGGCATTGCTCGCCCAGCCGCAGCACACTGTCGATCACCGGCGCCAACATGTCGTGCCCGATCGGGGCCAGCAGCGCATGCAGCGCCGGCAATACCGGGCGATGCGCGTCGCGGGCCGCACGCCAAACGCGCACCGCCCGCGTGATCGTCTCGACTGCGATCGGCGACAGGGTGGGGTGATCAACGGCGGCGGGTGACGCGACACGCATGGCCTTCTCCTCACCCCGGAGAGTAAGGCTAATGCGAGTCTATTGCAAGTTTACGGGATCAGGCGATCCGCCCGCAACCGCTCGAACAAGGCGAAGAACGCATCGTCCGTCGGCTGATAGCTGGTAAAGCCCAGCCGCCGGCTTTTCGACATGTCGGTCACCACCTCGATCGGGCGCCCCAGATCGGCATCGCTATGCCATGGTGACGCCAGCCGCGACAGGTCCGGCTCGACCAGCCGGTGCTGTGCCGCAATCTCGCGCCAGATCGGGGCATCATCGGCCATCTGCTCTTCCAGGGGCCGCACCACGCCGTCGAACGGCGCCGCCTCCAGTTCGAACCAGCCAGCGATACGGCTCCACATCCATTCCCAGCGGAATATGTCGCCATTGACCACGTTGAACGCCTCGTCATGCGCCGCCGGCGTCTCCGCCGCCCATAGCAAGTGGCGGGCGAGCTGGCCGGCGTCGGTCATGTCGGTCAGCCCGTGCCACTGCGCCGCCGATCCCGGGAAGGTGAACGGCCGCCCCGTCGCCCGGCACAGCGTGGCATATACCGCCAGCGTCGTCCCCATGTTCATCGCGTTGCCGACCGCCTTGCCGATCACCGTATGCGGCCGATGAACACTCCACGTGAATCCGTCGCGCGCGGCTGCGGCGAACACCTCGTCCTCCTGCGCATAATAAAAGTTTTCGACGTCCAGCCGCCCTTGTTCCTCGCGGAACGGTGTCTGCGGCAGCGTGCCTTTGCCATAGGCCTCGAACGGTCCCAGATAATGTTTCAGCCCGGTGACCAGCGCGACATGCCGTGGTCCGGTGGCGGGCGGCAGGGCATCCAGCAGGTTGCGCACCATCGCGGCGTTGACGCGGATATTCTCCGCCTCGCTGTCCTGACGCGCCCAGGTGGTGATGAACACCGCATCGGCATCGATATCGGCCAGCGCCGTGCGCGTGGTACCCGCATCCTGCAGGTCGGCGACCACCGGCCGGACGCCGTCCTGCGCCACCGGCCGCCGCGCCAGCCCGTGAACGGTCCAGCCCTGCTCGACCAGCAGCGCCGCCGTCGCACTGCCGACGATCCCGCTCGCGCCCACCACCAATGCCGTTTTCGTCATGATCTTCGCACCTTCGCTCTTGAAGATCACCAGCTAGGCACGGGCCTTCGCAGCTTCTAGACGGCACCAAACAGGAACCTAGTCACCAAAGGGTAACCACCCATGCGCCCCGGATCGAACGACGAGGAATGGCGGGAAGATTGTGCCCCGCGCCGTGTGCTGGCGCTGTTCGCAACCAAATGGACCAGCATGATCCTCCACGTGCTCCACGCCCGCCACGGCGGCACCGCGCGCAGCGGCGTGCTGCACCGCAGCCTGCCCGGCATCTCGAAAAAGATGCTGACCCAAACACTTCGGGACATGGAGGAAACCGGCCTCCTCACCCGCCACATACACAGCGTCGTCCCCCCCGCCGTCGAATACCGCCTCACGCCCCTCGGCACCCGCTTCGTCGAACCCGTCGAACTGCTCTACACCTGGGCCCGCCAAAACCCCGACGCCCTCAACCAGCTCGGCGACCGACCTACCGCACGACGCGTATAATCTTATAACCCTTGATTATTTTTGCGGCGACGGGGGCAGACGCCAGACCTCGATGCGCACCCCCGGTTGCGGCGTCTTGAAGACGTCCATCGGAATGGCATAACCCTTCACGTTCCACTGGAGGGAATGATCCCGATCGCCTGCCTGCACGCCGGAGGATATGGACGGCTTGCCGGTGGGAGGCCCCAGCAGGGCGGTAACCGCCTCGACATAGCGAGCGGGGGGCTGGTCCGTTCGGGACATCACCCAGCAGCGCATCTCACCGTTCGGATCGAACAGCGGCAACATCGCACCACTGCCCGCCTTACGGTACAGCGTCATGCCGTTGCCCGACGGCGGCTCGGCCTTCCACCCCACCGCCTCCAGCTTGCTGGGCACGCCGTCCGTTTTTATGCAGTCGTCCAGCGCCTCGGCAACCTGCTGTGGCGACGCGATCGGGAAAATCGCCGCCCCGTCCTGTGCCCAGGCGGGCGCCCCGTTCGCCGCCGTCAGGACGAGCACGATCGATGCCAGCCGATTCGCCCACCGAAATGCCTTTGTCGTCATGGCATTCGCCCCCACCTGCATGTTTCGCGCACGTGGCATCATAAGCCTGTCGGCGACAGACGAGGATATGCAGCTTTTTACCGTCAGGCGCGCGGCCCGGCACGCCATCTTCGGACACCAAAACGCCCGCATGGTTTCCCATGCGGGCGCCTGTATCGCACCTCTGATCCGCGGGATCAGTAAACGCGCTTCTTCGGCTTGATATAGTCGATGTCGTCGGTCAGCGTGTAGTCGTGCACCGGGCGGTAATCGATCGCGGTCGCGCCACCCTTGCCGCCCCAGCCGTCGAACGTGGTGATCGTGTGCTTCATCCAGTTCGCGTCGTCGCGCTCGGGGAAGTCCTCGTTCACATGCGCGCCGCGGCTCTCCTTGCGGTTCAGCGCCGATTCCATCGTCACCACCGCCTGCGACACCAGATTGTCGAGTTCCAGCGTCTCGATCAGGTCGGTGTTCCAGATCAGCGAACGATCCTTGATACCGACATCCTGCATCCGGCCATAGGTGCCGCGGATCTTCTCGCGGCCCTCGGTCAGCAGTTCGTCGGTACGGAACACCGCGCAGTGGCGCTGCATCGTCTTCTGCATTTCCGAACGGATCTCCGCGGTCGGCGACCCGCCGGCGGCGTTGCGGAAATGGTCGAGGCGACCGAGCGACAGCTCCTCCGATCCCTTGGGCAGCGGATTGTGCGGCGTGTTCGGCTTCAACTGGTCCTTGATGCGCAGGCCCGTCGCACGACCGAACACCACGAGGTCGATCAGCGAGTTGGAGCCGAGGCGGTTCGCGCCGTGCACCGATACGCACGCCGCCTCGCCCACCGCGAACAGGCCGGGGACGATCGAGTCGGGGTTGCCGTCGCGCAGGCGCACGACCTCGCCGTGATAGTTCGTCGGGATGCCGCCCATGTTATAATGGACGGTCGGCGTCACCGGCAGCGGCTGGCGCGTCAGGTCGACACCGGCAAAGATCTTGCCCGTCTCGGTGATGCCGGGCAGCCGCTCGTGCAGCACCTTGGGATCGATATGATCGAGGTGCAGGTGGATATGGTCGCCTTCCTTGCCGACGCCGCGGCCTTCGCGCATCTCCATCGCCATCGAACGCGACACCACGTCGCGGCTGGCGAGATCCTTGGCGGACGGAGCATAGCGCTCCATGAAGCGCTCGCCCTCGGAATTGGTCAGATACCCGCCCTCGCCGCGTGCGCCCTCGGTGATCAGCACGCCCGCGCCGTAGATGCCGGTCGGGTGGAACTGCACGAACTCCATGTCCTGCAGCGCGATACCCGCGCGCAGCGCCATGCCGCCGCCGTCGCCGGTGCAGGTATGGGCCGAGGTCGCGGAGAAATAGCAGCGGCCATAACCGCCCGTCGCCAGCACCACGTTGTGCGCGCGAAAACGGTGGATCGATCCGTCTTCCATGCACAAGGCGATCACGCCCCGGCACGCGCCGGCCTCGTCCATGATCAGGTCGAGCGCGAAATATTCGACGTAGAAGTCCGCGTCATACTTCAGCGACTGCTGGTACAGCGTGTGCAGCATGGCGTGACCGGTACGGTCGGCCGCGGCGCAGGTGCGCTGCGCGGGCGGCCCCTCGCCCATATTCTGCATCATGCCGCCGAACGGGCGCTGGTAGATGCGGCCCTCGTCGGTGCGGCTGAAGGGCATGCCGGCATGCTCCAGCTCATACACCGCAGCCGGGGCTTCGCGGCACAGATATTCGATCGCGTCCTGGTCGCCCAGCCAGTCGGACCCCTTGACGGTGTCGAACATGTGCCAGGTCCAGTGGTCCGGACCCATGTTGCCCAGCGAGGCGGCGATGCCGCCCTGCGCGGCGACCGTGTGGCTGCGGGTCGGGAACACCTTGGTGATGCACGCGGCCTTCAGGCCGGCCTCGGCGATGCCCATGGTGGCGCGCAGGCCCGATCCGCCGGCGCCGACCACCACCGCGTCATAGGTGTGGTCGATGATCTTGTAGGCAGCAGGCATTACGCAGCGGCTCCAAAGGCGATCTTGAGAACGGAGAAGATGGCGACCGATGCGGTCACCGCGGTAAAGACATTGAGCGCGACCAGTGCGGCGACGCGGCTCTCGTCATGCTGGTAATCCTCGATCACCACCTGCAGCCCCATGCGGAAGTGCGAGAAGACCGACAGGACGAGCAGGATCATCGGGATCGCCACCCACGCGCTCGACAGCCACATGCGCATCGCTTCGTAATCGAACGACGGCTGGCGCAGGATCGAGACGAGCAGCCAGACGATCAGCAGGAAGTTCGATCCCGCGGTCAGCCGGTGGTGAAACCAATGCTTGGCGCCCTGCTTGGACGAACCCAGGCCGCGCACGCGGCCGATGCTGGTTCCCGATCGCATCACTTGATCCCCAGATAGAGCCAGAACAGCACGGTCAGCGTCACCGACGCGACCATGGTGAGCATGGCGTAACGCTTGTTGGTCTTCAGCTCGAACCCGGCGCCCAGATCGAGCACCAGGTGGCGGATACCCGTCATCATGTGCTGGAACAGGCAGGCGGTCAGGCCGATGCCGATCACATAGCCGAGGATGTTCAGATTGCCGGCATCCGTCGTGAACACGTCGCGGAACGTCGCATAGCTCTCGGCCCCGCCGGCGATCGCGGCCAGGAACCAGACGAGCAGCGCGGTGCCGACGGTCGCCATCCCCGACCCGGTTACGCGATGGAGAATGGAGACCAGCATGTGCGGGCCCCAGCGCCAGATCTGGAGGTGGGGCGATAG
>NZ_CAMLAC010000179.1 GCF_946477935.1 uncultured Sphingomonas sp. | reverse complement strand
GGCAGGAAATGGGCGGGCGAGGGGGGAAACGTTCATCGCGCCTACATACGCGACGCCGTGCAGCGGGCAAGACGCCTGCACGCCGGTCGGATGAAGATGGCACGGCGTTTACCACGCGAGTAGGTGGACGGCCTTGCCCTACTGATTTAAGACCGGGCGCGATGAACCTGCTTCTCCTTCTGTCGGCTTTGCTGTCCGCGCTCACCGGCGCGGTCGGGGCGACACGCGGGGCCGGCGCGCAGCAGGTCGTCGCCGCGCAGGCGGCAGTGGCGCAGACGCAGGTCTCACGCGTCGCGGCGGCGAATACCCGACCGGCGCAGGCGCTGCCCGGCCTGCATGCGGTAAGGGGCGTGGCGGTTTTCGTCGCGCCCGTGCCGCACGCGATCATGCCGCTTTATGCGAGCCGCCGGCGCGAATAGCGTCTTGGCGCCGGCTGCTGCCGGACCCATCTTGCCCTCACGATTTCGCGTTGCGCGCCCGGATGCGGCTGCGTGCGCATCCTTCAGATAACAGGAATTGCCCATGTTCGGCGGCCTCGCCAAGTCCTTCTTCGGTTCGTCCAACGACCGATATGTCAAGTCGCTCAACCCGGTCCTCGCCAAGATCGCCGGCTTCGAGCCTGCGTTGCAGGCGATGTCGGATGCCGAACTGGCCGGTCAGACGGTGAAGTTCCGCGACCAACTGGCGAAAGGCGCGACGCTCGACAGCCTGTTGCCCGAGGCCTTCGCGACGGTGCGTGAGGCCGCCAAGCGCGTGCTCGGTCAGCGGCATTACGATGTGCAGATGATAGGCGGTATCGTCCTCCACCGCGGCGAGATCGCCGAGATGCGGACCGGCGAGGGCAAGACGCTGGTCGCGACGCTCGCCACCTATCTGAACGCGCTGCCGGGCAAGGGCGTGCACGTCGTGACGGTGAACGACTATCTGGCCAATCGCGACGGCCGCTGGATGGCGCGCGTCTATGGCTTTCTGGGCCTCACCACCGGCGTCATCATCCCGAACCTGACCGACGAACAGCGTCGCGACGCCTATGCCGCCGACATCACCTACGGCACGAACAACGAGTTCGGCTTCGATTATCTGCGCGACAACATGAAGTATGAGCGTTCGGGCATGGTGCAGCGCGCGTTCAACTTCGCGATCGTCGACGAGGTGGACTCCATTCTGATCGACGAGGCGCGCACCCCGCTGATCATCTCCGGCCCGACCGACGACAAGTCCGAGCTGTACATCAGCGTCGATGCGATCGTGAAGCAACTGGAGGCGGCCGATTACGAAAAGGACGAGAAGCAGCGCTCCATCATCCTGACCGAAGAAGGCACCGAACGGGCCGAGCGGCTGCTGGAGAATGCCGGGCTGCTCCAGGGCGCCAACCTGTATGATTTCGAGAATACGCAGGTGGTCCACCATCTGAACCAGGCGCTGCGTGCGAACATGATGTTCAAGCGCGACACCGACTATATCGTCAAGGACGGCAAGGTCGTCATCATCGACGAGTTCACCGGCCGCATGATGGACGGGCGCCGCTGGTCAGAAGGCCTGCACCAGGCGGTGGAGGCCAAGGAGGGCGTCAATATCGAGCCTGAGAACCAGACCATGGCCTCGATCACCTTCCAGAATTATTTCCGCATGTACCCCAAGATCGGCGGCATGACCGGCACGGCGGCGACCGAGGCGGCGGAATTCTACGACATCTACAAGCTGAACGTCGTCACCATCCCGACCAACCTGCCGATTTCCCGCGTCGACGAGGAAGACGAGTTCTACAAGAACACGCAGGACAAGTTCCGCGCGATCGCGCGCAAGATCGGCGAGCATGCGGCCAAGGGCCAGCCGGTGCTGGTCGGCACCGTGTCGATCGAGAAGTCGGAGCTGCTGTCCGAGTTTCTGATGCAGGAAGGTGTCCAGCACAAGGTGCTGAACGCGCGCTAT
Organism: uncultured Sphingomonas sp.; assembly: GCF_946477935.1. GTDB lineage: Bacteria > Pseudomonadota > Alphaproteobacteria > Sphingomonadales > Sphingomonadaceae > Sphingomonas. Next base: position 5,441 of record NZ_CAMLAC010000179.1, on the reverse strand, counting down.
CATGAGATGGAAGCGCATATCGTGGCGCAGGCGGGCCGGCTGGGCGCGGTGACGATCGCGACCAACATGGCGGGTCGCGGCACCGATATCCAGCTTGGCGGCAACCTGGAATTCCGCATGTCCGACGAACATGCCGACTTCATCGAGGGAACGCCCGAATATGAGGCGATCGCCGAGCGCGTCCGTGCCGAGATCGCCGAGGAGAAGAAGGCGGTGCTGGCGGCGGGCGGCCTGTTCGTGCTGGGCACCGAGCGGCATGAAAGCCGTCGCATCGACAACCAGCTGCGCGGCCGCTCCGGTCGCCAGGGCGACCCCGGCCTGTCGCGCTTCTATCTGAGCCTGGACGACGATCTGCTACGCATCTTCGGGCCGGACACGCTGTTCGCCAAGATGATGCGTTCCAACATCGAGGATGGCGAGGCGATCGGCAGCAAGTGGCTGACCAAGGCGATCGAGACCGCACAGAAGAAGGTGGAAGCGCGCAACTACGACGTGCGCAAGCAGGTCGTCGAATATGATGACGTGATGAACGACCAGCGCAAGGTCATCTACGAGCAGCGCGCCGACATCATGGATGCCGAGACGGTGGGCGAGATGGTCGCCGATATGCGCACCGAAACGGTGAATGCCATCGTCGGCGGTGCCTGCCCGCCCAATTCCTATCCCGAACAATGGGATGTCGCGGGCATGAAGACGCAGCTCAAGGAGCTGCTCAACATCGAGCCGCCGATCGACGACTGGCTGACCGAGGAAGCGATCGATCCCGAGATCGTGCTGGAGCGGGTGACCGCCGAGGCCGACAGCATGGTGGAGGCCAAGTCCAAGGAGCTGGAGCCGGACACCTGGGTGCAGGTGGAAAAGTCGATCCTCCTGCAGAACCTGGATCATCACTGGAAGGAGCATCTGGCGACGCTCGATGCGCTGCGGCAGGTGGTCCATCTGCGTGCCTATGCGCAGAAGACGCCGATCAACGAGTATAAGCAGGAGGCTTTCTCGCTGTTCCAGCGTATGCTGGACGTGATCCGCGAGGATGTGACGCGGACCATCGCGCATGCGAAGTTCCAGTTCCAGGCGCCGCCGGAACTGCCCGAGCTGCCCGACTTCATCACCTCGCACTTCGATCCGTTCACCGGCGAGGACGATACGCGCGATATCGATGCCGGCACGCTGGGCCTGATCCAGACACAGTTACCGCCGCTCCAGTCGCCGCAGCCCGAGCCGCAGACCTTCGGCGAGGATCCGGCGGAATGGGAAGGCCGCGTCAACCGCAACGCGCCGTGCCCGTGCGGATCGGGGCGCAAGTATAAGCACTGCCACGGCGCGGTGACCGCCTGACACGAAAAGGGCCGGCGAGGGGATGCCCCGCCGGCCCATTTATCGAGCGTTCGTCTGATCCGCGGCGGATCAGCGTTGCTTGGGCAGCACCACCGTCGGCCCGATCGTGTTGACCACCGCGCGGGCATCGAAGGCGCGCAGATTGTCCCGCGGGATCGGACCCTTGCGCATCACGACCTCGGCAGTCGCTTCGTAGCGGTCGACGGTGCGGATATCGACGCCGCCGCCCCATGGGCCGCCCCAGAAGGGATCCCACGACCGCCAGCCGAAGCCGGCACCATGGAAGCGCCACATCGGGCCCCACAGGCCACCGCCGAACCCGCCAAAGCCACCACCAAAGGCGGTGGGGTTCGAGTAGGTGCGCGACCGCAACTGCGTGTCGCGATCGGCCATGACGAAATAATCATAACCACCGGCAAGCGTGAGTTCAGCCGCGCGGAACAGCAGATATCGCTCGACCGTATCGCGCGCGGTGACCGTGTTGCCCGCAAAGCTTACCAGGAAGCGGTTGGGCTCGATCTGGCGATCAGAATACCCCGTGGCGTAGAAGCCCGAACCCGTGGCGGGGCGGTATGTAGTTTCCGTCGCGCAGCCCGCGACGAGCAGCGTACCCGCCGTCAGGGCGGCTAACAGTGCCTTGCGACCAATTTGCATGGACTCTTTCCTTCTCCGTCCACCGCATCGACGGCGAACCTGTTCGCTCGTACCCTCATAACCCAGAACGTTCGATGAACGGGTTTGCTCCCGCGACGAATTGTTGTGGATCACGTTCCGATCAGATGCAATGCAATCGATCGCCGGTGCGGCCGGCGGCGGTGTTCGAACAGATAGAGTGACTGCCATGTGCCCAGCGCCATGCGCCGATCAAGGATCGGTATCGCCAGATTGACGCCGGTCAGTGCCGTGCGCAGATGCGCGGGCATGTCGTCCGGCCCTTCGTCGTCATGGGTGTAGGCGTGTGCGTCCTCCGGCGCGATGCGATCGAAATAGGCCAGCAGATCGACCTGTACCTCCGGCGATGCGTTCTCCTGGATCAACAGCGACGCAGAGGTGTGCCGACAGAACAGCGTCAGCAAGCCCTCCGCCATGTTCTGCGCGTCGGCCCAGTCGGCGACGCGGCGAGTGATGTCGAACAGGCCCTGGCCGGGCGTATCGACGGATAGAAGGGTCGTTGTCTGGCGCATGCAAGAACAATGCTTTGGCGGCACAAACGGCCCCAAATGGGACCTACATGCCCGGACATGCGTTAGCCTGGGCACTTCTCGAGGAGACGCATCATGAAGTCGAACCTGCTTGCAGCCCTGGCGGTGGCCACGTTGGCCGTGCCGGTGACCGTCGCCCCCGTCGAGGCGCAGCGCCGCGACCGCGATTATCGCTGGCATGGCGACGATCGCAACTGGGAGCCGTCGCGTGATTACCGTCGCGGCAATTATCGCGAGCGGCGCCTGAGCCGGAACGACCAGATCTATCGCGGGCAGGACGGCCGCACCTATTGCCGTCGTAACGATGGCACGACCGGCCTGGTGGTAGGCGCGGTTGGCGGTGGCGTGCTGGGTAATCTGGTCGGTGGCGGTACGCTCGGGACCTTGCTCGGTGCTGGCGGCGGCGCACTGCTGGGTCGCGAGGTCGATCGCGGAAAGGTCCGCTGCCGCTGATCTGATCGGTTCGCTCCGATATATCGAAGCGCCGGTGGGGGAACTCGCCGGCGCTTTTTTTTGTTGAGGGCGACCGCTTGGGGACGAGCACGGGGAATGCGCGGCCACCCTCATGTGTCATGACGGAGTGACTGTTCCGCAGCCTTGATCGTTTTGACACAAGGCGGATGCACGCTGTCGAACAGCGGATGCCGCATGCTTGCTATATCGTGTGTAACAATGCCACGTTGTGCGAGCCATACGCTCAAGCAGGACGGGGCGGGAGATCTACAGCGCCGGTGGCTCCCTGAGTAGGATTCGAACCTACGGCCGCTCGATTAACAGTCGAGAGCTCTACCGCTGAGCTATCAGGGAATGTCCGGCGCTGTGGGGGGCTCTATAAACGGCTCGAAAAAGCTTGCAAGCCTCTTTTTTTCGGGTCGGTATCAGGAGGCGAATTGCTCCATCGTGATGCGGTCGTCGAGCGCATGTTCGGGGTCGAACAGCAGGGTCAACTCGCGCGAACGATCCATGCAGATGTCCACCCGCGCAACGTCGCGCACCTCGCGCTGGTCCGCGACGGCGGACACGGGACGCTTGGAGGAATCCAGGATACGGATCGAAAAACGCGCCCGGTCGGTCAGGATGGCGCCGCGCCAGCGCCGGGGGCGGAACGGGCTGATCGGGGTGAGCGCCAGCATGCCGGACCCGAGCGGCAGGATCGGGCCCTGCGCCGACAGGTTGTAGGCGGTCGAGCCGGCAGGTGTCGCCACCAGGATGCCGTCACAGGCGAGTTCGGGCATGACGATACGATCGTTGACGCTGATCTCCAGATTGGCGGTCTGCCGCGTTTCGCGCAGCAGCGAAACCTCGTTGATCGCGGGCAGTGTCTGGACGCGGCCATCGACGGCGGTGACCGTCGCCTGCAGCGGCGTGACCTTGAACGGGCGGACGCGCATCAGCCGCTCCTCCAGACCGTAGCTGCGCCATTCGTTCATCAGGAAACCGACCGTACCCAGGTTCATCCCGAAGACGGGCACCGGCGGCTTGCGGCGTTCGAGCATGCCGTGCAGCGTCTGGAGCATGAACCCGTCGCCGCCCAGCGCGATCACGACATCGGCCTCGTCGACATCGACCCAGTCGGCCATGTCGCGAAGCTCGGCCGCCGCCTGTTGCGCGGGCGGTGTCGGCGAGGCGACGAGCGCCCGCCGTTCATACGCGCTCATCCGCCAGTGACGCTCATGTGCCGCGACACGGCGGGGGCAGCGCCGCTTTCGATCCGGAAATCATGCCGCGCCGGCTTGATCGCCAGCCCGGCATCGATTGCGGCGTCCAGCGCGGGCAGCCCGCCGGCTCGCAGGGCGGCCTTCAGGTCAACCTGATCCTCATGGCCCAGGCACATGAACAGCTTGCCCTCCGTGGTCAGGCGGACCCGGTTGCAGCCATCGCAGAAATTGGCGGTGAGGGGAGAGATGAGGCCGAGGCGGGTCTGTGTGTTCTCCACCTGCCAATAGCGGGCAGGGCCGCCGGTACGATGCGCCGCGCGAACCAGCGGAAAGCGTGTGGACAGGTCGTCGAACACCTTTGTCAGCGGCAGAAAACGATCTACCCTGTCCTCGTCAATCGCGCCCAGCGGCATGGTTTCGATCAGGGACAGGTCCAGTCCTTCATCGATACACCATTGCAGCATGGGGGCGATCTCATCCTCGTTCAGCCCCTTCAGCGCGACCATGTTGATCTTGACGGCCAGACCGGCGTCGCGCGCGGCGAGGATGCCGCGGATAACGCCGTCGACATCGCCGTGGCGGGTGATGAAGCGGAAGCGATCGGCATCGCGGCTGTCGAGGCTGACATTGATGCGCGCCATGCCGGCATCGACCATTTCTGACGCATAGTGTGCCAGACGTGTCCCATTTGTGGTCATGGTCAGTTCGTCGAGGCCGGTGCCGACGTGCCGGCCGAGCCGGCGGACAAGCTCGCCGACGTCGCGGCGGACGAGGGGCTCGCCACCCGACAGGCGGATCTTGGTGACGCCGCGTGCGATGAAGCGTTCGGCGATGACCGCGATCTCTTCCAGGCTCAAAAGCTTGGATCGCGGCAGGAACGTCATCTGTTCCGCCATGCAGTAGCGGCATCGCAGGTCGCAGCGATCGGTCACCGAAATCCGCAGATAACGGATCACGCGGCCGTGCTGATCGGCCAGGGGCTGACCCGCTAATATGTTCGGAGCCATGGTCACTTGGCTAGGACCTTGGCACCTGAGCGGCAAGTCCGATTCGCATTGGCGGGAAAAGAGACGGCGGCTAGGCTGGTTGGATGAAGCAGGGGACGATCCATTCGCGCGAGGATGCCGTGGCAACGGGCGTCGTCCTGATTTCGTTCCGGCGCGGAACCGCGCCGGACAGCGCCCTGATCGACGCGGTGTCGCAGGCTGGACGACGATCGGTTGCCGTCCCGCCTGCGACACCGCGT
>NZ_CAMLAC010000178.1 GCF_946477935.1 uncultured Sphingomonas sp. | reverse complement strand
GACCTCATGGATCACCGCGACGGACATGGCCCGCCGCGACCGGCTGTTGTTCCAGGCCGAACGCCTGAAGACGCTGCGGGCCATGTCCGTCGCGGTGATCCATGAGGTCAGCCAGCCGCTGTCCACGCTGGCGATCGAGGCGCGTCACCTGAACGCGATCGCCCGCACCGCAGGGCCGGAAATCGCCGCCAGCGCCGAACTGATCGATCGCAAGGCCGATACGCTGTCCGCGCTCGTCCGCCGCCTGCGCCGTTTCGGCGGGCGGGTCGTGGACGAACCGACGCCGCTGCCGCTCACCGCGTTGATCGACAGCGTGCTGGCACTTGCCGCGCCCGAGGCCAGGGCGGCGCGCGTCCGCCTGGCCGTGGTACCCGTCGATCCCGACCTTGCCGTGCTGGGGCAGGAAGTGGAACTGGCGCAGGCGGTGGTGAACCTGTTGCGCAATGCCATTCAGGCCTGCGAAGATGCCGTGGTCGAACTGAGCGTCCATGCCGCCGGAGATCGCGCGCATGTGACAATCAGCAACCGCTGTTCACCAACGCGCGGGGCGCAGCCCGGCATGGGGGTCGGCACGCTGGTCGCACGCGCGATCGTTGCGGCCCATGGCGGCACGCTGGACCGCGAAATCGACCCGGGCGGCACCGTCCGCGCCGTCCTGACCCTGCCGCTGATCGGAGATCCCGCATGACCCCTTCGCCGCCCGGTACCGTTTATGTCGTGGACGACGACCATGACCTGGGCGCCAGCGTCGCCCGGCTGCTCGGTCGCCACGGTTTCGATGCGGAGCCCTTTCTGGATCCGGCGCTGCTGCTGGAGGTCTATCCGCAGGCCCCCGCGCACTGCATCGTCACCGATGTGATGATGGGCGATCTGGACGGCTTCGGCTTTGCCGACAGGGTCCGCGCGATCGATCCCTGCACGGCGATCATCTTCATGACCGCATGGCCGACCACCGCCAACGCGGTCGACTCGGTTCGCCGGCATGGCGGCCTGGATTATCTGGAAAAGCCGCTGGACGAGGCGCGGCTGCTTGCCGCCGTCGCCGAAGGGGTGGCCTGGTCGAAAGGACGGCGCGACCAGCATGGCCGCACCATCACCCTGTCCCCGCGCGAACGGCAGGTGTTCGATCTGCTGGTCCAGGGGCACAGCAACAAGGCGGTGGCCGGGCTGCTCGGCCTCAGCCCCAAGACCGTGGAGGATCACCGCGCCGCCGTGCTCGCCAAGACCGGTGCCAACGGTCTGGCACAACTGATCGCGCTTGTAGCCTGAAGAACACGGGGTGGCCTGAAGGACACGGGAGGCAGCGCATTTACCCCATCGGTTCTTCCAGAGCTTGACGTAGCGGCAGCCCCCGCGCCAAAGGCGGCCATGCCCAGCACGCCCAACGATCCGCACGGCTTCAAGCGCCGCGGCGTCCTGTTCGTCCTGTCCTCGCCATCGGGCGCGGGCAAATCCACCATTGCGCGCATGCTGCTTGCCGCCGATCCGGAACTGGCGATGTCGGTGTCCGCGACGACGCGGCCGATGCGGCCGGGCGAGGTGGACGGCAAGGACTATCACTTCGTCGATCTCGAAGAATTCCGTCGCATGGCGGCAGAGGACGCGTTCCTGGAATGGGCGCACGTCTTCAACAATCGCTACGGCACCCCGCGTGCGCAGGTGGAGGAGATGCTGGCGGCCGGCAAGGACGTGCTGTTCGACATCGACTGGCAGGGCGCGCAGCAGCTTTTCCAGATCGCCGGCGGCGACGTGGTGCGCGTGTTCATCTTCCCGCCCTCGATGGAGGAACTTCGCCAGCGGCTCGAGCGGCGCGCCACCGATGTGCAGGAGGTGATCGATGCCCGCATGGCGCGTGCCGCCAACGAGGTCAGCCACTGGGACGGCTATGACTATGTGCTGGTCAACGACGATGTGGAACGCTGCTTCGAGGGCGTGCGCACCATTCTCGCCGCCGAGCGCCTGAAGCGGTCGCGCCAGACCGGCCTGATCGGCTTCATCCGCAAGCTGACGCGGTAGGCGTCAGCCCCGCACCGCGTGCAGGAAGCGTAGCGCCGCGTCGAACTCGGCACGCCTGGCGGTGCGGCGTTCGGCGGCCAGCACGTCCTCGCCCCACAGCTCGGCCTGCCAGTCCTCGTCGACATGCGCAGCCGTCCATATCGTATCGGCATCGAACGCGTTTTCGACCAGCGCCAGGGCCAGCAGCAGCGATCCGGTCAGCGTGACCAGCGGCGACAATGCGGCCATGGCGAACGGATCGAGCGCGGCGACCGCATCGCTGAGGCGCGCCAGCGTCGCGGGCGGCTGCGGCCGGTGGATGATCCCCGTGGTCGTCTCCACCGTGATATCGTAGCGCGCGCGTGCCCAGGCGATCACCGGATCCCACGCCGCCGCCTGACGCGCGGCCAGTTCCGCCGGCTCATCGGCGCGGTAGCAGAGCAGATCGCTTTCGCCGTATCGCGCCAGTCCCTCGGCGAAGCGCGCCGCATCGGGTGCGATGCGGTCGATCGCGGCATTGGCCAACCCGGTCAGCGGCATCGCGCGCGGATCCACCCTGTCGGCGACCGCCGCCCATTCCGCTGCAACCGCCCCTGCCGCAGCCGGGGTCGGCAGCGCCAGCGGGGTGCGGCCGGGGGTGCGCACCGGCCGGTCGTCCAGCCGGATAACCCGGTCCCCGTCCACCGACACATGCGTCCAGAACCGCTTCATTCGCCACCACTCCGCCAACGCTGCGCCAGGCTGGCCGGCACGATGGCCACTACCAGCAAGGCGGACATCACGATCGCCACGCCCAGAATGCGCGGGCCCAGCGTCGGCGCGCGTGACACGAGGACAAGGCCGAACACCGCCCCGGCGATACCCATCATGCGCACGCCCACGATCACCATCCAGCGCCGCCGCGCCCGTGCATCGACGGCGCTCATGCCGCCACCAGCAGCGAAGGCAGGTCCGCCACCCGCTCCGCCACGACATCCGCCCCGGCGCCCATCATCTCGCGAACGTCATGATAGCCCCAGGCAACGCCCACGGCGCGCACGCCGGCTGCCTTCGCCATCGCCATGTCGAAACTGGTGTCGCCGATCATCACCGTGTCCTGCGGAGTCGTGCCCGCCTCTGCCATCGCGGCGAGCAGCATCGACGGATCGGGCTTGGAGGGATGCCGGTCCGCGGTCTGCAACGTCACGAAATGCCGGGCGAGGCCGTGATGGTCCAGCACATGCGCCAGCCCGCGATCGGACTTGCCGGTGGCGACGCCCAGCAGCCAGCCTTGCGCGTCCAGCCGCGCCACCAGCGCGCCGATCCCCTCGAACAGCGGCTCTTCCTCCAGCGTGCCGCCATGCCGCATGGCGAAGAACGCATCCTTGTAATCGGCGGCCAGCCGGCGATGCATGGCATCGTCCCGCTCGGGTGCCAGCACGCGCATCGCCTCCACCAGACTCAGCCCGACGATGCGGCGCACCGCCTCGCGCGCGGGCGCTTCCAGGCCGAGGCCGCGAAATGCCTGTTCGGCGGCACGGCAGATATTGGCCTGGCTATCGACCAGCGTGCCGTCGCAGTCGAAAACGGCGAGACGGAGGGGCGGAGACATGCCGGCGCGCGTGCCGATCAATCGCGGCTGCCGCGCCCGCGCCGTTCGCCGCGGCGTTCCTTGCGCACCGTCTTGGCATGGGCCTTGGCGCGGGCCTTCACCTGCTCGCGGGTCGGCGGACCCTTGCCCTCGTCCAGCGGCAGGGCATCGCCGCGTGCTTCCTCAAAGCCCAGGCTTGCCAGGCTTTCGGCGAAATGGGTCGGCAGGCTGGCGGTTTCATCGATGCGGCCGGCATCGGGATGGTCGACGCGGATGCGCCGCGCGTGAAGGTGCATCTTGCGGCTGATCCCGCCGGTCAGAAATGCCGCTGCGCCGCCATATTTGCCATCGCCCACGATTGGGTGGCCGATTGCCGCCATGTGGACACGCAACTGATGCGTGCGGCCGGTGAAGGGCTGCAACTCGACCCAGGCGCAGCGATTGCCGGCGCGTTCGATCACGCGGTAACGGGTGCGGGCTGGCTGGCCGTTCTCCTCGTCCACATGCATCTTCTCGCCGCCGCTGCCCGGCTGCTTGGCGATCGGCAACTCGATCATGCCATCCTCGATCGAGGGGACGTCCACGATCAGCGCCCAATAGACCTTGCGTGCGGTGCGGCCCGAAAACGCCTTGGCAAAGAAGGCCGCGGCGCGGGACGAGCGCGCGACGAGCAGCGCGCCGCTGGTGTCCTTGTCGAGCCGGTGGACGAGCTTGGGGCGGCCTTCCGCCTCGAACTGCAGGGCATCGAGCAGGCCGTCGACATGCTCATGCGTCTTGGTGCCGCCCTGCGTCGCGAGGCCGGGCGGCTTGTTCAGCACCAGCGCCTGCGCATCCTTGTAGATCACCATGTCGCGCGCGAAGGCGATCGCATCCTCGCTGAGCGGCGGGCGTTCGCGGCGCGGGCGTGCTTCCTCGTCGCGCGGTGCCTCGGGCGGGGGAACGCGCAGCAACTGGCCGGCGGCGATACGGTCGCCCGGCGTCGCACGGCCGCCATCGACGCGCAACTGGCCGGTGCGCGCCCATTTCGCGACAGTGGTGAAGCTGGTGTCGGGCAGATGCCGCTTGAACCAGCGGTCCAGCCGGATACCGTCATCGTCATAGCCGACGGTGAATTCGCGAACCTTGTCCGTCATGCCAGCCCCCGTGCCAACGACAGCCCGGCGACCAGCGCCACGAGCGAACCAGCGACCGAAGCCGCGACATAGCCGATCGCCGCCAGCGACCGGCCCGCTTCCACCAGCATGATCGTATCCAGCGAGAAGGAGGAAAAGGTGGTGAATCCGCCCAGCACGCCGACGCCGACGAACAGGCGCCAGCCCTCCGCACCGCCGGAGCGCGCGAGAAGGCCGGCCAGCAGACCCATGGCGAGACCGCCGACCAGATTGACCGTCAAGGTGCCGGCGGGGAAGCCGGGGCCGGCCAGCGCGAGCATCGTGCGCCCGGTCAGATGCCGGGCTCCCGATCCGAGCGCGCCACCGAACATGACGAGAAGAAGCGATTGCATCGCGGCGCCCTAGCGCAAGCGGCCCCGCTTCGCAAAAGGCAACGCGTGGGGTGGATCAAATGCCTGCGTTGGTGATGAAATCCACGTCGCTACCCCCGCCCGGCCGGGGCGATACATAGACGATATAGGCAGCGGGGCCACGCGTGCCGCCGATGACGTGGCGAGATGCTTCCGCCTTGTGTTCGGCGGAGTACCCCCCCTGCCGGGCGCGGGTGTAATACCAGTCGACCACCCGCTCCGGCGTGCCGCCCGCCCGGAAGCTGACGACGCGCAGCGCGCATCCGTTGCCGTCGGCGCCTGCTGCCTCGCTGACCTGCGCGCCGGGATAAAGAGGCAGCGTTGCAGGCAGGCGGTTGGCGTAGGTGGCCGAATAACGGACTTGGCGTGCGCAGGCGGCGGTGGCGGGCCGGGTGCCGGCAAGTGCGCCTGCGGTCAGCGCGCCGTCTTTGGCGCGGCATTCCGGACAGGTGCCGGATGGCGCCGGGGCTTTGGACAGCGTGGCGGGATCGACGGGGTCGGCAGGACGCGTTTCGGCGGGGACTGCATTGGGGTCTGGGCGGCTGGGCGGACGGATCGCGTTGCCGTTCGACGACTGGGCCAGCGCGGGATCGACCATGATCTGGTCGCGCAGCGCCGCGGTGAGGGCGGGATCGCGCGCGGGATCGTCGGCATTGGCCTGGGTCAGTTCGCGGTCCAACTGGTCGAGGTCGTTCTGCGTGGCTGGCGCATTGCGATTGCAGGCGGAGAGCGCGAGCGCGGCCAGCGAGGCCAGAAGGAGCGGGCGGATCATGCGGCTAGTGTAGCATCAACCCGTCGCGGGCGGGTTAACGGACAGGGCGGCGCTTGTACCATGGTGGGGCAGGGGCCATAGATAGGACCATGTTGAACATCGTCTCGATCCTGATCGGCCTCGTCGCACTGGTGCTGGGCATCGTGCCGTTCCTGCCCTTTCTGGCCTGGGGATACTGGTTCGTCATCCCGATCGCCATCGTCGGTGCCGGCATCGGCGCGCTGTCGTCGCGCAATTCCGGACGTAATCTCAACCTGGTGCTGATCGTGATCTTTGCGCTGCGCCTGATGCTGGGCGGCGGCATCATCTGATGGAACGGGGGCCGGCGGAGGCCGACCCCCTGATTCCTCAGCGGCAGGAAACCTGACCGCGATCGATCTCGCGCCCGAGCAGCGCGCCGCCGCCTGCACCGATCAGCGTGCCCAGCAGGCTGGACCGGCCATTGCCGATCAGGTTGCCCAGCACACCGCCGCCGAGCGCGCCCACGATCAGGCCCGTCGTGCCGTCGTTGCGGCGGCAGTAATAGCGGCCGTTATAGCCGCGATAGATGCGGTCGTTCCGGCCGAGCCGACGCGTCTGATAGTAGCGCCCGTCCCGATAATAACGCTCGGCATAATAGCCGCGCTGGCCGGGCTCGAAGCGGTTATAGTCATAGTTGCGCCAGCGATTGATGTTGCGCATGTCGCGGCGGTGATCCTGGCGGGCGTCGCGGACGTCGCGACGATATTCGCGCCGTGCTTCGCGCACATCGCGGCGGCTGTCGGCATTGCGCATGTCGCGGCGATAGTCGCGCTGTGCCTCGCGCACTTCCTGGCGATATTCGCGATCCGCCTGCCAGCGGGTGTTCTGTGCAGCGGCAGGCACGGCGCCGAGCGTGGTGACGGCCAGCGCGGTGAAAAGGATGGTGGTACGCATGGTTACGCTCCCTTTGGGATAGGTGGGATGAAGAACCCATCCTACCTATCCCGGGTTGCGTGAACCAGAAACTACGTCGCGTTCAGGCCTCGGTCAGCGTGATGTCGAGCGTGATCTCGGCATTCAGGACCTTGGACACCGGGCAGTTCTTCTTGGCGCCTTCGGCGATCCTCTTGAACGCGTCTTCCTCGACGCCTTCAACCCGTGCGGTCAGCGCAAGCGCGGACTTGCTGATGGTGAACCCATCGCCGTCCTTGACCAGCGTGACCTTTGCCGTCGTCTCCAGCGTGCCGACCGAATGGCCTTCGCCGGCCAGGGCGAAGCTGAGCGCCATGGTGAAACAACTGGCGTGCGCGGCGGCGATCAGTTCCTCCGGGTTGGTGCCGGGTTCATCCTCGAACCGGGTGTTGAAGCCGTAAGGGCTGTTGGTCAGCAGGCCGGAGCCGAGCGAAACCTGTCCCTTGCCGTCCTTGCCAAGTCCTTCGTAGCGGGCCGAAGCCGAGCGGGTCGTCATCTATCCATTCTCCTGAAATGAAACGGGCGCCGCGATCCAACGATCGCGGCGCCCGCCGGTTCAGGGTGCGTGCGCTTTTAGCGGCAGCGACGCTCGCTGGAGCCGCGATCGAT
>NZ_CAMLAC010000177.1 GCF_946477935.1 uncultured Sphingomonas sp. | reverse complement strand
GTTTCGGCAACATACTTGCGCCGCCCCTTGGTTTGGCGGCTGATTTGCGTTAACGGGCGGCCATCATGGCCACCTATCCGCAGACTCTGTACGAGAAGATCTGGTCGTCGCACGTCGTGGAGCGTCGCGACGATGGCACCTGCCTGCTGTATATCGACCGCCACCTTGTTCACGAGGTGACCAGTCCGCAGGCGTTCGAGGGATTGCGGGCCGCCGGGCGTCGTGTGCGTCGGCCTGAGCTGACGCTGGCGGTGCCTGATCACAACCTGCCGACGACGCCGCGCACCGATGCCGCCGGGCGCCTGTTGCCGATCGCGGATCCGGAAAGCGCGCAGCAACTGGATGCGCTGCGCCGGAATACGGCGGAGTTCGGCATCGACTATATCGATGCGACGGCGGCCGAGCAGGGCATCGTCCATGTCGTCGGACCCGAACTGGGCTTCACCCTGCCGGGGACGACTTTGGTGTGCGGGGACAGCCATACCTCCGCGCATGGCGCCCTGGGGGCGCTGGCGTTCGGGATCGGTACGTCGGAGGTGGAGCATGTGCTTGCCACGCAGACGCTGCTCCTGTCGCCGTCCAGGACGATGGAAGTGCGCGTCGATGGCACGCTGGGCTTCGGCGTGTCGGCCAAGGACGTGATCCTGGCGATCATCGGGCGGATCGGTGCGGCGGGCGGCACCGGCCATGTCATCGAATTTACCGGCAGCGTGATCCGCAGCCTGTCCGTCGAGGGGCGGTTGACGGTCGCCAACATGTCGATCGAGGGGGGCGCGCGGGCCGGCCTGATCGCGCCGGACGAGACGACCTTCGCCTATCTCAAGGGTCGGCCGATGGCGCCCAAGGGTGCCGAGTGGGACCGTGCCGTCGATTGGTGGCGGACGCTGCCGGGCGATGTCGGCGCACGCTACGATCGCAGTGTGGTGCTGGATGCGACCGATATCGCGCCGGCGCTCACCTGGGGGACGAGCCCGGAGGATGTGGTGCCGATCACCGGTACCGTGCCCGATCCCGACAGCTTTGCCGATCCGTCCAAGCAGGCGGCGGCGCGCAAGTCTCTGGAATATATGGGTCTGGCGCCGGGCACGGCGATGCAGGACATCGGCGTGCAGCATGTCTTCATCGGCAGTTGCACGAACAGCCGGATCGAGGATCTGCGCGCCGCCGCCTCGGTGGCGAACGGGCGGCATGTGGCAGACGGGGTACGGGCGCTGGTGGTGCCGGGGTCTGGGCTGGTCAAGCGGCAGGCGGAGGCCGAGGGGCTCGATCGTATCTTCGTGCAGGCGGGCTTCGAATGGCGCGAGCCGGGATGTTCGATGTGCCTGGCGATGAACCCGGACAAGGTGCCGCCGGGTGAGCGCTGCGCCTCCACCTCCAACCGAAATTTCGTCGGCCGGCAGGGTCCCGGAGCGCGCACGCATCTGGTATCGCCCGCCATGGCCGCCGCCGCCGCGGTGACCGGGCGTTTGTCCGATGTTCGTGAGTTGATGGGAGAAATCTGATGAAGCGCGTTCTTGTTCTGCTGGTCGCCGGTGCCGTCGCCAGCGGCGTGGCCGCCTATACCGCGGGCGTTGCGCGCCCCTCCGCGAGCGTCGCCGCGAAGCGCTGAGGCATGGAACCGGTTACCGCCGTATCGGGCATCGCCTATCCCTGGGGTGCCAAGAACATCGACACCGACGTCATCATCCCGGCGCATTGGTTGAAGACGATCACCCGCGCGGGCCTGGGCCGCGGCGCGTTCGAGACGGTGCGCGCGCAGCCGGGCAACATCTTCGACGATCCGCGCTATGCCGGTGCACCGATCCTGATCGCCGGCGACAATTTCGGATGCGGATCGAGCCGCGAGCATGCCGCCTGGGCGCTGGCCGACATGGGCATAAGGGCGGTGATCGCGCCGTCCTTTTCGGACATATTTTCGGGCAATGCGTTCAAGAACGGGATCGTGCCGGTGGTGTTGCCGCAGGCGGCGATCGACCGGTTGGTCGAGGTGGCGCGGGAGCAGCCGATCACCGTCGATCTGGAGTCGATGACGGTGACCACGCCGTTTCAGGATCGCTTCGCGTTCGAGCTGGACGCGTTCCGTCGCCGGTGCCTGATCGAAGGACTGGACGAGATCGGGCTGACGCTGGCACAGGACGAAGCCATTGGCCGGTTCGAAGGGGCGATGGACGATCGTCGCCCCTGGATCACCGGAAGGAGTGGATATGCGGGCGTTGCTGTCGCGGAGCATCGGCGGACCTGACACGCTGGAACTGACCGAGCTGCCCGACCCCGTGGCGGGGCGGGGCCAAGTGGTGGTGCGCGTCCACGCTTGCGCGATCAACTACCCCGATGTCCTGATCATCGAGGACAAATACCAGATCAAGCCGCCACGCCCCTTTGCACCGGGCGGCGAGATTTCCGGCGTGATCGAAACAGTCGGCGAGGGTGTCGAGGGCTGGATGGTCGGCGACCGGGTGCTGGCGGTGACCGGGTTCGGTGGACTGGCGGAGCGGGTCGTGGTGGATGCGTCGCGCCTGTTCGCCTTGGCCGAGGACCGCGACTTCGCCGAGGGGGCGGCATTGCTGCTGACCTATGCCACCGTCATCCACGCGCTGATCGATCGCGGCCGGCTGCGCGCAGGACAGACCTTGCTGGTGCTGGGCGCGGCCGGCGGCGTCGGGCTCGCGGCAATCGAACTGGGCAAGGCGCTGGGCGCGCGGGTGGTGGCCGCGGTCTCTTCGCAGGCGAAAGCCGATGTCGCGCGGTCGGCGGGAGCGGATGAAACGCTGGTTTATGGCCGGGCGCCGTTCGACAAGGATCAGTCGCGAGCCCTGGCCGATGCGTTCAAGGCAGTAACGGGTGCAGACGGGGCAGACGTGATCCTGGACCCGGTGGGCGGCGATTATGCGGAGCCCGCGTTGCGCGCGATTGCTTGGGAAGGGCGGTATCTGGTGGTGGGCTTCCCGGCGGGCATTCCGCGGCTGCCGCTGAACCTGACGCTGCTGAAAAGCTGCGACGTATGCGGCGTATTCTGGGGCGCATTCGCAGCACGCGATCCGGAAGCGAACCGGTCACACGTGGCGACGTTGATGGCGCTGTGGGCGGAAGGCAAGATCGCACCGCGGGTGACCGAGCGGTTTGCGCTGGAGAATGGCGGGCAGGCCATTGCACGGTTGGCGGCACGTGGCGCGACGGGAAAGCTGGTCGTCGAACTGGCCTGACGCGACCGCATGAGGCTTCAGGCGACGGCGAGTACCAGCGCCACGATTGCAGCCCAGAGTGCCAGCGAGATCAGTGCCCCGAAGGCAAAGCCGACCATGACCGGCGGCGAGGGGCTGAGCGCGGGAGCGGGGCCGAAATGTCGGGTCATCGTCTCTCTCCTTCGGTGTCGTTGTGGACATCCTCTATTTATCATACCAGTGAGACTGGGCTTGGTTCCACCCTTTTGTCGCATCCGCCGTGCCCGCGTGTGAGGGGTGCACAGGGCAGGCGTTGCGTCGGGCGCCCGTGCCCCCTATCTCGCCGGTCAGAGTGAAAGGGGACCGCTGCATGACCATGTTCGACGACCGTGAGCGCGCCGAGGAGGCGAAGTTCGCGCGGGACCAGGAGATGCTGTTCCGCATCACCGCCCGCCGCAACCGCCTGGTCGCGCAATGGGCGGCGGCGCAGATGCAACTGACCCCTGCGGAAACCGACGCCTATGCCAAGGCGGTCGTGCAGGCCGATTTCGAGGAAGCCGGCGACGAGGACGTGATCCGAAAGCTGGTCGGCGACCTGACCGCGGCGGGCGTGGAGGCCGACGAACCTACCGTACGCCGCGCGCTGGAAGAACAGGCGGTGGAAGCCCGTCGCCAATTGATGGAAAGCCGCTGAACCATGCCAATGGCCGCAGACGATATCGCCGCGCTGATTTGCGCTGGCATTCCCGATGCCGAGGTGGAGATCACCGATCTGGCCGGTGACGGCGATCATTATGCGGCGCGGGTGACCGCTGCCAGCTTTGCGGGAATGAACCGCGTCCAGCGTACCCGTGCGGTCTATGCTGCGCTGGGCGATCGCATGGGCGGCGAACTCCACGCCCTTCAACTTACCACTGCACTTCCCCAAGGATGATCGACATGACCGACGACACGCAGGCCCGCATCGACGCGCTGGTCAAGCAGAACCCCGTGGTGCTGTTCATGAAGGGCAGCCCGCTCTTTCCGCAGTGCGGCTTTTCCAGCCGTGCGATCGCGATCCTGAACCATCTGAACGTCGAGTTCGAAAGCGTCGACGTGTTGCAGGATCAGGGCATCCGGCAGGGCATCAAGACCTATTCGGACTGGCCGACCATTCCGCAGCTTTACGTCAACGGCGAGTTCGTCGGCGGATCGGACATCATGATGGAGATGTACGAGAGCGGCGAGTTGGCGCAGTTGTTCGGCTCTGACGCGGCCAACGGATGATGAACGGGGCGGGTGCCGATGGTGCCCGCCCTTTCATTTTGGGGTAAAGGATGGCTGACAATCCACCCCGGGCCACAGGGGATGACGACCGGCGCGCGCGAGGCACTGCTGACGGCGCTGCGTGCGGTGCGGGACGATCGCAAGGCGCTGGACGCCTGGCGAAACCGCGGCAAGGAGTGCCGCATCCTTCGGTAGAGTGACGAGCAGGAGCATCGGGGCTGCGCCGTTCGGCCAGTGTTGACTACATGCGTAATCGATGTGATTACATGCGTAGTCGATGGAGGAGCGAGTCGTGGCCGAACGCATCAGCGATGCCGAACATGCGGTGATGGAGGTGTTGTGGGATGACGCACCGCTGACCGCGCAGGACGTGGCGGAGCGGGTCGATCCCGACCGCGGCTGGAGCGCCAACACCGTCAAGACGCTGCTCGGCCGGCTGCTCGCCAAGAAGGCGATCGTCCATGAGGAGGATGGTCGCCGCTATCTGTATCGGCCAGCGGTGGCGCGGGGCGATTATGTCGAAGGCGAGTCGCGGCGGCTGATCGACCGGCTGTTCGGTGGCCGGCTGACGCCGCTTGTCGCGCATCTGGCCGAGCGCGACGCGCTGAGCGCGGATGACATCGCC
This sequence comes from uncultured Sphingomonas sp., assembly GCF_946477935.1. Classification (GTDB taxonomy): domain Bacteria; phylum Pseudomonadota; class Alphaproteobacteria; order Sphingomonadales; family Sphingomonadaceae; genus Sphingomonas. The sequence goes on along the minus strand of NZ_CAMLAC010000177.1, from coordinate 2,383 downwards.
GAGATCGAAGCCCTGTTGAAGGAGCTGAAGTCATGATCGCCTGGATCGTCGAAGCCCTGATCGCCTCCGCGCTGCTGATGGCGATCGTGTTGATGGTGCGCGCGCCGGTGCGCCGCGTATTCGGGCCGCAGATTGCCTATGCGCTATGGGCGCTGCCCGCGCTGCGACTGATGCTGCCGCCATTGCCGGCCGAGTGGCGCAGTCATGTCGCCATGCCGATCAGCCGCGCGAGCGAGGCGGTGAGCGTGCTGGTGCTGCCGGTGAGCGAAGTCGCGCCGGTGGCGGCAGCGGTCAACGCGCCTGAGGCGGCGGCGCTGGCCTGGGCGCCAATCCTGTGGGGCGGCTGGGCGCTGGGCGCCGCGGCGTTCTTCCTGTTGCATCTGATGCGGCATCGCCGCTTCTGCCGGCGCCTGCTTGGCGATGCGCGGATGCTCGATGAGGTGGACGGGATCCGCGTGATCGAAAGCGCTGGCGCCTCCGGGCCGCTGGCGTTCGGGGTCGGCCGGCGCTTCGTGGCATTTCCCCGTGATTTTGCGGAGCGTTATGACGCCGATGAGCGCGAGCTGGCGCTGGCGCACGAGCTTGGTCATCATCAGCGCGGCGATCTGGCGGCGAACTGGGTGGCGCTGGGTGTGCTGGCGATGCACTGGTTCAACCCGCTGGCATGGCGGGCATTTCGTGCCTTTCGCTGCGACCAGGAACTGGCGAACGACGCGCTGGTGCTGGCCGGTCGCAGCCGTGCGGACCGCCACATCTATGCCTGTGCCATCGTCAAGGCCGCACATGGCGGCGCCATCTCGGCGGCGTGCCACCTGCACACGATCAGCGATCTGAAAGGAAGGTTGAAGATGCTGTCCAACACCCGCCTGTCGCGCACGCGGTTGATGACGGGGGCCGCCGCCGTGATGGGCGTGGTCGCCACCGGCCTGTTTGTCACCGCATCGGGAACGCAGGCCGCCGCCGCCGTCACCCGCCGGATCGAGGCGGCGACTGGTGTGACGCTGACCGCCGCGCCCCAGGCGCCCGCAATCGCCGCGCCGGCAACGGTGCCGACCCCGCCGCCGGTTCCCGCCGTCACGAAGGGCCGGACGCATGTCGTGATCGTCAAGGACGGCAAGCGCACCGAATATGAGGGCAAGGCGGCCGAAGACTATCTGGCAAAGCATCCGGCCCCGATCCCGCCTGCGCCGCCGGCCATTGCCGTCACGCCAGCCGTGCCGGCCGTGCCGACCATGCCGGCCTTGGCCCATCTGGCGAACCCCCCGATGCCGCCGATGCCTGCAATGCCGCCGATGCCGAACATTCCCCAGGTGGTCGAGCGTAACTGCGGACCAAGCGTGAGCGGATCGCGCCGCCAGATGGTGATCCAGTCATCCAAGGGCGGCAAGCGCACCATGGTGATCTGCACCAACCGCATCGAGGCGGCTGCCGCAGAGGGGGCGCGGGTTGCCGTCAAGAGCAAGGCGATCCGTGCCCAGGCACTGGCAAGCGCGCTGGCCAGCCTCGACACCGCACGCGCCAGCATCCGTGCCCAGCGCGACCTGAGCGCGGAACAGCGGCGCGAAGCGCTGGCGGGGCTGGACGAGGCGATGGTCGAGATGCGTAGCGAGATGGCGTCCGACCAAGAGTGATCGTCGTCCAAGAGGTGCCGGGCTTGCGTCCGGCGCCTCCGCTTGCCACATCGCCGGGCATGGCAGAGCATCCGACCGGCATTCCGATCCAGCTCGAGCCGCTGGTCACCCGCATATTGGCGCCCAATCCGTCCGCCTTCACCCATACCGGCACGCAGGTCCATCTGGTCGGCACCGAGGATCTGGCGGTGGTCGATCCGGGACCGGAAGACCCTGAGCATCTCGCCGCCTTGGCGGCGGCGATCGGCGGGCGGCCGGTGACCGCGATCGTCATCACCCATCACCACCGCGACCACAGCCCGGCGAGCCGGCCCTTGGCGGCGATCACCGGTGCCCCGATCGTCGGCGCCGCGCCGTTCGGGCCGCGCGATGCAGGCGCGCGGTCGGACGCAGCCTTCGATCCCGACTATGCGCCCGACCGGGTTCTGGTTGAGGGAGAGCGGATCGCCGGCACCGGCTGGACGCTGGAGGCGGTGGCGACGCCGGGGCATACCTCCAACCATCTCGCCTTCGCGTTGATCGAGACGGGCGCGCTGTTTTCCGGCGATCACGTCATGGGATGGTCGACCACCATCGTCTCGCCGCCGGACGGCGACATGACGGCCTATATGGCGAGCCTGGAAAAGCTGATGGAGCGCGCAGACCGGATCTATTATCCCGGTCACGGCGAGGCGGTGGACAATCCTCGTCGACTGGTACGCGGCATGCTGGGCCATCGCCGCGCGCGCGAGGGACAAATATTGCGGTTGCTG
>NZ_CAMLAC010000176.1 GCF_946477935.1 uncultured Sphingomonas sp. | reverse complement strand
GTGTGCGTGTTAGATACTAAGCCGCGGCCTCAAGGGGTTACCGACCGCCAACGGCTGACACTTGAACTGCTTGCGCGTCAGGTGATGACGCAACTGGATCTGCGTCGCGAGATCGCGCTGCGCGACCAACGGGCGGCTCAGCTGGAGGCAGAAATTGCCGGGCGGCGGGGAGTGGACCGCGCGCTGGCAGAGGCGGACAGAAGGCTGAATGCCGTGCTGGATAACACGCGCATGGCCGTGTTCCTGATGGATGGGCGGCAGCATTGTGTTTATGCGAATGCGGCGGCGGAGGTGCTGACGGGGTATAGTCTGAGGGAGATGACGGGGCGCCCGTTGCACGACGTGGTGCACCACACGTATCCCGACGGGCGGCACTACCCGCTGGAGGAGTGTCCGATCGATCGGGCCTTTCCCGAGCGATCCCAGATGGATGGCGAGGAATTGTTCGTCGCGCCGGACGGTTCCTTCTACCCCGTGGCGTTTACCGCGAGCCCGGTGCTGGACGATCAGGGCGATCCGGTCGGAACGGTGATCGAGGTGCGCGACGTGTCGGAGCAGCGCGCGCGCGAAGAGGCGCTGGTGGAGTCCGAAGCGCGGTTCCGGAACATGGCCGATCACGCACCGGTGATGATGTGGGTGACCGACCCGAACGGCCAATGCACCTATCTGAACAAGGCCTGGTATGACTTCACCGGCCAGACGGAGGAGGCCGCGCAGGGGCTGGGCTGGCTGGATGCGGTGCATCCCGAGGATAGCGGCTGGTCGGGCGAGGTCTTCCTGAACGCCAATGCGCGACACGAGGCGTTTCGGCTGGAATATCGCCTGCGCCGCCATGACGGCACCTATCGCTGGGCGATCGATGCGGCGTCGCCACGCTTCGGCGCGGACGGCGCCTTCCTCGGCTATATCGGGTCGGTGATCGATATCGATGAACGGCGCGAGATGGAGAATGCGCTGCGTGCCAGCGAGCAGCGCTATCGCACGCTGTTCGAGGCGATCGAGGCCGGGTTCTGCATCATCGACATGGTGTTCGACGACGAGGATCGCCCGGTCGATTATCGCTTCGTCGAGGCCAATCCGGCGTTCGAGCGGCAAACCGGGCTGCACGACGTGGAGGGACGCAGCGCCCGCGAACTGGTGCCCGAACTGGAGGCGCACTGGTTCGAAACCTATGGCCGTGTCGCGCGATCCGGCGAGCCCGTGCGGTTCGAGAACGGATCGGAGGCGATGGGCCGCTGGTTCGAGGTCCATGCGCTTCGGCTGGGGCCGGCGGAGGACCGTCGCGTCGCCATCCTGTTCAACGACATCACCGAGCGTCGCCGCACCGATCTGGCGCTGCGCGCGCTGAACGAGACGCTGGAGCACCGGGTGGAGGACGCGCTGGCCGAGCGCAAGCTGTGGGCCGACGTGATCGAGAACGCCAATGCGATGATCGCGGTGGTGTCGCCCGACTATCGCTTCCTGGCGCTGAACGCGTCCTATGCCGCGGAGTTCGCCCGCATCTATGGCATCCATCCCAAGGTGGGCGACAGCCTGGCCGAGTTGATGGCACCGGTCGCCGAACATCGTGACGAGGCACTGGCGATCTGGCGCCGCGCGCTGACGGGCGAGGCGTTCACCGTGACCGAGCCGTTCGGCGAGAGCGACCTGGATCGGCCCTATTACGAACTGCGCTTCAACGCGCTGCATGACCGCGAAGGCCGCTTTATCGGGGCGTTCCAATATGCCGTCGATGTAACGGACCGCCTGCGCGATCAGGCGAAGCTGGCGGTGGCCGAGCAGCAGTTGCGTCAAGCGCAGAAGATGGAAGCGGTCGGCCAGTTGACCGGCGGTATCGCGCACGACTTCAACAATATGCTGGCGGTGACGATCGGATCGCTCGACCTGCTGAACCGGCGGATCGGTGCGTCGGATGCACGTGCCAAACGCTATATCGATGCAGCGGCGGACGGCGCCCGGCGCGCGGCGACGCTGACCCAGCGGTTGCTCGCCTTTTCGCGGCAACAGCCGCTGCGGCCCGAAGCGGTCGACCCCAACAGGCTTGTTGCCGGTATGTCCGATCTGCTGCGTCATTCGCTGGGCGGGGACGTACGTCTGGAGACGGTGCTGGCGGGCGGGATCTGGCCGACGCATGTCGATCCGAACCAGTTGGAAAACGTGATCCTGAACCTGGCGATCAACGCGCGCGACGCGATGCCGGACGGCGGACGTGTGACGATCGAGACGCAGAACGCCCATCTGGATGCGCGCTATGTCACGTCGCACATGGGCGTCGCGGCAGGCCATTATGTGCTGATCGCGGTGTCCGATACGGGCACCGGCATGCCGCCCGAGGTGATCGCCAAGGCGTTCGACCCGTTTTTCACGACCAAGGGTGTAGGCAAGGGAACGGGACTCGGGCTCAGTCAGGTCTATGGCTTCGTCAAACAGTCCGGCGGGCATGTAAAAATCTATTCGGAGCCGGGCGAGGGTACGACCGTCAAGGTCTATCTGCCCCGACTGATCGGCGCAGAGGCAGAGCCCGCCTCGCTGGCCGAAGACCGCGATCTGCCGCTGGGCGAGCAGGAAGAAGTCATCCTGGTAGTCGAGGACGAGCCGAGCGTTCGGCAGTTCAGCGTCGAGGCCCTGACCGAATTGGGCTACCGCGTGATCGAGGCGGATTCGGCGGCGGCGGCGCTGCGCCTGCTGGATGCTCATCCCGAAATCGCGCTGCTGTTCACCGATGTGGTGATGCCCGAAGTGAACGGCGCCAAGCTGGCCGAGGAGGTGCGGCGGCGGCGGCCCGATCTGCGCGTGCTGTTCACCACCGGCTATACCCGCAATGCGGTGGTGCATAATGGCGTGCTGGACCCGGGCGTCGAACTGATCGGCAAGCCGTTCACGATCGAGGAACTGGCGGCCAAGGTGCGCGAGGTGCTGGAAACGCCGCTGGGATAGGGCGGCGTTCATCGCAGCGTCTCGTTGGGCGATACCCGAAGCAGCACGTCCGTGCTTGCAGTTCTGCAGTTTTAGGCAGAAGCTGCATGCGAGGTGCCGCTGCGGAACCGGCGGGTCACCTCATATCCGTTCCGGGAGGCCCTGATGCGGTGTTCATGGGTAGCAACCGCGTTCGTCGCGCTGACCGGCGCGGGGGTGGCGCATGCGCAAAGCGGCGAGGATCAGGTCCGCCGGGCCATCATGGATATGAACCGCGCGGCGGAACGGCTGGATGCGGACGCGTTCATGCGCAGCTACTGGCGGTCACCCCGACTTACGATCACCTTTGATGCCGAGACGATGCGCGGATGGGACACCATTGCGCGCGAACAGCGCAAGTGGTGGGCCGACAAGAACGCCGGCATCCGCTTCGAAGAACAGGGGCCGGCAGAGATCGTGTCGCAGGGGAAGGGCGTGGTGACGTCCCTGCAACATATGCGGGTGTCGCGTGCCGGCGATCCGAAGCCGGCGCGGCTGGTGATCACTTCCGTTTGGAAGAAGCTGCCCGAAGGGTGGCGCGTGGTGCTGGCACATGAATCGCTGGTGCCGTGATGCCAGTCGGCGGGAATTGCAGTGCCGGCGCATGCGGCCGTGCTTCGACTGCGCTCCGCCACAAACGGAATGTTCCGGATCAGACGCGCTTACCCTGAATGGGTAATGCCCCCTGACGACAATGCGAGCAAGGACGGCGTGCGGTAGTTTGCGGCCGCATCGTGGATCGCGGGAACGGGAGGGACTGTTGCTCAAGATCATCGGTATGCTGGCGGGCTTCATCATTGCCATCCCGGCCGTGGCGCAGTCGTCCCCCGACGTTCGCGTGCCGCCGGAGATCGGCGCTGCTTACGGGCGGTTGGGAAAAGCGATGATGGCGCATGATGCCAACGGCGTCCGTGCCGTGTGGGCGGAAGATTTCGTGGTGAATGCTCCCAACAATATGGTGCTTCGCCGCGAAGAGGTGATCGCGGCGATGGAGCGCGATCTCCTCGACTATAAGGACTTTCGCAAACACATCACCTTTGTTGGCCGGAAACCTGAAATAACCGTGATCATGGGTTACGACACCATGGTGCCGAACAAAGGACCGGGTGCCGGCAAGCAGGTTACGCGTCCCTTTACCGACATATGGGCGAACCGCGCAGGCAATTGGCAGCTTATCGCGCGCCAGGCGACGATCGCCGCAGCGCGCTGACCGGTCCGCTTCAGGCTGTCATGAGGAAGGCGGCGCCGGGGACGTTCATAGCCACGGGATCGCCATGGGGCCGGCGCCCGTCATCCAATTGGAAAATGGTGACATGCCCGCTTTCCTCGTTGGCGACGAGGAGGGTGTTGTCCAGGAGCAGCAGGTGACGGGGCGAGCGGCCGATGCTGGAGATGTGGCCGATGCGCGTCGGCGTGCCGTGGGGATCGAGCGCGTAGGTGACGATGCAGTCGCCGCCGCGGGTGGTGACATAAAGGCGCGCACGCGGTGCATCGAGCGCGATGGCGCCGCCCAGCGTCTCCTCGACCGTGATCGCGCGGACCGATTCGGCGCGGAACATCGCACCTTCGGAGCGCAGCACGGTGAGCGTGGCAGCCAGTTCGCTGACCAGATAGGCGACCGGCAGCGTCGGGTGGAGCGCAAGGTGGCGCGGGCCTGATCCGGGCGGGGCGGCGTAGAGCGTCTGTGGCGCGTCCAGTCGGTCGAGCGAGCGCGACACGATGCGGTCGGTGCCGAGATCGACGGCGAGCAGCGCACCTGCCGGCGTGAAGCCCACCCAATGCGCGTGCGGACCCCGTTGTCGATCCGGATCCGGCCCGCGGCCATGATGGGCCAGCGTCGTGCCGGGGCGGGGCAGGCCGGCGTCGTCCAGGGGAAACAGCGTCACGCTGCCGCTGGCATAGTTGGCGACTGCCAGGTGGCATTCGTCCGGCGCGAGCGCGAGATGGCAGGGCGCCTCGCCGCCCGAGCGGACTTGTGCCAGCGGGCGCCAGTCGGCGGCATAGACGTCCACGCTGCCTGCCGCCTCGTCCACCAGATAGCGGTGACCGCGCGACGGGGAGGTGACCGCAAAGGACGCGTTGCGGATCGACGGGATCGGCGGTCCAGCCGTCCAGCCGCCGGCTTGTGCATCATGGACGAGCGGGACCAGTCCGGCACCGCCCTTGCCGGCATAGGTGCCGACGAACGCGGCGGTCATGGCAGCTCCTGCATCCGCGGCTCGACGCGCAGGGTGACGACATCGACACGGGGCGGGCGGGTCAGGATGAAGTCGACCGCGTCCGCAATATCCTCGGCATACAGCATCTCGTGCCGGGCGATCATCGCGCGCTGTTCCTCGGCAGGGGGCTCCTGCATGTCGCTGCCCACCGTACCCGGCTCGACAAGGCCGACGCGGATGCCGCGATCCTTCACCTCCTTGCGCAGCGTCTCGGCAAAGGCGGATAGCCCCGCCTTTGTGGCGGAATAGACGCTCTCGCCCGGCGCGTGGATGGCCGCGCTGATCGATCCGATGATGACGATCTGGCCGCCATCGCCCAGCCGCTCCAGTGCGGCGCGGGTACAGGCAAGGGCGCCGACCAGATTGACGTCGACGACGTAGCGCCACGCATCATCCTCCATCTCGTCGATCGGATCGGCGCCGAGCGCGGCGTTGGAGACGAAGGCATCGATGGGGCCCAGTCGCCGATCCGCTTCCTCGAACAGGCGGGCGACGCCTTCGCGCGTGCCCAGATCGGCGCTGATGCCATAAACCTCGCCCGGCGCGTCGGCGAAGGAGTCCAGCGCCTCGGCCAGCGCGGTCTCGTCCCGGCCGAGCGTCAGCACGCGCGCGCCCTGATCGGCCAGGCTGCGGACGATGGCGCGGCCGATGCCGGTGGTGCCGCCGGTGACGATGATGGTCTTTCCTTGCATGGTCAGGCGCTCGCTCTGCATGGTCATACACTCCAGGTGAGGATCAGGCGGCCATTGGCAGGCACGCGGAAGTCAAGGCGGTCGTGGGAGGTGGCGTGGGGGCGGACGGCGTCGCCCCCCGCGGTGGTCAGCATCACCTCGGGCAATTTGCGCCGCTTGAGGCGGACCAGCGACAGATTGGCTTCGCACGTCTCGCCACCGTCCAGCGACAGGGTGAGGGCGCGGTCTCCGGTCCGCTCGATGCCGCGGATGAACAGGTTGCAGAACAGGCGGAACGGCGCGTCGTCGATGATGTGGTGGGACCGGGTCGCGAAGACCATCGCCGCACCGCAACCATAGATTTCCTGCCCGATCTGGCCGGGCGACTGACCGTCGCCGTAGAGATCCTCAAGCGGGAAGGCGAGATCCGGGTTGATGATGCCGCTTTGATGCGGAGGATCGGCCAGTATCTCCTTTGGCAGCGCCTCCGGATAATAATACCAGGCGCGGTCGAGTGCGTATTTGCAGTATTCGCCGATCAGCATGCGCACCGCGGGCTCCAGATCCGGGCCGCTGTCCGCCAGATACGCCTCGAACGCGGTGAAGCTGTCGAAGCATTCGTAGATCGCCATATAGGGCGAGTCGTGCAGGCAGGTGGCGCCCAGAAAGGTGCGGTAATGCACCGCATGGCCGATCCCGGACTCCCAGATCTCGCAATTGTGGAAGAAGCTGGCGAGATAGACGTAGCTTTGCGCCAGATAGCGATCGTCATTGGTGATCCGCCACAGCCGCATACAGGCGGCGGCACCCCAGGCAGTCAGGTTCGCCTGATATTCCAGGTCGAAACGCATGCCGACCGCCGCGTCGATCGCCGCGCGTGCTTCGTCCAGATAGGTCGGCTCGCCGGTCAGTTCATGACATTGCAGCATCAGATAGGCGTAGATGCCGCCGACATCGGTCTGGCCGAACCGGTCGTCGTTGCGGGCCTGCGTCTTCACCGTGAAGTCGCGGATGTCGTACATGATCGGCCAGACATAATTGAAATGATGCGCCGCACGGATGCCGAAGCCGACCGACTTCAGCAGCAGGTCGCGGCACGCCTCGTCGCCTTCAAGGGCCAGTCGCGCCATGTTGAGCATGGGGTGGTAGAGATACCAGCTGTCGACCGCATCCGCGTCCTTGTCCTTGCCGACGTTCGGCAGATAGCGGCGCAGCGTCCGGAGTTCGGGGTCGTAGAAACGCTCCAGCCCGGCACGCAGTTCGTCTTCCAGGGGCAGCGGCTCGCCCAGCCAGCGGCCATAATCATGCAGCGCGGCCAGCACCGACATCTGCACCATGATGTCCGGATATTCGCCCTCCGGATAGGGCATGATGTAGCGATGGCCATAGTGTCGCACGCTGGCCTGCGGCGCCTCTGCCAGATCGCGCACGGTGCGCTCCGACAGGCCGACCCAGTCGCGATAGTCGGTACGCGGCAGCGGCAGTGCCTTGTACGCGATGCCGAGCATCTGGAGAAACTGGCGCGCCATCTCCAGCTCGTTGTCGCCCGCCCGGTCGCGGAAGACGAGGATCGCGTCGGAGATCACCACCGCCTGCCCGGCCGGCAGCGGGTGGGTGGGGGGCGTGCCACTT
>NZ_CAMLAC010000175.1 GCF_946477935.1 uncultured Sphingomonas sp. | reverse complement strand
GGGCGGGCGGGGGGGCGGCCTGCATGGCCGGCGAGGGGCGCTGGCCGGGCGCGCCGTGACATGAGGCGCAGGCGCCGGCGAAATGGCCCGCGGCGCTGACCAGGACGCGGGACTCCCGGGGGTCGTCGGGCGCGGAGAAGGCGGCGTGGGTCTTTACCGAATTGCGCATGACCCAGTGCAGGAACCAGTCGGTGATCGGCCAGTGGCCGCTGGAGGCGGCGACGTTGAACAGGCCGGACCAGGCGAAGAGCATGCCGGCGGCGAACAGGCCGAACAGCGTGGCGGCGACGCGTTTCCAGGTGAGGCGGATCGTCATGACTGGGCTTCCCGCAGGCGGAGCAGGCTGGCGAGCATGGCGAGCCCGCCGAAGAAATAGGCCGCCGCGCCGACCATCAGCATGACGACGCCGCCTACCTGCTGATCGGCCAGCGGCTCCATGCCGTGCGCGGCATGAAGGCCGGCATAGAGGGGGCGGGGGGCAAGACCGATCAGCGCGCCGAGCAGCGTCATGTGCATCGAGGTGAGCAGCATCGCGGCGACTCCGCCTGCGCGGCGCGCCCAGCGTGCGTCACCCGCGGCCCCCAGCGCGGCGGACCAGAGGAGCAGGCCGGCGGTAAGGAAGCTGGCCTGTTCGACGATCAGGACGAGCGGCGAAGCCTCGGCCGCGAGGCGCAGGGCGGGGACATGCCAGCTCCACACCACGACCAGCTCGACCACCGACATGGCCAGCGGCGTGACGATGCGGGGGAAGCGGATCGCAGGATCGACGCGCGTGCCGGCAAGGGCGAAGGCGAGCAGGGGGGCGGCGATCGCGACTGCGATCATGTGGCCGGCCATGTGGCCGATCATGCCGAAACCGCTGCCTGCGAAAGCCCAGCCGAGCAGCAGGAAGGCAAGGCCCGCGAGAAGGCAGAGACGGTTCACCGGCAATCGCTCAGGACGATGACGGGGAGCGCGGTGAAGACCACGCCGACGAAGCTGAGCGCGGCGAGGAGCAGCGTGGCGATGGCGAGGAAGCGGAGACGGTCGATATCGGTACCCTGTTCGTGCGGGGGTGGATCGCCGGGGGTGCGCGACTGCACATAGGCGATCCATCCCGAGGCGAGGATGATCGCGAGCGCCACCACGGTGCCGATGGTGAAGGCGGTGGGGAACAGCGACCATTCGCCCAGCTTCGCGCAGGATACCGCGGCCCAGATATAGGAGAACAGGAAATGTGCCGCCCAGACGCTGGGCGGGATGATGAGCGTCCACAGCGTGACCTTCAGCCGCTTCACGCGGTCGCGGAAGCCGGGCTTCATGCGCTTCGCTCCTGAACGCACCCCATCACGCCACCGCCGGGAACAGGCCGATCGTCGCATAGGCGACGAGGGCGGTGAGGGCGAGGAAGTGCTGGTAGACGGTGATGTTGCGGATGTCGGCGTCGTAGGTCGGGGTCATGCGGCCCGCCAGGCTGCGTGCCAGCGTATAGCCCTGCATGATCGCGCCGATGCCGGCGTGCACCGCGGTCCAGATCGCCAGCGTCCAGACGATGGCGGGATAGACATGCGCTTCCGGATTCATCGCATACTGCCATGGTCCTGCGAGCCCCGCGAACAGGCTGGCGAAGGTGGCGGCGAGGCTGGCGACGAGCAGGGCGCGAGCCAGGGTGACGTTGCCGCGGGCGTGCACCTCGCGGGCCGCGATCGTGCCCGCCCAGCCGACCAGCGTCAGGCCAAGCGCCACCATCGGCCAGAGCATGCCGGGGCCCGGGAAAGCGGGCGGCGGAAATTCGGCATGGATCGTCCAGAAGAAATAATAGCCGAAGACAAGGCCGGAAAAGGCGGTGGCGTCGGCCATCATGGTGATGAACATCGCCCACCAGCCCGACGAAGAGGGGCCGGAAAGGTAGAGCGGCACCTCCAGCCCGTGCCCGATCGGCTTGCACGGCTTTTCGGGGATCTCGGCGGTGCCCGTCCATAGCCACCAGATCACCATGGCGAGCGTGGCGAAGGCGGCGAACAGCGCGGCCATGTAGAGATGATAGGTGGTCAGGATGAACACCGCGCCCAGCACGATCGCGGTCAGCATCGGTTTCCAGCTCGGCGTGCCGAGGCGGATGACGGCGATGGGGCGCGCATCGAGCACGGTGGTGATGATCGTCTCGCGCCGGCCTTCCTCCGCATCGGGCAGGAAGAAACGGCCTTCGTCGACCTTCTTCACGAAATCCTTCTGGTCCCAGATCGGGTAGCGGCTTTCGATCAGCGGGACGGAGCGGATGCCCCAATCCTCGTCATCGGGCAGCGCCAGCCATTCCAGCGTGCCGGCGTTCCACGGATTGCGCTTGCCCTTGGGGCGGGTGGGGGAGAGCGCGAGGTCGAGGCAGACGATCGCGACGCCGGCGGCGAACATATAGGCGCCGACCGTGGAGGCGAGGTTCAACCCGCCGATGCCCAGTTCGGCCGGATAGGTGAAGACGCGGCGCGGCATTCCCTCCAGCCCCGACAGGTGCATGGGGAAGAAGGCGAGGTTGGCGCCGACGAACATGATCCAGAAGGCGGTGCGCCCCATCCGGTCGGACAGTTTCTTGCCGGTGATGAGCGGCCAGTAATAATAAAGGCCACCGAACAGCGGCAGCAGCGTACCGCCGATCAGCACGTAATGGAGGTGGGCGACGACGAAATAGGTGTCGTGTGCCTGCCAGTCGAAGGGGGCGACCGCGACCATCACGCCGGTGAGGCCGCCGACGACGAAGATGGCGAGGCTTCCGCTCGCATAGAGGAGCGGCGTCGACCATTTTACCTTGCCCGCCCAAAGCGTCGCGATGAAGGCGAAGATCTGGATGCCGGTCGGGATCGCCACCGCCTCAGAGGCGGCGGAGAAGAAGGCGAGGCTGATCTTGGGCAGGCCGGTGGCGAACATGTGGTGGACCCACAGGCCGAACGACAGAAAGGCGGTGCCGACCGCGGCCAGCACGATCCACGGATAGCCGAGCAGATGGCGCTGGGCGAAGGTGGGGATCAGCATCGCGAAGAGCGCGATCGAGGGCAGGAAGACGATATAGACTTCCGGGTGGCCGAAGATCCAGAACAGGTGCTGCCACAGCAGCGGATCGCCGCCGCGTGCCGCATCGAAGAAGGGCCAGCCGAGCAGGCGTTCCATTTCGAACAGCACGTCGCCTGCGATCAGCGGCGGGAAGGCGAACAGGATCATCACCGCGACGACCAGGATGTACCAGGCGTAGAGCGGCATGAGGTTGAGGCGCATGCCGGGCGGGCGGCATTTCAGCACGCCGACGATCAGTTCGACCGCGGCGGCGACCGAGGATACCTCGATAAAGGACAGCCCCAGCATCCAGATGTCGGCGCCCAACCCCGACAGGTCGGTCCGCGTGGTGAGCGGCGGATACATGAACCAGCCGCCATCGGGCGCGGCGTTGAAGAAGATCGAGCCGGAGACGAAGACGCCGCCGATCAGGAACGACCAGTAGCCGAAGGCCGAAAGCCGCGGAAAGGGCAGGTCGCGCGCGGCAAGGAGCTGCGGCAGGAGGATGATCGACACCGCCTCGAACATCGGGACGGCGAACAGGAACATCATCATCGAGCCGTGCAGCGTGAACAGCTGGTTGAAGGTGTTGGCCGAGACGAGGTCGTTGTCGGGCACCGCAAGCTGCGTGCGCATGATGAGCGCGAGGACGCCGGCGAACAGCATGAAGCCGAACGCGGTCAGCGTGTACCAGACGCCGACGCGGTTGTTGTTGGTATCCGTCCAGCGCAGGAACAGCCCCTCGGGCGGTTTCCATACGGCGCGCAGGCGCTCCTCCTGTGCGCGGCGGAGGTCCGGATCGTCTTGCGCGTGGAGGCTCATTGCAGGCCCTGAAGGTAGCTGGCGATCGCGATGGCTTCATCCTCGCGCATCTGGGGGAAGGCGGGCATGCGCACGCCGGGCTTGGTGGCCTCGGGGTGGCGGATGAAGCCGGCGATGTTAGCAATGGTCGGCTGGCGGATACCCGCGCCCAGCGTGGGGCGGCTGCCGAAATGGGTGAGGTCAGGGCCGATCGTGCCGGCCTGGTCGGTGCCGCGGATGCTGTGGCAGGCGCCGCAGCCATAGGCGGCGAACAGGCGCGCGCCGGTGCTCGTGGCGGCCTGCGCCGGGCGCGCCTGCGCGGCGAGCCATGCGTCGAACGCGGCGGGGGGCATGGCGATGACGTCGAACGCCATCAGCGCGTGGGAAAGGCCGCAAAATTCGGTGCAGACGCCGCGATAGCGCCCCGGCTTCTCAGCGCGGACGACGAGGTTGGTGACGCGGCCGGGGATCATGTCCATCTTGCCGGCGAGGCCGGGAACCCAGAAGCTGTGGATCACGTCTCCGGCGGTGAGTTCCAGCGAAACGGTGCGGCCGACGGGCAGGCGGAGTTCGTTGGCGCCCTCCACGGGGCCGCCGGCCGTCCGATACTGGGTGCGCCACCAGAATTGCTGCGCATCGACCCGGATGCGCAGATCGGCGGGGCCGACGGGCGCCGGCTTCATCATCGGCAGCGAATAGATGAGCAGGCCGCCGAGCAGGATCGTGGGGAACACGCCGCCCAGCCACAGCACCATGCGCATGCCCTGTTGATGGGTGATGGCACCCTCGGGCGAGGCGACGGCGCGGCGCATCAGCCAGAAAAGGCCGGCGGCAAGCAGAACGGCGCCGACCAGCAGGACAACGAGAAGCGAGCGCAACGCATCCGCCTCCACGCCGAACGGAGCCAGCGCGGACTGGTGCGTGTTACAGCCGGAAAGCCAGAACAGTCCCGATACGGGGCACAACCATCGACCGGCCTTCCACCGGTACCGGGCGTATGCCGCCTTGTTCCATAAGCCGCTGATTGTCGGCACCCCTTTTGCCCGCCCCCTGTAAACAGGTGGACCCCGCGCCGCGTCTGTGCCATGTGGCCGACGCATTTCACGGGACGCACCTAAATCCAGGCTGGTCTGGATAACACTCGGAAACCGGGAACGATCCTTGGTTTTCGAGATGCGATCCCCATTTCTGGAGCCTCATGCCTTTTTCGTCTCTCCCGACGCTTCTGTCCGAAGCGCTTGGTGCCCGCGGTTACGCGGCACCCACCCCCGTCCAGGCCGCCGTCATCGAGCCCGAAGCGATCGGCCGCGACCTGATCGTGTCCGCACAGACCGGTTCCGGCAAGACCGTCGCCTTCGGCCTCGCCATGGCCGGCGAGCTGCTGGAGGACGGCACGCTGCCGCCGCCGCGCACCCCGCTGGCGCTGGTCATCGCGCCGACACGCGAACTGGCCCTGCAGGTCAGCCGCGAACTCGCCTGGCTGTATGAAGGTGCGCGGGCGCGCATCTCCACCTGCGTCGGCGGCATGGACGCCAGCCGCGAGCGCCGCTCGCTGAGCAACGGCGCGCATATCGTGGTCGGCACGCCGGGCCGCCTGCGCGACCATCTGGAGCGCGGGGCGCTCGACCTGTCGGCCTTGCGCGTCGCAGTGCTGGACGAAGCGGACGAGATGCTCGACATGGGCTTTCGCGAGGATCTGGAAGAGATTCTGGATGCGACGCCGGAAGGCCGCCGCACGCTGCTGTTCTCGGCGACGATGCCGCGGCCGATCGCGCAGCTTGCCAAGCGGTATCAGCGCGATGCGCTGCGCATCGAGACGATCGGCGAAGAGCGCGGCCATGCCGACATCGCCTATCAGGCGGTGACGGTGGCGCCGGCCGATATCGAGGCGGCGGTGGTGAACCTGCTGCGCCTGCACGAAGCGGAGACGGCGATCCTGTTCTGCGCGACGCGCGACAATGTGCGCCACCTGCACGCCAGCCTGGTCGAGCGCGGGTTCGCGGCCGTGGCGCTGTCGGGCGAGCATTCGCAGAACGAGCGCAACCATGCGCTGCAAGCGTTGCGGGATGGCCGCGCGCGGGTGTGCGTGGCGACCGACGTGGCGGCACGCGGTATCGACCTGCCGGGCCTGACGCTGGTGGTGCATGTCGAGATCCCGCGCGATGCCGAGACGTTGCAGCACCGTTCGGGCCGCACGGGCCGCGCGGGGCGCAAGGGGACCGCGATCCTGCTGGTGCCCTATCCGCGTCGCCGACGCGTCGAGGGCATGTTGCGCGGTGCGCGCATCCAGGCCGAATGGCGTCGCCCGCCGACGCCGGAAGAAATCCGCGCGGGCGACCGCGAACGGTTGCTGGCGGCCTTGCTCCAGCCGGTCGAGGTCGACGACGAGGACAAGGCGCTCGCCGAGAAGCTGATGGCGGAGAAGCCGGCGGACGAGATCGCCGCGGCGCTGGTGCGAGCGCACCGCGCGGCGATGCCGCAGCCCGAGGAAATGGTGGACGGCGGCGAGCGCGACGGGCGCAGCGACCAGCGCGAGCGCCGTGCCGGCTTCGAGGACACGGCGTGGTTCCGGATGAATGTCGGCCGGCGGCAGAATGCCGATCCGCGCTGGCTGATGCCGCTTCTGTGCCGTCGCGGGCACATCACCCGCAACGAGATCGGCGCGATCCGCATCCAGCCGAACGAGACGCTGTTCGAGGTGCCGAGTGCGATCGCGGCACGCTTCGCGGCGGCGCTGAAGCGTACCGCGGCCGAGCATGCCGATGACGGGATCGAGATCGAGCCGGCCGAGGGCGGTGCGATGTCCAGCGGTCGTCCGCAGGGCCGGGCGCCGGCGGGGCCGGGTGGTCCTGGCGGACCGCGCCGTCATGCGCGTGGGCCCAAGGGGCCGCGGCGCTGAATTCTTCTCCCTCTCCCCTGCGGGGAGAGGGAAGGGGCCCGCTGCCGCAAGGCAGTGGGAAGGGTGAGGGGATGCCACGGGCGCAGCACTGCTGGTCTGTCTCTCACCCTTCCCACGGCTTCGCCGCAGGTCCCCTCCAGCATCAGGTGAACAGCGCGGGGCGCTGTTCACCTGATGCTCCCCGGAGGGGAGAGGGCTCTTATCTGATTATATTTCCCGGCCGGCTTTCCATAGGCGGAGCGCCTTGCCCTGTACCGGCAGGCCGTCGAACGGGGTGTTTCCCGCCGAGGCAAAGCGGTCGCCGATGATCTGCCACGGGGCGCCCGCATCGAAGAGCAACAGGTCGGCGGGCTTGCCGGCCTCCAGCGTGCCAGTGTCCAGGCCAAGAATGCGCGCGGGGTTCGCAGCCAATTTCTCGAACAGTTTCGGCAGGCTGAGGCGCTCGTCGCGAACCAGCATCAGCGCGAGCGGCAGCAGCGTCTCCGCGCCAGCCATGCCGGGGGCGGCATCGACGAAGGGCAGGCGCTTTTCCTCTGGGCCGTGGGGGTCATGCCCTGACGCGATGACGTCGATCGTGCCGTCGGCGACCGCGGTCAGTGCGGCCTGACGGTCGCTTTCACTGCGCAAGGGCGGCGACAGGCGCGCAAAGGTACGGAAGTCGGTCGTCGCGATATCGGACAGATGCAGATGCGCGGGGCTGATGCCGCAGGTCACGCGCACGCCGCGGCGTTTGGCGGCGCGCACGAGGTCGAAGCCCGCCGCGG
Organism: uncultured Sphingomonas sp.; assembly: GCF_946477935.1. Lineage (GTDB taxonomy): Bacteria > Pseudomonadota > Alphaproteobacteria > Sphingomonadales > Sphingomonadaceae > Sphingomonas. The sequence continues at coordinate 40 of NZ_CAMLAC010000175.1, read as the reverse complement.
TGGTCACCTGACGGATGTGGAGGCGGGCGCCGGTTTCTTC
>NZ_CAMLAC010000174.1 GCF_946477935.1 uncultured Sphingomonas sp. | reverse complement strand
CATTTCGGCCGTTCGGCGGCGGAGATCGACTGCACGTTCGAGGCCGATGGCGGGCCGGAAAAGCTGCGTGCCGCGATCCAGCGCATCCGCAACCAGGCGGAGCAGGCGGTGCGCGAAGGGCGGTCGGAACTGTTCCTGACCGACGAGCATGTGTCCGAGGATCGCGTGGCGATCGCGGGCGTGCTGGCGGCGGCGGCGGTGCACACGCATCTGGTGCGCCGGGGCCTGCGTTCCTACGCGTCGATCAACGTGCGTTCGGCCGAGTGCCTGGACACGCATTATTATGCGGTGCTGATCGGGGTCGGCGCGACCACGGTGAACGCCTATCTGGCGGAGGCGGCGATCGTCGATCGTCATGGCCGCGGGCTGTTCGGTGATCTTTCGATCGAGGAATGCCTGAAGCGGCACCGCACCGCGATCGAGGAAGGGCTGCTCAAGATCATGTCGAAGATGGGGATCGCGGTGATCTCCAGCTATCGCGGCGGCTATAATTTCGAGGCGGTGGGGCTTTCCCGCGCGCTGGTGAACGACCTGTTCCCCGGCATGCCCGCCAAGATCTCGGGCGAAGGCTATGCCTCGCTGCATTACAGCGCATTGGTGCGGCACGAGGCGGCATGGGATGCCGCGGTGGCGACGCTGCCGATCGGCGGCTTCTATCGCCAGCGCCATTCGGGCGAGACGCACGCCTATTCCGCGCAGTTGATGCACCTGTTGCAGACCGCGGTCGGCACCGACAGCTATTCGACCTATCTGCAATTCTCGCGCGGGGTGGCGGATCTGCCACCGGTTTATTTACGCGACCTGTTGCAGTTCAACTTCCCCAACGAGGGGGTGGCCGTAGATCAGGTCGAGGCGATCACCGAGATCCGCAAGCGCTTCGTGACGCCGGGCATGTCGCTGGGCGCGCTCTCTCCGGAGGCGCACGAGACGCTGGCGATCGCTATGAACCGGATCGGCGCCAAGGCGGTGTCGGGCGAGGGCGGTGAGGACAAGAGCCGGTATCAGCCCTACGACAATGGCGACAACGCGAACTCGACGATCAAGCAGATCGCGTCCGGGCGGTTCGGCGTCACCGCCGAATATCTGAACGCGTGCGAGGAGATCGAGATCAAGGTCGCGCAGGGCGCCAAGCCCGGCGAGGGCGGGCAGTTGCCCGGCTTCAAGGTGACCGAGTTCATCGCCAAGCTGCGCCACGCGACGCCGGGCGTGACGCTGATCTCGCCGCCGCCGCACCACGACATCTATTCGATCGAGGATCTCGCGCAGCTCATCTACGACCTGAAACAGATCAACCCGCGCGCGCGGGTATGCGTGAAGCTGGTCTCGTCCGCCGGCATCGGCACCGTCGCGGCGGGCGTGGCGAAGGCGCATGCCGACGTGATCCTGGTATCCGGCCATGTCGGCGGCACGGGCGCGTCTCCGCAGACCTCGATCAAATATGCCGGCACGCCGTGGGAAATGGGGCTGTCGGAGGTCAACCAGACGCTGACGCTGAACGGGCTGCGCGGGCGTATCCGCCTGCGCGCCGATGGCGGCCTGAAGACGGGGCGCGACATCGTGATCGCCGCGATCCTGGGTGCCGAGGAGTTCGGCATCGGTACGCTGTCGCTGGTGGCGATGGGATGCATCATGGTGCGCCAGTGCCATTCGAACACCTGCCCGGTGGGCGTGTGCGTGCAGGACGAGCGGCTGCGCGCCAAGTTCACCGGCACGCCCGAGAAGGTCATCAACCTGATGACCTTCATCGCCGAGGAGGTGCGCGACATCCTGGCGCGGCTGGGCTGCCGGAGCCTGGACGAAGTGATCGGCCGCACCGAGTTCCTGCGGCAGGTGAGCCGCGGTGCGGAGCATCTGGACGACCTGGACCTGAACCCGATCCTCGCCAAGGTGGATGCGACCGATGCGGAGCGGCGCTTCTCGCTCAACACCTTCCGCAACGACGTGCCGGACAGCCTGGACGCGCAGATCATCAAGGACGCGTCGGCGGTGTTCAGTCGTGGCGAGAAGATGCAGCTCACCTATTCGGTGCGCAACACGCACCGGGCGGTGGGCACGCGCCTGTCGAGCGAGATCACGCGCACCTTTGGCATGAACAAGCTGGCGGACGGGCACGTTACCATCCGGCTGCGCGGCTCGGCGGGGCAGTCGCTGGGCGCGTTCCTGTGCAAGGGCATCACGCTGGAGGTGTTCGGCGACGCCAACGACTATGTCGGCAAGGGCCTGTCGGGTGGCACCATCGTGGTGCGGCCGGCGGTGTCCTCGCCGCTCGCCAGCCAGGACAACACGATCGTCGGTAACACCGTGCTGTACGGCGCGACCAGCGGCAAGCTGTTCGCGGCGGGGCAGGCGGGTGAGCGCTTCGCGGTGCGCAATTCGGGCGCGACCGTGGTGGTCGAGGGCTGCGGCGCGAATGGCTGCGAATATATGACCAACGGCGTCGCGGTGGTGCTGGGTGCGGTCGGCGCGAACTTCGGTGCGGGCATGACCGGGGGCATGGCGTTCATCTACGATGCCGAGGATCGCTTTGCGGCGCGCGCCAATCCGGAGAACATCGTGTGGCAGCGGCTCGCCTCCGACCATTGGGGGGGCGTGCTGCGCGATCTGGTCGAACAGCATGCCAGGGCGACCGACAGCCGCTGGTCGAAGGGGCTGCTGGACGACTGGGACCGGGTGGCGGGCAAGTTCTGGCAGGTGGTGCCCAAGGAGATGCTGACCCGCCTGTCCCATCCGCTCGACGACAGCGTGGCACTGGAAGCCGCGGAATAGGCTTGGCGAGGGCTGCCACTGGCGCTTAGGTGAGGGCCATGTGGCAGCTCTTCCAATTTCCCCTGTGTCCCTTCTCGCGCAAGGTGCGCCTCCTGCTGGGCGAGAAGGGCGTGGGATATGAGCTGGTGCGCGAATCGCCCTGGCTGCGGCGTGACGAGTTCCTGGACATGAACCCCGCCGGGCAGACGCCGGTGATGGTCGACAACCAGCGCGGCATGCTGCTGATCGATTCGATGGCGATCTGCGAGTATTTCGAGGAAACCGTCGAAAAGGCCGCGATGATCAACGGCACCGCGGTCAACCGCGCCGAGATCCGACGGCTGGTGACGTGGTTCGACACACATTTCTATCGCGACGTGACCGGGCCGCTGCTGCACGAGCGGATGGTGAAGCGGGTCGCCAAGGTGGGCAGCCCCGACGGCCGGGCGCTGCGCGAGGCGATGAAGGCGGCGGTCGGGCATCTGGACTATACCGACTATCTGCTCGACCATCGCAACTGGCTAGGCGGGGCGACGTTGAGCCTGGCCGATCTAGCGGCGGCGGCGCAGATTTCGGTGGCGGATTATCTGGGCGGGATCGACTGGAAGGGGCATGAGCAGACCGCGCGCTGGTATCGCGGGCTGAAGAGCCGACCTTCCTTCCGCCCGCTGCTGTCCGAGCGGATGGAGTTGATCGGGCCGCCGGCGCATTATGACAATGTGGATTTCTGATGCACGTTTCGCATGACCCGGCCGCTGCGGCTGCCGACACGATCGGGTTCGACGACTTTCTGAAGGTCGATATCCGGGTGGGGACGGTCGTGGCGGCGGAGCCGTTTCCCGAGGCGAGGAAGCCGGCAATCAAGCTGACCATCGACTTCGGCCCCGCCATCGGGATCAAGCGATCGTCGGCGCAGATCACCGAGCATCATGCCTTCGATACGCTGGTCGGCACCCAGGTGGCGGCGGTGGTGAACTTCCCGCCGCGCCAGATCGGGCCGATGATGTCCGAGGTGCTGACGCTGGGCTTTCCCGATGCGGACGGCAAGGTCGTGCTGGTGCGGCCGAGCACGCCGGTGCCCGATGGCGGGCGGTTGTTCTAAATCACTCCAATGACTTGCTGGCCTGTTCGTAGAGATCGCGCGACAGGCCGGGGACGGCGACGATGCGTTGCAGCTCGGCGCGCATGAGGGCGGCGCGCCCTGAGTCGAAGCGGCGCCAGCGGCCGAGCGGGGGGAGCAGCTTGGCGGCGGTCTGCGGGTTCAGGCGGTCGAGCGCGATGAGTTGTTCGGCGAGGAAGCGATAACCCGACCCGTCGGCGGCGTTGAAAGCGCGCTGGTTGACGCCGAACGCCCCGATCAGTGCGCGGGCGCGGTTCGGATTGGCGAGGGTGAAATCGGGATGCCGCGACAGCGCCTCCACGACCGCCCCGGTATCGTCGCGCGAGGACAGCGCCTGCGTCTGGAACCACTTGTCGAGAACGAGCGCATTGTCCGCATAGCGCGCGTAGAAGCGGTCAAGCGCGATCTGGCACTCGGCGCCGCCGAGATTGACCAGCGTGCTGAGCGCGCTTTGCCGGTCGGTCATGTTGTCGGCGGTGTCGAACTGGCGGAAGGCGAGATCGGCGGCATCATCCGCGCCGCTGGCGGCGATATAGCCGAGCGCGACACCGCGCAGCCGGCGCTTGCCCTTGGCCTCGGGCGAGTAGGTGTAGGGGCCCTGTTCGGTCTGGTCGTAGAGCGCGCGCCAGCGATCGGCCAGTGCGGTGCCGAGCGCATGGCGCAGCCCCTCGCGCGCGGCATGGACGCCTTGCGGATCGACCACCGCCAATTGGTCGCCAACGAAGCTTTCGGAGGGGATCAGCACCGCCTCCGCCAGAAACGCCCAGTCGAGATCGGGGCCGTCCAGCGTGCGGGCGACCGCATCGACCACGCCCTGATGATCGGCCGCATCGCCGAGCGCGCCGGCCACCAGCGTGTCGAGCATCAACTGCTGCATCGCCTCGTACCGGGCGAAGGGATCGTCGTCATGCGCGGACAGGAAGGCGAGGTCGGCGGGCGAGCGGTCGCTTTCCACCACGACGGGGGCGGAGAAGCCGCGGTTGATCGACAGCACGGGGCGCTCGGCAACGGTTTCGAAGACGATGGTCTTGCTGGGCTGGTCGAGCAGGATGAGCTGTTCGTCGGTCAGCGGCTTGCCGGTCTCCGCACCGAACAGGCGCAGGCGCAGCGGCAGGACCATGGATTGCTTGACCGGCTGGCCGGGGGTGGGGGGGACGTGCTGGGCAAGGCGCAACGTGGCGCGGCCGCCGCCGGCCTGATGATCCAGGCTGGCAGAGACACGCGGGGTACCGGCCTGGCTGTACCACAGGCGAAACTGCGACAGGTCGATGCCGCTGGCTTCCTCCATGCAGGTGACGAAATCCTCGCAGGTGGCGGCCGTCCCGTCGAAACGATCGAAATACAGATCGGTCGCGGTGCGGAAATTCTGCGGGCCGAGGATCGTCGCCATCATGCGGATCAGCTCGGCGCCCTTGTTGTAGATGGTGGCGGTGTAGAAGTTCGAGATTTCCAGATATGCCTCCGGCCGGACCGGGTGGGCGAGCGGGCCCGAATCCTCAGGAAACTGGCTGGCGCGCAGGCCGCGCACATCCTCGATCCGCTTGACCGCGGCCGATCCCTGATCGGCGGAGAAGCCCTGGTCGCGGTAGACGGTGAAGCCTTCCTTCAACGACAATTGAAACCAGTCGCGGCAGGTGATGCGGTTACCCGACCAGTTGTGGAAATATTCGTGCGCAACGACCGCGGCGATCGCGTCGTAATCATAATCGGTCGCGGTATCGGGATCGGCGAGGATGTAGCGGCTGTTGAAGATGTTCAGCCCCTTGTTCTCCATCGCGCCGAAGTTGAAATCGTCGACCGCGACGATGTTGAACACGTCGAGATCATATTCGCGGCCATAGACGCGCTCGTCCCACGCCATCGACAGCTTCAATGCATGAAGCGCATGATCGGTCTTAGGCAGATCGGCGGCGCGGACCCAGATGCCCAACTGCACCTCGCGACCCGAACGGGTGGTGAAGGTGCCGCGGTTGACGGCAAGGTCACCCGCCACCAGCGCGAAAAGATAGGAAGGCTTGGGAAAAGGATCGTGCCATTCGGCCCAGTGGCGACCATCCGGCAGTTCGCCTTGGCCGACGGGATCGCCGTTCGACAGGAGGACGGGATAGCGTCCTGCGTCCGCGGTCATCCGCACCCGGTACACGGTGAGCACGTCGGGCCGATCGGGGAAGAAGGTGATGCGGCGAAATCCTTCGGCCTCGCACTGGGTGCACAGGATGCCGCCCGATGCGTAGAGGCCCATCAACTGGGTATTGCGGTCGGGTGCGATCTCCACTTCGGCTTCGACGGTGTGTGCGTCGCCGGCCAGCGGCACGATGAGACGGTCGCCCTCCATCCGCCAGTCGTTGACCGCGACACCGTCGACGCGGACGGCGAGCGGGGCGAGCCCCTCCCCATCGAGGCGCAGCGGTTCGCCGTGCGCGCCGCTGCGCTCCACCGACAGGGTGGCGCGGACGCGGGTGACGGCGGGGTCGAGATCGAAGTCCAGCGCCAGTTCGGGCACATGCCAGGCGGGCGGGCGATAGTCCGCGCGGTGAATGACCGACGGGGTGGCGGCGCTGTGCTGCATGTCCATGCCCGGCAGTATAGGCGCAAGCGGCGGCGGCGTCAGCGGGGTGATTCGAGGCATTTGCGCTGCGGCGGGCTGCGCGGTCGGCTGGAAGTGGACACTACACCCCCCGTTCCGTGTCCACTTACCGTTTTTGCAATCGTGCGCTGGGAGGGAAGGCCGGGTTTGGGGCCGGATGCGCATGGGGTGGATGATAGCGGGATCGAGGGTTGTAGGACAGCCGACGTTTGCGGAGAAGTCTCACCCCGACCATCAAAGCGGTAACGTTCTCAAATAAGGCGTTCCGGCGCGTGCACATGTGCCGTCATCGAAGGTAAGTGACGTGCCTTGTGCTGTAGCGCGAATCGTGTCGCCTATGTGGCACGTTATACCCGATCGTAAGACTTCCATTGTTCCACGTAGCCCGTCTCTAGTTTGGGCTTCGATAACTAATTGATCTGTATTCCATTTAGGAGAGACATGTGGGCGAATAGAAACAATAACCGCTTGAACATGGCGTTTGGGCTGTTCGGAGCAAGCAGCAAGCGCGACTAAAACCATAAAGATGTATAGCGTTCGTACTATCATGTCTCATCGTGGACAATTCGTGCGATAACTGCAATGCGAACTTGTATATGCCGGGAGAGTTTGCCGATACGGACGGCGGGATCGAGATCGGATTGAGCGTTAGTTCGGGCACGCGCCATACGGGCGGCTGATAATCCGTAGGGTAAATAACGACGGAGGGCCGGCGCTGTGTTCCCTCGCCCTTTCAGGGGGAGCGAAGGGGCGCGCTGCTGGCGGCTATTGGGAGGATGAGACTAGACAGGCAGTGCTCGCGTTTGGGGCGGCCCCTCACCCTCCCCGGAAGGGAGAGGGTGAATGGTAAAAAACCTAGCTAAATCAATTTAGTGGCGGGTGGACCTTTGGCATTGCTCGGCTCGTTGTTCGACGGGTGCAGCCACGGGGTGCTCGGCCATCTGGTCTGCCATTGCCTGTTGATCGAAACCGATGCGCATGGGCTGGTGCTGGTCGATACCGGCTATGGCCTGCGCGATGTGGCACGGCCGCATGCCACGCCCTCGCCACGGATCACGCGGACGTGGCGGGCGATGCTGAACATCCGGCTGCGCGAGCGGGAGACGGCGATCCGGCAGATCG
>NZ_CAMLAC010000173.1 GCF_946477935.1 uncultured Sphingomonas sp. | reverse complement strand
GAGAATACGGGACGCGCCTGCGCGGAGCCGGGATGCGAGGAAGCGGGCGAATTTCGCGCGCCGCCGCTGGAAGGGCCGGGCGGGCGCGACGGGCCGGGGCAGTTCCGCTGGTTCTGCCTGGAGCATGTGCGCGCGTTCAACCAGCGGTACAATTATTTCAACGGGATGACAGCGGACGAGATCCATCAGGCGCAGCGACCCTATGCCGGGTGGGAGCGGGAAACGCGTGCCTTTGCCAGTGCGGGCGGTGATCCGGGGCCGCGCTGGTCGGACTTTTCCGATCCGCTGGATGCGATCGCGGCGCGCTATCGCCGCGAACCTGCTGCCGAGCGCAAGGATGGCAAGCCGTTGTCGGGTCAGGACCGGGAAAGCCTGAAGACGCTGGGGCTGGCGGCGGATGCGGACCGGCATGCGCTGCGCAAGCGATACAGCGAGCTGGTGCGGCGCTACCACCCCGATCGCAACGGCGGCGACCGCAGCCAGGAGCGCGAATTGCAAAAGGTGATCGCGGCCTACCAGCAGTTGCGGCAGGCGCCCGCCTTCGCCTGAGGGATCAATGCCGGACAGTGAGGCGCCGGGCGACCGCGGCCAACTGGTCGGTGGCGGCGTTCCAGCCGGCATCGAAGCCCATCGCGATATGCTGATCGCGGGCCACCGCGGTCCAGTGGCGGGCGGTGGCGGTGTAGCGGGTGCCGCCGCCCTCCGGCGCGAAGGCGTCGATGCGCACCAGAAAGGGCTGGCGCGGCGCCCAGCCGGCAGCAAAGGCATCGGTGGCGACGATCCGCCGCTGCGGCAGCACCTCCAGAAAGACGCCCTCGACCGGCATCGCTTCCCCGTCGGGGCCGTGGAAGATCATCGTGGACTGGCCGCCGGGGCGCAGGTCGCGCTCGACGATCTCGGCACGCCAGGGCTCCGGGCAGAACCATTCGGCGGTGTGATCGACCCAGGCGCGCCACACCACCTCCAGCGGCGCGTCGATCAGGCGGGTGACCGACAGGTCGAAACGCTGCTCGGTCATGTTCGTCGATCGCCGACCAGGCCGAAGCGCACCCCTGAAGGGTCCTGCGCGACCAGCGAGAAGCTGCCCCCGGGAATCTCGTCCGGCCCCTGGAGCGGCTGTCCACCCGCCGCGAGGATGCGCGCCAGAGCGGCATCGATGTCGGGCACCAACGTGTAGAATTGCCAGCCGGGGACGGTACCGGGGATGGTGCGCATGACCGCGCCGATACAGGTCGGGCCGTCATGGATGAAGCGATAGTCGCCCAGTGCGCCCATCGGCATCGCCCCTTCCTGCCGCCAGCCGAACTGTTGCGCGTAAAAGGTGATGGCGGCGTCATCATCGGGTGTTGTGAGTTCGTTCCAGACCATGTGGCCGGGCTGGGCATCGGCGCTGCCCTGGAAGGCGGTGGAGTCGTCGCTCTCCGGATGCATGACGTAGAAGGGCGTGCCGTGCGGGTCGGTGAGCAGCGCGATGCGCCCGGCGTGCGGGATGGTGGTGGCGGGCATCAGGCAGGTGCCACCGCCGCCGACCACGCGGGTGACGGCGGCGTCGGCATCGTCCACCCGCACATAGCCGAACCAGCGTCCGCCCTCCTCCATCGCCGGCGGGCGGGCGAGCATGCCACCCACCGCATCGCCATCGGGGGCGTGGAACAGGCGGTAGTCCATGCCCGGCACGCCGCTGTCCGCGACGCGCCAGCCCATGACGTTGCCGTAAAAGGCGGCCGCGGCATCAACATCATCGGCGATCAGCTCGTACCAGATGAAGGCGCCCATGGCATCAGTTTCCCGCCTGGAAGATCGGCGCGAAGCCGGCATAGATCATGCGCTTTCCATCGAAGGGCATGGGATCATCGGGCTTCATCCGCTCGTCCGTCCGCATCCGCTCGCCGGCAGCGTCACAGGTCGCGCGATCGGGCCAGACGATCCAGGAGAATACCACCGTCTCGTCGTCCTGCGCCTGTACCGCACGGCGAAAGTCGGTGACGGTGCCGTCGGGTACGTCCTCGCCCCATGCCTCCACGATCGACAAGGCGCCATATTCCTGGAACATCGGCCACGCCCTGGCCGCCATGTCGCGATAGGCATTCTTGTTCGCGGTGCCGACGGGCACCACGAAACCTTGCAGATACTGTCCATTGACGCTCGTCATCGTCGCTCTCCTTCGACTTCGACTCGGCGCCGCGAGCCTGCGCCCCACGTCTGCAAAAAGCAACGTAGGGCAAGGGGATCGCTCCGAAGGGGCGGCAGGGTGGAAACAGCGGGGCGGCCGCGCGTTTCTTCGCTTCTTCGTGACGCCGCCGATGCTGACGTCAAAGCTGACGCCCAAGCTGAAGGTTGAGTCGGGACACGCGCCTGTCCTAGAGCGTTTCACGCACTTCGTGAGGTTTTGATGACGGACATTCCCAACACCCAGCCTGACAGTCGCGAGACGACGATCATGGACGCGCCGGACAAGATGGTCCGTGTGCGCGACGTGTTCGGCGTGGACAGCGACATGGAAGTGCCGGCCTTTTCCGAGGCGGACGAGCGGGTGCCCGATCTGGACCCGGCCTATGTGTTCGATCCGGACACGACGATGGCGGTGCTGGCGGGCTTTGCGCACAACCGCCGGGTGATGGTGCAGGGCTATCACGGCACCGGCAAGTCGAGCCATATCGAGCAGGTGGCTGCGCGCCTGAACTGGCCGTGCATCCGCATCAACCTGGACGCGCATATCAGCCGCATCGACCTGATCGGGCGCGACGCGATCGTGCTGAAGGACGGGCAGCAGGTGACCGAGTTCCGCGAGGGCCTGCTCCCCTGGGCGCTGCAGACGCCGACCGCGCTGGTCTTCGACGAATATGACGCCGGGCGGCCCGACGTGATGTTCGTGATCCAGCGCGTGCTGGAGACCGAGGGCAAGCTGACGCTGCTCGACCAGAACCGGGTTATCCGGCCGAGCCGCTGGTTCCGGCTGTTCGCGACCGCCAACACGGTGGGCCTGGGCGATACCAGTGGCCTGTATCACGGCACGCAGCAGATCAACCAGGGCCAGATGGACCGCTGGAACATCGTGGTCACGCTGAACTATCTGCCGGCCGCGACCGAGGCGCAGATCGTGCTCGCCAAATCGGGGGAATATGACAAGCCCGAGGGCAAGAAGACGGTGGAGAACATGGTCCGCGTGGCGGACATGACGCGCAAGGGCTTCGTCAATGGCGATATCTCGACGGTGATGAGCCCGCGCACGGTGATCACCTGGGCACAGAACGCGCTGATCTTCGGCGATGTCGGTTTCGCCTTCCGGCTGTCCTTCCTGAACAAGTGCGACGAGGCGGAGCGCTCGCTGGTGGCGGAATATTACCAGCGCGTGTTCGGCAAGGACCTGCCCGAAAGCGTGGTCGGGCGGGCGTGAGGTAAGCGATGACGAAAGCCGAGGCTCTGGAGCGATTGCGGGTGCACCGTACGGACCTGCATGCGATGGGTATCGAACATGTGGCGATCTTCGGCTCCACCGCACGTGGGGAGGCAGGAGCGCACTCCGACCTGGACCTCGCCGTGCGTCTGCGCTCCGATATCCGCCTGGGCTGGGATTACTTCACGCTGGACGAGCGCGTAGCGGCGCTGTTGGGCGTGGCTGTCGACATCGTGACGGAGCCGGTCAACAGGCCTCGCCTTCAGGCGCAAATCGATCGAGACCGCGTCGATGCTTTCTGAGCGGACACGGTCGCGGCTGCGCGACATGATCGAGGATGCTGATCGCATCGCGACGTTCATCGACGGCATGAACCTCGCTGCCCTCGTCGCGGTCGAGCGTCTGCTTCAGCGCATCACCGAAGCTGCCATCCAAATACCTTGGGACGAGGCAGTGTGTCTGGGGCCGGACGTGCCGGTGGCGAAGATGCGTGCGCTTGGCAACCGCTTGCGTCATGAATATCACGATGTTGCGCGGAATGTGATCTTCGATCTGGCGCGGATCGAGGTGCCACTGGTTCGTGCCGCCGCCGAACGTGCCTTGGAAAGCTGATGGCCAACGAAACCCCTCTCGACCGGTTCAAGGCCGTGCTGGCCGGGACGGCGCGCGCGATCGCGGAGCAGCCGGAGGTGGAGCTGGCCTTTACCGCGGACGCGCCGGCGCAGTCGGGCAAGCATCTGAAGGTACCGATGCCGGCGCGCGCGCTGCCACCCGAGCAGGTGGCGGAGGCACGGGGATTTGCCGATCAGTTCGCATTGAAGCTGCGGTATCATGATACCGCTTTGCATGCGCGCGGGGCGCCGGGCGAGGCGGTGGCGCGGGCGGTGTATGATGCGGTAGAGGGCGCAAGGGTCGAGGCGCTGGGCAGCCGCGGCTATGCGGGGATCGCCGACAATCTGGCGACCGCACTCGACATGCGGTTGCGCTCCGACCCGATCACGCGGGCGCGCAGCGAGGCGGAGGTGCCGCTGTCGACCGCACTGGCGCTGATGGTGCGCGAGCGGCTGACGGGGCTGGAGAGCCCGGCGGCGGCGGCGCCCGCGCTGGCGCTGGTGCGCGAATGGGTGGACGCGCGCACCGATCTGGACGCGCTGGCGCTGGCGATCGACGACCAGCGCGCTTTTCAGACACTTGCCAGCCGCATGCTCGCCGATCTGGAGCTGACCGAGGCGCCGGTGGAGCCGGAGGATGCGGACGATGGCGGCGACGACGAGGACGGCGAGAACGAGCCGGCCGAGGATGAGGGCGACGACAGCGAGGACGAGAAGGACGGCCAGGGCGAGGGCCAGGTCGACGCGCGCGGCGAGCAGCGCGAGTCCGACAGCGAGGACGGCGAGGGCGAGCAGCAGCAACAGGATGCGCCTGACGACATGGAAGGCGAAGGCCAGGACGACGGCGAGGAGGGCATGCAGCCCGTGCGCCCGAACCGGCCGCAGCCCGACCTGACCCCGCACTTCGACTACAAGCCCTGGACGACGCAGTTCGACGAGGTGGTCGCCGCCACCGACCTGTGCGATGCGGACGAACTGGCGCGGCTGCGCGGCTATCTGGACCAGCAGCTCGCGCATCTGCAATCGGCGGTGTCGAAGCTGGCCAACCGGTTGCAGCGCCGCCTGATGGCGCAACAGTCCCGGTCCTGGGATTTCGATCAGGACGAGGGGATGCTGGACGCGGCACGGCTGGCGCGCGTCGTGGTCAATCCCACCCAGTCGCTGTCCTACAAGATCGAGCGCGATACCGATTTCCGCGACACGGTGGTGACGCTGCTGATCGACAATTCGGGGTCGATGCGCGGGCGCCCGATCGGCATCGCCGCGATCAGCGCGGACATATTGGCGCGCACGCTGGAGCGGTGCGGGGTGAAGACCGAGATACTGGGCTTCACCACCCGCGCCTGGAAGGGCGGGCAGAGCCGCGAGGCATGGCTGGCCGCAGGGCGCCCGCCGCAGCCGGGCCGGCTGAACGACGTGCGCCATATCGTGTACAAGAAGGCGGACGATCCGTGGCGGCGCGCGCGCAGCAACCTGGGCCTGATGATGCGCGAAGGGTTGTTGAAGGAAAATATCGACGGCGAGGCGCTGATCTGGGCGCATAGCCGGCTGATCGCGCGGCCGGAGGAACGGCGCATCCTGATGGTGATCAGCGACGGCGCGCCGGTGGACGATTCCACGCTGTCGGTGAATTCCGGCAGCTATCTGGAGCGGCATCTGCGCCAGGTGATCGGCTGGATCGAGACCAAGAGCCCGGTCGAGCTGATCGCGATCGGCATCGGGCACGACGTGACCCGCTATTACGCCCGCGCGGTGACGATCATGGACGCCGAGCAGCTTGGCGGCACGATCATCGAGCAGCTCGCCGCGCTGTTCGACACGCCGTGACGCGATGATCGACGCGCCGCCCGGCGGCTTTCGCGGGCCGGTGAAACGGTCGATCACCATCGCCGGGCACCAGACCTCGATCAGCCTGGAGCCGATCTTCTGGGAACGGCTGGACGCGGCGGCGGCCGCCCGCGGATTGCCGCTGTCGGCTCTGGTCGCGGCGATCGATGCGCGGCGGATCACCGAGGCGGATCCGCCGAACCTGGCGAGCGCGCTACGCAGTTGGCTGATGCTGACGGGCGCGGCGGCCTGAGATGCGCGCGGCATGTCTCAGCGCGCTGCTGCTGGGGACGGCGGCGGATCCCCCCGGTGTGCAGATCATCTTCGAGGGGGTGCGGATGGACCGCTATCCGGTGCGTGGGCGCGACGTGGCGGCGGTGCGGGCGGCGCTGGACGCCGCACGGGTGCGCGACGAGCAGGACGGTACGATGGTGGAGGCCTACACCCATGGCCGCATCCAAGGCACATGGCAGGCGCCGGCACGCGCCGATCACGACGCGCCGTGCCGGCCGGAGGCGGTCATCATCCGCTATTCGGCAACGATGCGCCTGCCCTATCTGGCGGAGCCGGACCCCCTGCCCGAACTGGCGCAGGCTTGGCGCCTTTATGCGCTCAACCTGGAACGGCACGAGGCGCAGCATCTGGAGCGGATCAGGCGCGCGCTGCCGCGATTGGCAGAGGCCATCGCCGCCGCCCCTTGCACGGGCGCGGATGCGGCGGGTGCCGTGGTGCTAGACGAGATTCGCGCGGATGGTCGCGCCTATGACACCGAGACGGAGCATGGCCGGCGGGAAGGCGCGGTGTTCCCGCCGCCGAGGACGACCGAGCGGCGGCAGGACGATTGACGATGCCGGTGAGCACTGCTGAAAAGCGCGGCATGGGGGATGGAGCACGCAGGACACGGGCGCCGGCGCGGTCGCCGGCGGCGGTACAGCGGCCGGGCCTGGCGGGGCGGCTGCATCGTGGCTGGAGTCGCGGGTGGATCGGCTGGTTGCTGGCAGTGCTGATCGTGCCGGTGGCGCTGAGCGGTGCGATACTGGCGGTGTGGCCGGCGGTGGAGCGCGTCGCCCATCCGACGCGGTTCGCGGGCGGGGGCGTGATCGATGCGGATGCCTGTGTAACGGCGGTGCGCGCGCAACTGACACCGGGCCGGCGGATCATGGCGATGGAACGCGGCGCGAGCGTGCTGCGCTTCGTCGTGCAGGAAGCCGGGCGCACGGACGGTATCTTCGCCTGCACCGCGCGGGGAAACGGGGTGGCGGTGGCGGATGCAAGGCATGATGCCGAGGCCTGGGTGCGACGGGTGCATGCGACACTGGCGATGCCATGGGCAGGGCGCGGACTGGTCGCGATGGCGGGTGCGGCGCTGATCGTGCTGGCCTTGTCGGGGGTGGTGCTGTGGGGCGGGGCGGTGCTGCGCGGTGGCGATGCAGGGCCGTGGCACCGTTGGCTGGGACTGGCGGCGATGCTGCCGATCCTGGCGATGGCGGTCAGTGGCCTGCCGCTGCTGTGGGCGGCGACGGCAACGCAGCGCGATACGATACCGTTGGCGCAACCGGCGCAGCCCTTGCACATCGTGGAGGCGCATGCGCTGGCGCTGACCGGCGGCACAGTGGCGCGGGTGGAATGGCCAACGCGGCGTTCCCCGGACTGGACGGTGACGGTCGCGGCGGGGTCGGCGCGACAGGTGAAGGTGGCCGACGATACCGGCGGGGCGCTGGCCGCGCTGTCGCGGACCGAGGGGGGCCGCCTTGGCGGGAGCGTCGCGGCGTCGCTGCACGGGGCGGGCG
>NZ_CAMLAC010000172.1 GCF_946477935.1 uncultured Sphingomonas sp. | reverse complement strand
CCCCGAAGCTGGCCGATATCCGCATCTTCCGCGACTGGGCGATCGCCTGCGACAATGGCGGTCTGTGCGAGGCGGCCTCGCTCGCGCCGGGCGAAAACGGGGCGCTCGGCACCGGACTCGTCGTTCGTCGCGCCGCCGGCCCGGACGGCGCCGTCACCGTCCTGCTGCGCAAGGCGGACGGGCAGGTGGACAACGCCACGATACAGGTCGACGGCAAGGTGGTGGCGCAAGGACGCCCCGATGACGACTCCCGCCTGCTCCTGACCGGCGATCCTGCCCGCCGCCTCGTCGATGCGATGATCGCCGGCCGCGCCGCCAGCATCCGCGCCGTTGAGCCGCTCGCCCTGTCTCTGTCCGGTCTGTCGGCCGCGATGCGTTATGCCGACGACCGACAGGAGCGCGTCGGCACCGTCACTGCGCTCGTCGCCAGGGGTGATCGCCCGGCCAGCACCGTCCCTGCCGCCCCCACCCTGCCGGTCGTGCGCGCCGCCGCCATCACCACCGTCGCGCCCGAAATACCCACCGCCGCCGCCATCGCCGGCATGCGCCGCCAACTGGAATGCCCCGCCGACGATTTTGGCCCGGTCAGCCAGGATGGCTATCGCCTCGACGCGCGCACCACGCTCGTCCTGCTGTCCTGCGGCGCCGGCGCCTACAACATGACCTCCCAGCCGCTGCTGCTGCGCGATGGAAAGCTGACCCCGGCGCCGTTCGACATCGCCGTCGATTTCGGCGAGCCCAAGCCCGCGGGCACCCCCGCCACGCTCGTCAACGCCGGCTGGGCGGCCGATGCCGGCGTGCTGACCAGTTGGGCCAAGGGACGCGGACTGGGCGATTGCGGCAGTCTTCAGCGATTCGCCTGGGATGGCGAGCGCTTCCGTCTGGTTGAAGCCAGAGCGATGACCGAATGTCGCGGCGCGATCGATCTGGTCAGCGTCTGGCGCGCCAACGTTGTTCGCTAACAGGAGACAAGGCCATGCTTGAACATCTCCCCGCCTGGCTGGGCAAGGCGCTCGGCACCGTCCGCGCCGGCTCCGATGGATTGATGATCGCCCGGCCGGAACTGGGTCGCGGCTTCGACACACTGTCGCTCACTAGCCCGGCCTTTGCCGATCAGGGGCGCCTGCCGCCCCGCTTCACCGCGGATGGGCAAGGCGTGTCGCCTCCGCTCGTCTGGGGCGATCCGCCGGCTGGCACCGCGCATCTTGCCCTGATCGTCGAGGATGCGGACGCGCCCACGCCGCAGCCGCTGGTCCATGCCATCGTCTGGGCGTTGCCGCCCGGTGCCGGGCATCTGGAGGAAGGCGCGATCGTCGCCGATGCCGCTGGCACCACCGATGGCGGCGATGTCGGGCGCAATTCGTACTTGCGCGAAGGATGGCTGCCGCCCGATCCGCCGTCGGGGCATGGCGAGCACCGCTATGTCTTCCAACTGTTCGCACTCGGCGAAGATGTGGCGGATCCCGGCGATACGCCCGGGCGCGGTGCGATACTGGATGCGATGGCCGGCCATGTGCTGGCGGCCGGGGTCCTCGTCGGCACCTATTCGCGCCAGGAGGAAGCGCCGGTCGGTCCGGTCGGCGCGGTGGCACCGGGCTGAACCATTCGCCCGGCGGGCGGGCTTCAGCCGATCATCAACTGGGTCTGCCCGGCGATCAGAAGGACGGTGGTGCTGAACGCGGCGAAGCCGATCAGCAGGCTGCGGGTGATGGTCATGGCGGCGGTTCCTCGGGGATTCCTTGGGGGGGCCGGGCGGATCAGGCGATCGGCACGACGGGGACGGCGGCGCTGATCGCGATGGCGGCGAACAGGATCGCACCGGCGACCGAGGCGAACTGCTGGCGAAGCGTGGAAAGCTGGAACATGGGTCGTTTCATCCTTGGTTTGGCGATCGAGGGACTGTCCGACGATCGATACCCAAGGCTTTGCAGAAGGCGTGCCAGTTCGAAAAACCCACGCATTTCCGCCGTTTGCTGAAATGACATCGGGCGGCATTGGCATTATCCGCCAACTCCTGCCCGCAATTCACACCAAGGATCAGCGAAAAATTCGTCCGCCGGCTTACGCCGCGCAGACCTGATCGCGACCCTGGCTCTTGGCGGTGTAGAGAAGCTGGTCGGCGCGCACGAACGCCCCCTCGCGCGTGTCCTCGGCGCGGATCGCGGTCACGCCCGCCGAGAAGGTGACCTGCCCGATTCCCTCTTCTGTCGCCCGTACCCGAAAACGCCGCGCCGCCACCCGCGCGCGCGCCGCATCGAGCAGCGCCGCCGCCCCGCTCAGCGACACGTCGTGCAACAGGATGGCGAACTCCTCGCCGCCATGCCGACTGACCAGATGCCCCTTGCACTCCTCGGCAAGCATCTGGCCGATCGCGCTCAACACCCGGTCGCCGACATGATGGCCGTGCCGATCGTTGATCAGCTTGAACCGATCGACATCGCACACCGCGATGCAACAGGTTTCCTCGGCCTCGCGGCACGCGGTGAACGCTTCCTCGAACGCCAGCCGGTTCGCCAGCCCCGTCAGCGGATCGCGCCGCGCGGTCTCACGCGCCTCGGCCAGCTTGGTGCGCAGCGCATCCGCCTCCGCAGTCGCCTGCGCCAGACGAACCTCGGTATCGCGAATGCGCGCGATCATGCCGCCCGTCAGGGACGCGATCTGGTCCAGGCCCGCCACGGTCGGTTGCCGCGTGATCGCCGCGGCACTTTCCTCCAGATCGCGCCCGAAGCCGCGGGTCACCGCATGCATCGCACGCACCGTTTCGGCAAATCCCTCCACCTGGCTTTGCGTGGCGGCGACCAGCGCATCCGATCGCGCCTCGGGCGACGGTTCGGAGGGGCGCGGGGCACTGGAGGCGCTTTGCACCGGCGCCTCGTTCACCACGGTGCCGCCCAGCCGGATCACGTCGTCATGCGCCAGCCGCACGCCGCCATCGGTCAACAGCGCCACCGCACGCGCGGTCGGTCCATCCGGATCGGTCATCAGCGCATGGACGAAACTGTAATGCGCAGGATCCGGCGTCAGTCGATGATCCGCCAGAAACTGGCCGATACGATCGAACAGATTGTCCTTTCCGATCATGTCAGTCCGTTTGGCGTGATGCATTCAACCCTCCCACAGCGAATGTGGCCTAGAGCAGAACGGTTGAAATTGGGTGACCAAAAGGATCATTTCGGATCCGCCGTCAACAGTGTCCGGTCAGCGGGGCAGCGCACGCACCGCCGCCAGCGTCGTGGCGACATGCTCGGCCGGGTTCATGTCGTCATGGACGAAGGCGATACGGCCATCGCGCCCGATGACGTAGCTGGTCCGCGTCGTCACGCTGCGGCCCTGTATGGCGCGGCCCAGCGCGACGTCATAGCCCTTCACCACCGCCGGCCCGGCGCTCGCCACCGGGAATTTGCCCGCGCATTCGGAGGCGGAGAACGGCACCAGTCGCTCCACCGGATCCGCCGACATGCCGATCACCTGCGCGCCTGCCGCACGAAACTCGCCGATCTTGTCGGCAAAGGCACGCGCCTCCGCATTGCAGCCGCTGGTGAAAGCCGCGGGGAAGAAATACAGCACCACCGGCCCCTTCTTGAGCTGCTGCGCCAGGTTCACCTTGAACGGCTTGCCCGCCACCGCGCCGCGCGTGGTGAAGTCGGGCGCCCTGGCACCGGTCTTCAGGCTGGCGCCTGCGGGCACGGCGAGGGCGGCGGCGGCCAGGGTGGCGACAATCAGGGGCAGGCGCATGGAACAGATCTCCGGGTCGTTGATCCGTGGCTAAGCATTAACCATGCGCCCGTCCATTGCCGTTTTCCGACCATTCTCCTAGTCCGCTGGCATGGCTGTACATTCTTCCGACATCGCGCTCGCGCTGCGCCTCGCCGACGCGGCCGGCGCCGCGATCCGCCCCTGGTTCCGCCGCGCCGATATCGGACTGGAGATCAAGGACGACCGCTCCCCCGTCACCCGCGCCGACCGCGAGGCGGAGGCCGCGATGCGGCGCCTGCTCGACGCGGAACGCTCGGGCGACGGCGTGGTGGGCGAGGAATATGGCACCAAGGACGGCGTCACCGGCCGGCAATGGGTGCTGGACCCGATCGACGGCACGCGCAGCTTCACCGTCGGCCGCCCGATCTTCGGCACGCTGATCGCGCTGGTCGAGGATGGCTGGCCGATCCTCGGCATCATCGACCAGCCGATCGCGGGCGAGCGCTGGCTGGGCGTCGCCGGCCGCCCCACCACCTTCAACGGCCAGCCCGCCCGCACTCGCGCCTGCCCGAAACTGGACGGCGCGATCATCGCCACCACCAGCCCGCACCTGTTCGGCGAAGGCGACGTGCCGCATTACATGGCGCTCGTGGCCGCGATCAGCGGCGGCAACCCGCGCCAGGGCCCCGTCTATGGCGGCGACTGCTACAATTACGGGCTGCTCGCCTCGGGGCATCTCGACATCGTCGCCGAATCGGGCCTGCAACTCTACGACTTCGCCGCACTCGTGCCGATCGTGGAAGGTGCCGGCGGCCGCATGTGCGACTGGAACGGCGATCCGCTCACCGCCGCCAGCGCCGGACATGTCCTGGCGATCGGCGACCCGGCCCGCACCGACGACGTGCTGGAAGCGCTGCACGGCGTCCACGAGCATTAAGGCGCCCGCGCCCTAGAAAATTCCCAGGAACTTCTTGCGCTGCGCCTTGCGCTCCGGCTCGCTCTGCTTGCCGTCCTTGCTCTTGGCGGTGGTGCCCTTGCCGACATCCTCGCGCTCTTCGCCGTCCTTCGTCCGCTGCGCATTGGCGCGGGCTCCGGCCAGCACCGGTCCGCACGCCGCCGCCTTGGCATCGCCCACATCGACAAAGGCCAGCACGCCCGCCAGCGGCGTCGCCACCACCGCCAGCCCCAGCCCGGCGCCGGCGCGCGCCAGCAGGTCGCCGCTGATCGGGTCGATGCCCGGTGCCGCGAAGCTGCCGGTCAGCCCGACCGGCGACTGGCCGGAAAACAGGCTGATCCGCTTGCTATCGGCGCGAAACGCCAGGTCGATCGCCTCGTTGCGGAAGCTGAAGCCGCCGCGCGCCACGATCACGTTCTTGCTGGTGTCGATCAGCACCGGGTCGGCCGCGGCGATCCCGCGCCGCACGGTGAAGCCGATCAGCCCGCAATTGATCCGCACAGGCTCCTTCAGCCGCTGCTCGAACATCTTCTGCACGAAGGTGCCCAGGTCCAGCTCGGCCAGTTCGGCATTGCGCGTCCACAGCGTCCCCGCCGGCAGGATGAACGCGATCCGCCCATTGGAACTCGCCAGCGAATCATGGATCGTGTCACCGCGCCCGGCCAGTTGCACGCGCCCCTTCACCACGCCCGACGTGCCCGCCTCCGCCACGCCCCAGCCCGCCAGCAGACGCCCCAGCGGCGTCGGCGCCAGCCTGATGTCATAGCGCACCGCACTCGGCCGTGGCCGCGTGTCGAACGTCACGTCCGACGCCACATTGCCACGCGCCATCGCAAAGGTCAGTGGCGACAGCACCAGCTTGCCCCGTTCCAGATCCAGCGACAGGTCGACATTGCTGATCGGCAGGTTGCGCGACCGCACCCGCCCGATCGTCCATTTCAGGTCCGCGTCGAACCGCTGCATCGTATCGATCGGAAAGCGCGCATCGGGCAACAGCCGCTGTGCCCCCGCGCCCGTCGCCGCGGCGGCGGCCTGCGCGCCCTTGTCGGCGACGATATCGGGATTGTAGCCGATGAAGGGCGCCGCATCGATGATGTCCAGCGTCCTGGTCGCCAGGGTCGAATCGAGGTGCAGCCGTTCGCCATTGGTGATGGTCAGCGTGCCGGCCAGGTCGGTATCACCCGCCTTGCCCGACATCTGCGTGAAGCGATACACCTCGCCGTCCTTCACCAGCCGGCTGCGCAACTGATAGGTGCGCGTCTGCGGGATTGCCACGCCGATGATCGCCAGCAGCGTCGACAGGTCACGCCCGCGTGCCGTGGTTCTGAGCGGCACATTCTCGATATCCGCGATCGAGGGCAGCGTGCCGCCCACGTCGATCACATTGCCCGCCGCCCGCATCCGCGCAACCAGTTCGTTCCTGCCGCGGTTGACGGTGGCATCGGGCGACAACAGCCGCGCGGTCACGGTAAACGGCGTTCCCCTGATCCGGCCATCGCCCTTGACGCCCACCGCCTTGCCGATCCGCGCATCCTCGGACCGGACATCCTCGATCCCCAGATCGGCGAGCAGCCGCATACGCGGATCGACATAGCGCACTGTCGTGCCGCGCACGCTCGCCACATCGATGCGGGGGAAGTCCAGCGGCTTGCCGCCCTTCTTCTCGCTGAACGTCCAGCTATTGGTCGAATGATCCGGCTTCCATTCCAGATCGACCGCGCCGTTCTGCAGGTCCAGCCAGTAAAGCCGCCGCTTGCCGAAGAGAAGCGACAGGGGCGCGATGCGCGTATCGATCCGATCGGCGGTGAACAGGTTGGGCCGGCTCGCCCAGGCCGGATTGGAAATGGCCAGCCGCTCGGCATACAGCTTGATGCGAAGGGGTGCGAAATAGAGCTGGAAGTCGCCGCCCACACTGACCGTACGGTTGGTCAGCCCGCCGACGATCGATTCGAACGGCCGCTTCAGGAACCGCCCCTTGGTGACGAACAGCACCAGCCATACCGCAAGGATCGCGATCACGATGCCGGCGGCCACGCGCAACAGGATGCGCCTGCGCCGGGATTTCACCGGCGTGTCCTTGGTCGGGGTGGCCGTCTCCATGCCGGTGTCAAGCGCCCGAGTGCCGTTACGGTTCCGCATCGGTTGCAAAGCACCTGTCGCCGCGCTAAGGGCCCCGCTTCCTCGATCCTGCGCGTGGAACGACTGCCCGGCTGGTATGGGCTGCCGCGGCTGTCATTCGCATGGGGTCAAACCGAAAGGACCAAAATGCCCAAGCTCAAGACCAAGAGCGGCGTCAAGAAGCGCTTCAAGCTCACCGCCACCGGCAAGCTGAAGCACGGCGTCGCCGGCAAGCGCCACCGGCTGATCAGCCACAACGGCAAGTATATCCGCCAGAACCGCGGCACCTCGGTCCTTTCCGACGCCGACACCAAGACCGTGAAGGCCTGGGCGCCTTACGGCCTGAACTGAGCGACAAGGGAAGGATTAGGATATGGCACGCGTCAAGCGCGGTGTAACCACCCGGGCCAAGCACAAGAGGATTCTCGGTGCAGCCAAGGGCTATTATGGTCGCCGCAAGAACACCATCCGCATCGCACGTCAGGCCGTCGAAAAGGCCGGCCAGTATGCGTATCGCGACCGCAAGGTTAAGAAGCGGACCTTCCGTGGTCTGTGGATCCAGCGCATCAACGCCGGCGTCCGCGCCGAGGGCCTGAACTATTCGCAGTTCATGCACGGCCTGAAGCTGGCGGGCATCGATCTGGACCGCAAGGTCCTGGCCGACATCGCCATGCACGAGAGCGCAGCCTTCTCCGCGATCATCGCGCAGGCCAAGGCGGCGCTTCCGCAGGCTGCCTAAAAGCACCTGTCGGCAGACAAGAAACAGGGCGTCGGTGGCAACACCGGCGCCCTTTTCTGTTCTTGCTCCCTCTCCCCTCACGGGGAGAGGGAAGGGGCCCGCTGCCGTCAGGCCGTGGGAAGGGTGAGGG
>NZ_CAMLAC010000171.1 GCF_946477935.1 uncultured Sphingomonas sp. | reverse complement strand
GCAGGTCGCTCTGCCCGGCGAAATGCTTGTCTACCGTTTCGGTCAGTTGCGCGGCAGTGGACAGGTGGATGTAGCCGTCCTGCCGGTCGACGGGGGCGCCGGTGAAGACGCCGTCCGCCTCCAGCACCGTCATCTGCTCGGCGGTCAGCACCTTGTATGCGGTGGTAGGCGTCGTCATTCGCCATCCTCCGGGCCTTCGCTCAGGTCGTCGCCGATGGTCGCGTCGTCCTGCGGATCCAGCACCGGGGTCTCGTCCGCCAGATTGGCCTCCGCCTCGTCCTCGGTTTCCTCGATCCGCGCCGCCGACACGACATGCTCGTCGGCGGCCACGTTGAACAGGCGCAGGCCCGCCGATCCACGGCCGATGACGCGCAAGCTGGCCAGCGACATGCGGATCAGCTTGGCCTGATCGGTCACCAGCATCAACTGGTGCCCCTTGGTCGCGGGGAAGCTGGCGACGACATCGCCGTTGCGCGCGATATTGTCGATGTTGGTGATGCCCTGGCCGCCGCGACCGGTGCGGCGATATTCATAGGCCGAACTCAGCTTGCCATAGCCGTTGGTGCATACCGTCAGGATGAACTGCTCGGCGGCGCGCAGTTCCTCGTACCGCTCGGGCGGCAGTTCCGGCTCGCCTTCCTTCTCGCCCTTCCAGGGGGCGAAGCGCAGATACGCCTCACGCTCCTCGGAGGTGGTGCCGACCCGGTGGAGGACGGACAGCGAGATCACCTCGTCCTCGCCCTTCAGCGCGATGCCGCGCACGCCGGTTGCGGTACGGCTCTGGAACTCGCGCACGTCGTCGGCCGCGAAGCGGATCGCCTTGCCGCAGCGCGTGGCGAGCAGCACGTCGTCGCCCGCCCCCAGCAGCGCCACGCCGATCAGACGGTCCTCGCTCTCCTCCTCGAACCGCATCGCGATCTTGCCGTTCGACGGCACGTTGGTGAACGCATCCATCGAGTTGCGGCGCACCGCGCCCTTGGCGGTGGCGAACATGACGTGCAGCGCACCCCATTCCGCCTCATCCTCGGGCAGCGGCAGCACCGTCGAGATCGTCTCGCCCGGCGCCAGCGGCAGCAGGTTGACCATCGGCCGCCCGCGCGTCGCGGGGCCACCCTCGGGCAGACGCCAGACCTTGTAGCGATAAACCTTGCCATGCGTGGAGAAGAACAGCACCGGCGTATGCGTCGACGTCACGAACAACTGCGTGACGACATCCTCGTCCTTCGTCGCCATGCCGGAGCGACCCTTGCCGCCGCGGTTCTGCGCACGGAAGCTGTCGAGCGAGGTCCGCTTGATATAGCCCTGCATGGTCACGGTCACGACCATGTCCTCGCGCTCGATCAGGTCCTCGTCATCGATGCCATCGGCGGCAGCGGCGATCTCGGAGCGGCGCGGCGTCGCGAACTGGTCGCGCACCGCCACCAGCTCGCCGCGCATCACCGCGTACAGCTTGGCGCGGTTGGCCAGGATCTCCAGCAATTCGGCGATCGACGCCGCCAGCCCCTGCAACTCCTCGCCGATCTCGTCGCGCCCCAGCGCGGTCAGCCGGTGGAGGCGCAGGTCCAGGATCGCGCGCACCTGCGTGTCCGACAGGCGGTAGCTATCGCCCGTCACCTCGACATCGACCGCCTCGACGAGACGAATGTACGGGGCGATCTCCGCGATCGGCCATTCGCGCGCCAGCAGCGCCTCGCGCGCGGCGGCAGGTGAGGACGATCCGCGGATGATCCGCACCATCTCGTCCAGGTTGGTCACCGCGATGACCAGCCCCAGCAAGATATGCGCCCGCTCGCGCGCCTTGTTCAGCTCGAACTTCGACCGGCGGGTGATCACCTGCTCGCGGAACTGGACGAACGCCTGGATGATGTCGCGCAGGTTCAGCAGCTCGGGGCGTCCCCCGCGGATCGCCAGCATGTTGGCGGCGAAGCTCGACTGCGCGGGCGTGTGCCGCCAGAGCTGGTTCAGCACCACCTCGGGCGTCGCGTCGCGCTTCAGGTCGATGACGATGCGCACGCCCTCGCGGTTCGATTCGTCGCGAATGTCGCTGATGCCCTCGATCCGCTTTTCCTTGGCGGCCTCGGCGATCTTCTCGACCAGCGCGTTCTTGCCCTGCTGATAGGGAATCTCGGTCAGCACGATCGAGCGGCGATCGCCGCGCCCTTCCTCGATCTCGTAGCGCGAGCGCACGATCACCGAGCCGCGACCGGTATTATAGGCCGAGCGCGCACCGGCACGACCCAGGATCACCGCGCCCGTCGGGAAATCGGGGCCGGGAACGATGTCGATCAGTTCCTCGAGGGTGATCGCGCCATTGTCGATATAGGCCAGGCACGCATTCACCACCTCGCCCAGATTGTGCGGCGGGATGTTGGTCGCCATGCCGACCGCGATGCCGCCGGCGCCGTTGACCAGCAGGTTGGGGAACTGCGCGGGCAGTACCTGCGGCTCGCGCTCCGAACCGTCATAGTTGGGCTGGAAGTCGACCGTGTCCTTGTCCAGATCGTCCAGCAGCGTGTTGGCGACCTTGGCGAGACGCGCCTCGGTATAGCGCATCGCAGCGGGCGGATCGGGGTCCATCGATCCGAAATTGCCCTGACCGTCGATCAGCGGCACGCGCATCGACCAGTCCTGCGCCATGCGCGCCAACGCGTCATAGATCGCGCTGTCGCCGTGCGGGTGATATTTACCCATCACGTCGCCGACGATGCGTGCCGACTTGCGATACGGCCGCCCGGCCACGAAGCCGCTCTCGGCAGCCGAATACAGGATGCGGCGATGCACCGGCTTCAGCCCGTCGCGCACGTCAGGCAGGGCGCGCGCCACGATGACGCTCATCGCATAGTCGAGATAGCTCGACTTCATTTCGTCGACGATCGAGATCGTCGAAATGTCGGAGGGTTCCGCGAGCATCGTCTCGTCGGCCAAAGCAGCTACTTTCAGGCTTGTGTCAGTTGGGAAACGACATCCCTAGCCGCTCCGAAGGCGCCTGACCACCCCCGCGCACGCGCACCCGCGCGAGGGGGCAGGGCAGGGGCTAAGCCCTTGCAAATCCTATCGCGAACAACCCGTCACGGTCAGGGCGAGACCTCTTTTCCTTCCCAGTCGAACAGCTTGCCGCTGTCGATCAACCGCAGCCCGTCGATCACGTCGAGCAACTGCACCGCCGCGCGCCCCGTGTCGAACAGCCGCCCGGCCTGAACATTGCCCTGGAACGGCTTCGACAGCGCGGTATCGACGGTGCCGGGATGCAGCGCCACCACGATCGACCGGTCATTGCGTCGCTTCTCCTCGATGGCGGCGGTGCGCACCAACTGGTTCAGCGCCGCCTTGGATGCGCGGTACCCATACCATCCGCCAAGCCGATTGTCGGAGATCGAGCCGACCCGCGCCGAAAGTGCGGCAAAGACGGTGCGGCCGGTACGCGGCATCAGCGGCAGGAAGTGCTTGGCGACCAAGGCCGGCCCGATCGCATTCACCGCAAATTGCCGGTGCAACCAGGCGGGGTCGAGTTGCGCGATGCTTTTTTCCGGGCCTTGCGCATCGTCATGCAGCAGGCCGGTCGCGACGATCACGAGATCGGGCGCGGCGCCAAGCGAGGCGGCCGCCGCCACGATGCTGGCCTCATCCTCCAGGTCGATATGATCGGCGCCGACGAAGGACCGCGCAAACCCGCGCACCGCGATATCCTCGTCACCCAGCGCCTCGACCAGCGCGGCACCGATCCCGCCGGATGCGCCGATGACCACGGCATGGCTCGCGCTCATCGCCGGAACGTCCACTGCTCGGCGCTGCTCGCATCTGCGTCATAGGCATAACCCTCCGCATCGAAACCTCGCATCGCGTCGGTGTCGGTAACCCGGTGTTCGACCATCCACCGGGCCATCGAACCACGGGCCTTCTTCGCATGGAAACTGACGAAGCGGTCGCCTTCGCGAAAGTCGACGGCGATCACGCGGATGTCGGCGGGCAGGCGCCCCTTCACCGCATGCCAATATTCCTGGCTCGCCAGATTCAGCACGGTTCCCGATCCTTCCGCTGCCACATCGTCCGCCAGCAGGGTCGCGATCCGGTCTCCCCACCAGTCGGTCAGTTTCGTGCCCCCCGGTGCCCAGCGTGTGCCCATTTCCAACCGATAGGGGCGCATCGCGTCCAGCGGGCGCAGCAGGCCATACAAACCCGACAGCATTCGCAGATGATCCTGCGCGAACGCGATCTGCGCGTCGTCCAGCGTATAGGCATCCAGTCCCGTATAAACGTCGCCGGCAAAGGCGAACATCGCCGGGCGCTCTGCCGCACCGCCGAAGTCGCGAAAGCGATCGGCATTGAGCGTCGCCAGCGCGGGCGAGATGCGCATCAGGCTGCCCAGCGTGTCGGCGCCCAGCTTCGCGGCGGCGGCGGCAAGTGTCTCCGCCTCCTTGGCCAGACGTGGTCGGGTGCAGGTATCGATGGGTAACGCAGTGTCATAGTCGAGCGTCTTGGCGGGCGAAATCACGGCAATCATGGTGGTTGCGGCGCTACAGGCGGGAGCTTCGCTATTCAATCCGCGTTCAGCGTTCGTTCGGCAAAAGGGGGTGGTTCGCTTGAACGGGGGGGCGCCAGCCCCTAGAAGCGCCCTTACCCCCTTTTCCACGCGCAAGATGCTCAACAGGAGAGATTCCGCATGAAGATGTTCTCGAAGCTGGCACTGATGGCGGTGCTTGCCACGGGCGTCAGCACGATTGCCGTTACCGAGCCCGTCGCCGCGGCGCAGAAAAACAAGAATAAGAAGGAAGAAGCCGGCGGCCTGAAGCTGAGCCCCGAGGCTTTGAAGGCCGCGCAGACCGCCCAGCCGCTGCTCCAGGCCAAGGACTATGCTGCGGCCGAGCCGGCGGTCGCCGCGGTCGAGGCTGCCGCCAAGACCGAGGACGACAAGTATATCGCGGCCGCGCTGCGCTACGATCTGGAATCGGGCAAGCTGTACGGCGCGCAAGCGGCCAACCCCAACGCGCCCCTCGACGAGACGGTGCTGGCCAAGCCGCTCGATACGCTGATCGCCAACGCCTCCACCCCGCCGGCCGACAAGGCCCGCTACGCGTTCCGCCGCGGTGCGCTCGCCTATAACGGTAAGCAGTATCCGGTCGCGCTGCAGATGTTCCAGCAGGCCAAGCAGCTTGGCTACAACGATCCGCAGATGCCGCTCCTGATGGTCAAGGCCAAGATGGAGACCGGTGACGTGGCCGGCGCGAACGCCGATCTGGATGCCGCGATCCAGCAGATCAACGCGTCGGGTCAGAAGGCACCGGAGGATTATTACCGCTATGCCATCGCGCGGTCCAACCAGCGCAAGATGGTGCCGGAAACGCTGAGCTGGATGCGCAAGTGGATCGCGGCCTATCCGACCTCGAAGAACTGGCGTGATGCGCTGGTGATCTACGGTCTCCAGCCCGGTTCGCTCGCGACGCTGGACAAGAACCAGAAGATCGACCTCTTCCGCCTGATGCGCACGTCCAAGTCACTGGCCGACCAGAACGACTATCTGGAATATGCCCAGAACGTGTTGGAAAAGGGTCTGCCGGCCGAGGCGGAGGCCGTGCTGCGCGAAGGCACCGCGTCGGGCAAGATCCCGGCCGGCAACGGCGCTGCCAAGGCGATGCTTGCGGACTCGGCGGCCAAGGCCAAGGCTGAAGGCTCGCTGGCACCGACCGAGAAGAAGGCACTCGCCGCTGCCGACGGCAAGCTCGCCGCCGTCACGGGTGAGGCCTATTACGGTCAGGGCAACTACGCCAAGGCGGTCGAGCTGTACCGCGCCGCACTGCAAAAGGGCGGCGTGAACGCGGACGAGGTCAACACCCGTCTCGGTATCGCGCTCGCCGCACAGGGCAACAAGGCGGAGGCCAAGGCCGCGTTCGCCAACGTCAAGGGCGCCCCCCGCGCCGACCTCGCCGCCTTCTGGACGGCGTGGCTGGACTCGCAGGCAGCCTGATCGCCTGACCTTGCAACGAAAGAAGGGGCGGTCCGCACGGGCTGCCCCTTTCTCGCGCTACAATCCCCCAACCTCCGTTCGTTTCGAGTAGCTATCGAGTAGCAGCAAAGCTGCGTATCGAGATGAACAGGTGAACATGCTCCCAGCATGTTCAGGATCGTCCGGGGGACGATTCGACCTGTTCATCGTATCGAGAGACAGGGCCCAGAGGCCCCGGCGCCTCAATCCACCGAAACCGGAATTCCCGAAATCTGTTTGGCGGTACGGATCGTCAGCGACGTCTTCACGCTCGCCACATTGGGTGCCGGTGTCAGATGCGTCGTCAGGATCTCCTGGAAGCTCTTCAGATCCGACGCGACGATCTTCAGGATGAAGTCGATTTCACCGTTCAGCATATGGCATTCGCGGATCTCGGGGATGCTCGCGACGTGATTCTCGAAAGCGGCCAGGTCATGCTCGGCCTGACTGCGCAGCGACACCATCGCAAAGACGGTGATCGGAAAGCCCAGCCGGGCGGCATCCAGGTCCGCATGATAGCCGCGGATTGCGCCCGCCTCCTCCAGTGCGCGAACGCGGCGCAGGCAGGGTGGGGCGGTCAGTCCGACGCGTTCGGCCAGGTCGACATTGGTCATCCGACCGTCGTCCTGCAGCAAAGCCAGGATTTGCCGGTCGATGCGATCGAAGGCCATTACGCGAAACTCCACATATACTCGTCATTCCCAATCCTTTGGAACGTCGATACATAAGAAAATTGCGGGCAAACGCAATTGTCCCACATTGCGACGTGCTTATTTTGAGCCTTTGCACCGGGCATCGGACGTGCGTAAGGACATGAAATCGGTGCTGCGCTCGGCAGGCCGGCCAAGGGGTTAACACGTGCGGTTCGACGACAGCCTGAAGACGGTTCTTTCCGCCGAGACGGCAACCGGGTTCGGTGCGCAGTCGTCATGGCGCCAGTTGGTCGATCTGATCGGCCGTGGCCGCGTGCCCGCCGATGACGCGGCGATCGAACGGCTGCATGCCTTGCGCCCCCATGTTCCCGATGCCGTGCGCGCCGCCAGCGCGCGGGCGCTTGCCCTGACTGCGCCGCCTGTCGCGCTCGTCGCTTTTTTTGCGCAGGATTTGCCGGCGATCAACGGACCCGTGCTGCGCACGGTGACGCTGGACGATCAGGACTGGCTGGCCCTGCTGCCCCGGTTGACGCCGGCGGGACGATCGGTGCTGCGCCACCGCCGCGATCTGTCGCAGGCCGTTCGTCGCGGATTGGAAAGCTTCGGGCCGACCGATTTCGTCCTGCCCTATCAGCCCGCGGAGACGCCGGCGGCCGTCACGGCTGCGGCCGCGCCGTTCCCTGATCCCGCGACGCCGCGTTCGGACAGTTCTTTCGTGTCGCTTGGCGATGTCGCCCGCGATCTGCCGCTGATCGCCCGCGCTCGCCTTCACGCCGATGCAGAGGCGCCGCTGGCCGCCGACCTGCTGCCCGAACCGGCCGGCCCGCCGCAGCGCTTCGAGATCGCCGATCTGGTTGCGCGCATCGACGCTTTCAATCGTCAGCGCGAGTCTGAACCGCGCCTCGTTCCGCCCGCGCTCGCCGAAGAAGCCGAAGCAGACCGCTTCCGCTTTGAAACCGATGCACAAGGCGTCATCCGCTGGGTCGATGGCGTCGCGCGAACGGCCCTGGTC
>NZ_CAMLAC010000170.1 GCF_946477935.1 uncultured Sphingomonas sp. | reverse complement strand
GGCGACAAACCCTATTTCGCCGATGATCATACGATCACCCAGGCCTATCTGTGGGCGGCTGCGAATGGCGCGGGAGCACAGGCACGGGCACCCACCCGCGCGGCATTCGACCGGGTGGTGGACCAGCCGGCGGTGACGACCCTGGCCTTTGCCGTTCCCAAGAAGGGCGGATACGGCGCCACCGAGTGCCTGGACCGCTGGTGCTGGTGCGACGCATTGTTCATGGCGCCCCCGGCGCTGGTGGCGTTGAGCAACCAGACGGGCGATCCCAAATACCGGCAGTTCGCCATGAAGGAATTCTGGGCGACCACCGACTTCCTGTACGATCCGGCCGAGCATCTTTATTACCGTGACAGCCGCTTCTTCGACCGCCGTGACGAACAGGATCGCAAGCAGTTCTGGGCGCGCGGCAATGGCTGGGTGTTCGGCGGCATGGCGCGGATCATTCCACAATTGCCCGCCAACAGCCCGGACCGGCGCCGTATGGAAGCGCTGTTCAAGGAAATGGCGGCCAAGTTGCTGACCTTGCAAAAGGCGGATGGATATTGGGCACCGTCCCTGCTGGCACCCGAGGATTCGCCGCCGGAGACGAGCGGGACCGGGTTCTTCACCTATGGCTTTGCCTGGGGCGTGAAGGCCGGTCTGCTGGACCGGGCAAAATATCAGCCGGCGGCGCTGCGCGGCTGGGCCGCGCTGACCCGCGCGGTGCAGCCCGACGGGGGGCTGGGATGGGTGCAGCAGGTGAGCGACCGACCCGACAAGGTAACGGCCAGCGATACGCAATATTACGGCGTAGGTGCATTTCTGCTCGCCGCCACCGCGGTGGCCGATATGGAGCGGACCGGGCGATGAGCACCGATCCCTTGTTCTCCAAGACCTATTACGCCGTCCATCCGGAGATGATGGAAGGGGCGAGCAACGCCGACCTGCATGATCGTCATGCGGTCACCGGCCTGTTCCGTTCCGGCGAACTGGTGCTGACCTATTCACACGGCGAGCGCTTCATCATCGGCGGGGCGATGCCGGGCGACGCGCCGCTGGATCTGCCGGTGCAGCAGGAGCCGGCAAGTGCGGCTGGTCATCCCTTGCTGGAGCGACGCGAACTGGGTGTGGTGAATATCGGGCCGGCGTCGGGCGTGGTGACGGTGGACGGCACCGCCTATCCACTGGCGAAATATGAGGCGCTCTATGTGCCGATGGGCAGCCGCGACGTACGGTTCGAGGGGGCGGGCGCGCGCTTCTATCTGCTCAGCGTGCCGGCGCATGCCGCCTATCCGATCGTCCACATGACGCTGGAGGGCAACCCGCCGATGCGACGCGGCAGCCAGGAGACGTCGAACGCGCGGTCGATCCACCAACTGGTGCTGCCCCATGCGTGCCAGAGCGCATCGCTGTGCCTGGGGCTGACCCGGCTCGATCCGGGAAGCGTGTGGAACACGATGCCACCGCATGTTCATGAGCGGCGATCGGAGATCTACCTGTATTTCGACCTGGAGGACGACGCCCGCGTCTTCCATTACATGGGCCAGCCGGACGAACTGCGTCATATCCTGCTGGGTGACGGCGATGCGGTGATCTCGCCGCCATGGTCGGTGCACATGGGTGCCGGCACCAGCAGCTACAGCTTCGTCTGGGCGATGGCGGGCGAGAACCAGGATTATGAGGATATGGACGTGCTGGATATCTGCCAGCTCGCCTGAAGGTTCAGTCGCGCAGGCCGACAAAGGCGACGCCGGGGGCGGTGGTGCCGGGGCCGTGCGGCGTCAGGCGGCCATCGGCGGCGACGGTAAAGCTGTCGATCGTGCCGCTATGCTGGTTGGCGACGAGTAGCCGGGCTTCGCTCTGCAGCAGGCGGATGTGGCGCGGCCAGCGTCCGCCGCATGCGATGTGCTGCGTGGCGGTGAGGGCGCCGTCGCGGCCGATCGCATAGACCGCGATGCTGTCCGCCCCGCGGTTCGACGCATAAAGGTGCGCGCCGGCAGCATCGATCGCGATCGCGCCCGCCTGACTTTTGGCGGTAAAGTTAGCGGGTAAAGTGCTGTGGGTGGCGATGGGGTGAAGGACGGCGTCGGCGGCGATGTGGAGGGTGGTGATGGTATTGGAGAGTTCGTTGACGAGATAGGCGAAGGGCAGGCTGGGGTGGAGGGCGAGGTGGCGAGGGCCGGAGCCGGGCTCTGCACGCAGAACTGCCTTTGCGGGGCCGAGTTTTCCGTCGGCAAAGGGGTGGGCGAAGATCCTGTCCGCGCCGAGATCGACCGCCCAGAGCCAGCGATTATCGGGAGTGAAGCCGACCCAATGCGCGTGCGCGCTCGCCTGCCGGTCGGCGACGGGGCCGCGGCCTTGGTGCGCGCGCACCTGTGCCTCGCCGGCGGGCAGGCCGGTGGCAGGATCGAGGCGGATCAGCGCAACGCTGCCGCTGCTGTAATTGGCGATCGCCAGCGCCGTGCCGGTGCGGTCGAGCGCGACGTGGCACGGGTCCGCACCGCCGGACGAGACATGCGCGACGCGCGTCCAGCGGTCGCCGGACGTACGGAAGACCGAGACCATGCCCGCTTCGCCCTCCTGCACCAGATAGTGCAGGCCGAGGCGGGGATGGCGCACGCCGAACGAGGCGTCGGGTGCCGCCGCCACGGGCGCGGCCGCAGTCCATGTTTCCGTGTCTGGTCGGTAGCTTAGCGGCACAAGGCCGCGGCCGCCCTCGCGATTGTAGCCCCCGGCATAGAGGGCAAGCGCGGGGGCGACTGCATGGGCGGGCAGGGGAAGCGCGGTGGCGCCGATCGCCGCCAGAAGGGTGCGGCGCGAAACGAGGCTGCGATCGGTCATGTTTTCTCCTGTGCCGTCAGCCTCATAGGGCCAAGCTCAGGCGCCCGCCAGCGTCAGCCGTTCCAGTTGGTCGTCGGAGAGGGTGAGGGTCATCGCGGGAAGCAGGTCCTCCACCTGAGCGACGCTGGTGGCGCTGGCAATGGGGGCGGTAACGCCGGGCTGGGCGATGAGCCAGGCGAGCGCGATCTGGGCGAGGGTGGCGCCGGTTTCAGCGGCGACGGCATCCATGGCGTCAAGGACAGCCTTGCCGCGGCCTTCCAGCAGATCGGCCATGCGGCCGCCGCGTACGCTTTTGGTCAGATCGTCGCGGGTCCGGTATTTGCCGGTGAGGAAACCCGAGGCGAGGCCGTAATAGGGGACGACGCCGATATTTTCGGTGACGCAGTAATCCTGTAGCTCGCCCTCGAACTTGTGACGGCTGACGAGGTTGTATTCGGGCTGAAGGACGTGGAAGCGCGGCAGCCCGGCATCGCGGGCGGCGTCGTTGGCGGACTTCAGACGCGCGGCGTGGAAGTTGGATGCTCCGATGACACGAACCTTGCCGGCGTCGATCAGGCGACCGAATGCCTCCATGCTGTCCTGCTGTGCGGTATCCTCGTCGTCCTGATGCGCGAAATAAACGTCGATCCGGTCGGTGCCGAGCCGCTTCAGCGAGGCTTCGCAGGCAGCGGCGATGTGGGTGGGGGCAAGTTTCTCGCCACCTTCGCCGGGCAGCATCCCGACCTTGGTGGCGATCAGCACAGAATCACGTTTGCCGCTGTGGCGTAGCCACTCGCCGATCATCGTCTCCGATTCGCCACCGCGATGACCGTCGACCCAGGCGGAATAGACGTCGGCGGTGTCGATCAGCGTACCGCCGCCGGCCACAAAGGCGTCGAGCACGGCAAAGCTGGCGGTGCGATCCGCCGTCCAGCCGAATACGTTGCCCCCCAGCACCAGCGGCGCGATCTGGAGGTCGGTGGAGCCAAGGCGGCGGTGGTTCTGCGGAGCGGTCATGGCATCACCCTTCGGGATCGGTGGCGTTGGCATCCAGCGCGTTGAGGTCGACGGCATTGGCGTCGAGCATGGCGGCGGCATCGTCCAACTGTTTCGCCTCGTCGGCGGTGAGGCCGCCGGGCTGTTCGTCGCTGGCGGAGCAGGCGGCGAGAAGCAGGAGCGCGGCGGCGGGGAAGTAGCGGTTCATGCGGCACTGTCGCCCGGCAGGGGCGGCGCTGTCCAGTCCGAGCGGGCCAGTCCGACAGGATCGCGTGAAGGTATCCGGGGGACGGGCATCGGCCCATGTCCCCCGGTCGTCAGCGTCAGTCGCGGATGGAATTTCCGGCGCGAGTGAGCGCATTTCCGGTCGCATCGGCGGCGGCATCCGCACCATTGCTGATCGCGTCGCCGGCGTTGCGGGCGCCCGCCTCGATACGGTCACCGGCATTGTCCATCGACCGCTCGGCCGAACCGAGCGCACGGTCACTGGCGGCATCGACGTCGTTCACGGCGTTGCGCGTGGTCGCCTCGGTATCGGCGGCAACGGCGTCGGCGGCCTGTTCGGTCTGCTCCTGTGCGTTCTGGCTGCAAGCGGCGAGCGCAAGTGCGGCGGCGGCGGTCAGACCGAGGGTAAACGTCTTCATGCGGGCATACTCCCTTGGATTTCCGAAGCGAACTGAACGTTTCGCAACCGGGCCATAACGCAGGTGTGCCGTTTGGGGTCCGAAACGACCAATTCGTTGACCGCATATAAAGATATCTTTATATGTCGATCCATGGCGATGGCGCTCGACATTTTCCGTGCACTTGGCGATCCGACGCGGCTGCGCATTCTGGCGCTGCTGCGCACGATGGAGTTGTCGGTGGGCGAACTGGCGCAGGTGCTGGGGCAAAGCCAGCCGCGCGTGTCGCGTCACGTGAAGATTCTGGTCGATGCGAGGCTCGCGGAGCGGCGCAAGGAAGGAAGCTGGGTGTTCGTGGCGCTGGGCGCACGCGAGGCGGTGGCGCCGATCGTCGCGGCGCTGGATCAATGGTCGGTGCACGAGCCCGATCACTGGGCGGTGGCGGATGCGGCGCGGCTGGCGGCGGTGCGCGCGGACCGTGCCGCGTCGGCCGCGACCTGGTTCGAGGATCATGCCGCCGAATGGGATGCGATCCGGTCGCTGCACGTCGCCGAGAGCGAGGTGGAGGCGGCCATGGCGGCGCTGCTGGGGCAGGGCGATCTGGGCACGCTGATCGATATCGGCACCGGCACCGGGCGGATGCTGGAAGTGTTCGGCGGGCAGGCGGATGCGGCGCTGGGCATCGATCGGTCGTCGGAGATGCTGCGCCTCGCGCGCGCCAAGCTGCACGATCGGCCCAATACCGAATTGCGGCAGGCGGACCTGTACGCGCTGCCGATGGCGGACGGCGCGGCGAACGTCGCGATCCTGCACCATGTGCTGCATTTCGCGCAGCAGCCGGGTGCCGCGATCGCCGAGGCGGCACGGGTGCTGGCGGCGGGCGGACGGCTGCTGATCGCTGACTTCGCACCGCATGACCGCGAGGATCTGCGCGCACGCGATGCGCATACCCGGCTGGGCTTTGCCGACGAGCAGATTGCGGGCTGGTTCGCCAATGCGGGCCTACGCATGACGCAGATCGAAACGCTGGGTGGCGGGACGCTGACGGTGAAATTGTGGCTGGGCACCAAACAGGGGCTGAAAGGCCTGCGCCCGGTCGACTCCAACATGGTGAAAGCGGCATGACGACGATTTCCGTTCCCCAGCTCGAAGAAGCGCGCCGCGCACTGGAGGCGCCGCTGTTCGCCGATGTCGGCGGCGACATGGACGTCAGCTTTGAATTCTTCCCGCCCAAGACAGAGAAGATGGACGCGCAATTGTGGGACGCGATCCGCACGCTGGAGCCGCTGGGGCCGCGCTTCGTGTCGGTGACGTACGGCGCCGGCGGATCGACGCGCGAGCGGACGCATGCGACGGTGGCGCGCATCCAGCGCGAAACCTCGCTGGCGGCGGCGGCGCACCTGACCTGTGTGGAGGCGACGCGCGAGGAGATCGACCAGGTCGCCGAGGATTACTGGGCGGCGGGCGTGCGGCATATCGTGGCACTGCGGGGCGATCCGCCGACGTTGGGCGCCAAGTTCGCCAGCCATCCCGGCGGCTACGCCAATGCCGCCGACCTGGTGGCCGGGCTGGCCAGGCGGCACCCGTTCGAGATTTCGGTGGCCGCCTATCCCGAATGCCATCCGGATTCGGCAGACACGGTGGGCGATATCGACAATCTGAAGCGCAAGCTGGATGCGGGCGCGACGCGGGCGATCACCCAGTTCTTTTTCTCGCCCGAGGCGTTCTTCCGCTTCCGGGATGCGGTGGCCGCGGCGGGGATCACCGCCGAGATCGTGCCCGGCATCCTGCCCGTGTCGAACGTGGCGCAGACGCGCAAGTTCGCCGGCATGTGCGGCGCGGCGATCCCGGACTGGATGGACCGGCTGTTCGAGGGGCTGGACGACCATCCCGCCGCGCGGCAACTGGTGGCGGCGACGATCGCCGCCGAGATGTGCCGCCGGCTTTATGCGGGCGGCGTGAAGAGCTTCCACTTCTACACGCTCAATCGCGCCGAACTGGCCTTTGCGATCTGCCACATGCTGGGCGTGCGCGCCAAGCCGCAGGCGATCGAGGCGGCGGCCTGATCAAATCCTCCCCGCTACGGGGAGGGGGACCAGCCAGAGGCTGGTGGAGGGGGCTCTCCACCAGCTAGATCATTCGTGGAGAGCCCCCTCCACCGCTCTGACGAGCGGTCCCCCTCCCCGTGCCGGGGAGGATCAGGTGATGACATGACCATTCGTGACACCTTCTTCGCCGAAGCCGCCAAGCGCATCCTGATTACCGACGGCGCATTCGGCACCGAGATCCAGAACTGGAAGCTGTCCGAGGCGGACTATGCCGGGGCGCTGGGGCTGGGCCACGACCAGAAGGGCAATAACGACATCCTGGCGCTGACCAAGCCGGAGGTGCCGGAGGCGATCCACCGCGCCTATTTCGAGGCGGGGGCGGATATCGCGGAGACGAACACCTTCTCCGCCAACCGGATCAGCCAGGCCGATTACGGCGCCGAGCATCTGGTGCGCGAGATCAACGTCGAGAGCGCGAAGCTGGCGCGGCGGCTGGCCGACGAGTTCCAGGCGAAGGATGGTCGCCCGCGCTTCGTGGCGGGCGCGATCGGGCCGACGAACAAGACGCTGTCGCTGTCGCCGGACGTCAACGATCCGGGGTATCGGGAGATCGACTTCGATTATCTGAAGGGTGTGTACCGCGAGCAGATCGATGCGCTGCTGGAAGGCGGCGCGGACTTCATCCTGATCGAGACGGTGTTCGACACGCTGAACGCCAAGGCGGGGATCATGGCGGCGAGCGATGCGGCGCGCGATCTGGAGCGCGATGTGCCCGTCATGCTGTCGATGACGCTGACCGACCTGTCGGGGCGCAACCTGTCCGGCCATACGGTCGAGGCGTTCTGGCATGCGGTGCGCCATGCCAGGCCGGTGACGATCGGGCTGAACTGCTCGTTCGGGGCCGAGCAGTTGCGGCCGCATGTGAAGACGCTGTCCGAGATCTGCGACACGCTGATCATGGTCTATCCCAATGCGGGCCTGCCCAACGAGCTGGGTGCCTATGACGAGGCGCCGGCGACCACCGCGGGGCTGGTGCATGAATGGGCGGGCGCGGGGCAGGTGAACGTACTGGGCGGGTGCTGCGGATCGACGCCGGCGCATATCAAGGCGATTGCCGAGCGGGTGCGCGGTGTTGCCCCGCGGCGCATTCCCACGCCGCCGGTGCGGACGCGGCTGGCCGGGCTGGAGCCGTTTACG
>NZ_CAMLAC010000169.1 GCF_946477935.1 uncultured Sphingomonas sp. | reverse complement strand
CCCCAACCCCTCCCCTTCAGGGGAGGGGCTAGCCGGGGATCACCCCAAGGGCGTCACCAGCGCCCGCCCCGCAAATAACGCCTCCAGATTCGCCACCACCAGCTCCGCCATCGCGGCCCGCGTCTCGACCGTCGCGCTCGCCTGATGCGGCGCCAGCACCACATGCTCCATACCGGTCAAGGCTTCCGGCACCCGCGGTTCGTCCGCGAACACATCCAGCCCCGCCCCCGCGATCGTGCCGTCGCGCAGCGCCTCCACCAGCGCCGCTTCATCCACCAACGATCCGCGCGCGATGTTCACCAGCACGCCCTCCGCGCCCAACGCACGCAGCACGCCGGCATCAACCACATGCGCGGTATCCCTGGTCGCGGCTGCAGCGAGGATGAGCACGTCGCTCGCCTCTGCCAGCGCGGTGATATTCGGCAGGTGGCGCCACGGCACATCCGCGTACACCCGGCGGCTGGCATAGACGATCTCGCCCGCAAACGGCGCCGCCCGCATGGCAATCGCCCGCCCGATCCGTCCAAGCCCGAAGATGCCGACCGTCCGGCCGCTGACCCGCCGTGCCAGGGGAACCGACCAGCGCCCTTCCCGCACCGCCCGGTCGTTCGCCGCCGTCCGGCGCAGCACCGCCAGCATCAGCGCGATCGCCTGATCGGCGACATCGTCGGTCAGCACGTCCGGTGTCGTCGTCACCGCTACGCCACGCGCTCGCGCCGCCGCCACGTCTACGCCGTCATAGCCCACGCCGTTGAGCGCGATCAGCCCCAGTGCCGGCAGCGCCGAAATCAGGTCGGCCGGCACGCGGCTCATGCCCGTCCCCACCACCGCGCGCACCCGTGCATCGGGTCCGCGCACCACGTCGAAACGGTCGGAAACCATCCGCCCGACTGTGGATTCCGGGTCGGCAAGCAGCAGCACAAGGGGACGATCGCTCATCCCTCCAGCATAGCTAGACCAGCCGTGCCTTCAACAAGGGCCTGAGCAGGTAGTTCAGAACGCTGCGCTTTCCGCTCAGGATATCGACCTCGGCCACCATGCCCGGAATGATCGGCAACACCTCGCTCCCCCGCCGCAACTGGCTGCCATCGGTGCGGATCAGCACCTTGTAATAGGGCTCCTTGCCGTGCGGGGTGTCTTCCTCGATCGTGTCCGCGCTGATCTGCTCGACCTTGCCGGCCAGATCGCCATAGATGGTATAGTCGTACGCGGTCAGCTTCACCTTGGCCGACATGCCCGGCACCAGGAACGCCACGTCACGCGGCTTCACCTTGGCCTCGACCAGCAAACGGTCCTCGATCGGCACCACCTCCATGATCGGTTCGGCCGGCTGGATCACGCCGCCGCGCGTGGTGATCAGGATCTTGTTCACCCGCCCCGTCACCGGCGACAGGATCCGCGTGCGGCGAAGCTGGTCCTGCCGCTGTGCAACGATCGGCTCCAGCGGGCTCAACTCCGCCTTTCTTTGCGACAATTCGGTGTAGGCTTCCTGCGCATAGCTGCTTTTCACTTCGATCAGCTTGCCGTTCAGCGTCGCGATCTCCTGCCCCAGCTTCAGCGCCTCCATCTCGCTCACCACCTGCTTGGCGACCAGCGGCCGGATCAGCGCCAACTGGTTCTGCGCAATACCGATCTGCTTGCCGATGGAGGCCACGCTCTCGCGCAGCTTCTCACGCCGCGACTGGAATAGTGCCATTTCGGACCGCTGCGTGGATGGGTCGATCCCGGCCGGAAACGCCACCGTCCCGCGCCCCAGCACCTCCGCCTCCAGCCGCGCAATCGATGCGCGCAAGGCCACCGCCTGGTTCGAGGATTCGGCGAACGACGTCTCGAACCGCGTCGGGTCCAGCCGGACCAGCGGCTGCCCGGCGCGGACCAGATCGCCCTCCTTGACCAGTAATTCACCCAGAATGCCGCCCTCAAGGCTCTGGATCTTCTGGATGCGGCTGTACGGCACCACCCGCCCGTCGCCGCGCGTCACCACGTCCAGTTGCGCCCAGGTCGCCCAGCCGACGAAGATCGCCACGCATGCGATCACCGTCCACAGCATCATGCGCGACCGCGGATGCACGTCGGTCAGCAGCGGATCGGCCAGTTCGCGCCGCATCCGCTCGGCAGGCGTCAGGCTAAGCACGAACCGTCCCCTCCTTCGACACCAGTCCCGCCACGGGACCGTCCATCACCACCTTCCCCTGCCGCAGCACCACCGCACGCGTCACCAGATCCAGCACGCTGCGCTTGTGCGTCGTCACCACCAGCGTCCGGTTCCCCAGCCAGCCGCTCAGATACTGGATCACCTGCATCTCGTTCGCCTGGTCGAAGAACGCGGTCGGCTCGTCGAGCAGCACGACGCGCGGATCCTGCAACAGCACCCGCGCCAGCCCCACCGCCTGCCGCTGCCCGCCCGAAAAGCTCGCACTGCTCTGGATCGCCATGTCCAGCCCGCGCGGATGCGCGCGCACGAACGGCCCCAGCCCCACCGCGTCCAGCGCCTCGAACATATCGGCGTCGCTCAGCGCCAACCCGCCCAAATTCAGGTTGTCGCGCAGCGTTCCGTGCAGCAGCGCCACGTCCTGTGGCAGATAGCCGATCGCGCGCCGCCGATCGCCCGGATCGATCGCACCGATCGCCACCTCGTCCAGCAGGATGCGCCCGCCGCTGGCATCGCCGAACCCCGACATCAGCCGCAGCAGCGAAGACTTGCCCGCACCGTTCCCGCCCAGCAAGGCGACGCGCTCACCGGCCTTGATGCTCAGCGCGGCGACATCGACCGCCAGCGGCCCGTCGCCATGCTGCAACCGCACCTCCTCCAGCCGGTACGCGCCCTCGGTCCGGTCGCGCGCGACGAACACCTTGGTCGCGGGCCGCTCGGCGGGGGCCGCCATCAACTGGTCCAGCCCCTCCATCGCCACCCGGATATGCTGCCACCGCCCGAGCATCCCCGCCGCCTGCGACATCGGCGCGATCCCGCGCGACGCCAGGATCGAGCACGCCACCAGCGCACCCATCGACATCTCGCCGGTGCTGATCCGGTACACCCCGAACACCACCACGCCAACATAGCCGAGCTGCTGCACCATCGACGCGCTATAGGCGAGGCCCGTCGCCAGCAGGCTCGTCCGCGCCGAACTGCCCGCCAGCTCGGCGGTCAGCGTCTCCCACTGATGCAGCGCGCGTCCTTCCCCGCGCCCCGCCTTGACCGTTTCCAGATGCTCGATCGATTCCAGCAGGATCGCATTCTTGACCGCCCCCTCGCGCAGGTTGCGGCGCGACAGGTCCCCCAGCCGCCTCTGCGTGGCGAGCCCCGGCAGCAGGATCAACAATACCGCCACCACCGGCACCCACACGATCGGCCCGCCGATGAGCGCGATAAGCCCCAGGAAGATCAGCACGAACGGTAGGTCGCTGATGATCGCCGCGCTGGTCGACGTAAAGAACTCGCGCACGCTCTCGAACTCGCGGATCTGCGTGCTGAACGCGCCCAGCGACGGCGGCTTGGCCGCCAGCCGCGTGTCGAGCACGCGTGCGAACAGTTGCGAGGACAGCTTCAGGTCCAGCCGCTTGCCCATCGTGTCCAGCAGATGCGCGCGCATCACGCGGAGCAGGCTTTCCAGCACGATCGCCAGGCCGACACCGCTGGCCAGGATCCACAGCGTATCGAACGCCGCATTGGGCACCACCCGGTCATAGACCTGCATCGCGAACAGCGCCGATCCGATCGCCAGCAGGTTCGCGGTCATCGCCGCCAGCGCCACCTCGGCATAATCGCGGCGCAGGCGCTTCAACGTGCCGAAGAACCAGTGCTCGCCGATGGCGGCATGATGCTGGAGCGCGCGCCCGTCCGGCCGATAGCGCGGCTTGGCGAATACGGCGGTGCCCGAATAGCGCGTCTGCACCTCCGCGATCGCCAGCGTCTGCGCGCCGCCGCCGGTGGCGGGGGAGACCAGATCGATCGTCCCGTCACCCAGCCCCGTCGCCACCACCGTCTCGCCGGTCGTCAGCACCAGCAGCGCCGGCAACAGCATCGCGTCCAGATCGGCCAGCCGGAAGTCCGCCACCCGCGCCGCCACGTCCACCCGCCGCAGCGCCCGCGGCACCATCGCGATCGGCAACCGCCCGTCCTTCAGCGGCAGGCCGTCACCCAGCTCCGCCACGCTTGTCGGCCGCCCCAGCAACTGCGCCAGCACCACCAGCCCCTCGCGCAGCGGATCCACCGGCGGCGCCGGCGGCACGTCCGGCACCAGCGAAAGTGCAGTCGCCATCAGGAAAGCCCCCCTTCGATCAACGGCCCGATCAGGCCCAGCCGTGCCGCGGCGCGAAACTGCACGCGCAGCCGGTCGATATGGATGTTGGTCAGTTGCCGCTGCGCCTCGAACTGTTCGCGCCGCGTGTTGAGGATGTCGATCAGGTCGCGCCGCCCGACGGTGAACTGGTCCAGATAGGTCTGGCCGACCGCATCGGCCGTGCCCACCTGCGTGCGCAGTGCCTCCTCGCGGGCGGCCATCA
This sequence comes from uncultured Sphingomonas sp., assembly GCF_946477935.1. GTDB lineage: Bacteria > Pseudomonadota > Alphaproteobacteria > Sphingomonadales > Sphingomonadaceae > Sphingomonas. The sequence continues at coordinate 3,162 of NZ_CAMLAC010000169.1, read as the reverse complement.
TCGCGGCATTGTCGATCAGGGTGCGCACCTCGCGGCGCTGCTGACGGTCGACCGCCCCCTGGTTCAATATCGCCGCCTGCACCCGCTGCGCCTCGCCCTGCGGCCGCAGAAAGGCGGAGAAGCCTTGCATCGTCGACATGCGGAAGCGGATGCCGACGATCGTGTCGGACCGGGCGATGCCGCCGATCGGCCGGCGCAGCGTCGTCGCCTCGGCATTGATCTGCGGCAGCAACTGCGCCTTGGCACCGCGCAGGTCGGCCTCGGCGGTGCGCGTATCGGCCACCGCGCTGCGATAGAGCGGCGAGTCCGCGATCAACTCGCCCAGATCCTTGGCGGCGATGTGTTCGGTAAACGCCATCGGCCGCGGCTCGGCCAGATCGTTCGCCTCCTCGCCGACCAGCAGGCGATACCGGTTGCGCGCATCGACCAGCGTCCCCTGCTCGATCGCCAGTTGCTCGCGCGCGCGTGCCAGCTCCAGCCGTACCCGCTCGGGCTCCGACCGGTCGGCGAAATGCCCCTCGAACCGCGCGCCCGTCATCGCCTCGATACCACTCAGGGCCGCGATGAACGCCTCGACATTGGCCACCTGCCGCTCGGTGACCAGGATGTCGCAATAGGCCTCGGCGATATCCAGCGCGATCTCGTCGCGCCGGACCAGCGCCTGTTCACCCAGCCTCCCCTGCTGCGCCTTGGCCCGGTCCACGCTGCTGCGCACCCGGCCCCAGTCGTGCAGCGCCTGGGCTGCCGTCACTTCATAGCCCAACCCGTCCAGATCGAATGACTGCGGCCCGCCGGATACCGAGATGGACGGCAGATAGCCGCTCCTGGCGATGCGCACATCGGTCTCGGCCGCCGCCTCGCTGGCACGCGCGGCCTTCACCTCCGGGCTGATCGCCAGCCCCATGCGCACCGCCTCCGCCAGTGTGCGGGCGGAGGCGGGCGCGGCGATCACGCATAACAGCAGGGCGGGCAGCACCATGGCCGCCCGCCCGCGCGGCTTACACGACAACGGTAACGGTGTTCTGTTCGACATGCAGTGTCGTGCCGTTGAAGCTGTAGACGTCGTACACCGTCCCCTGGATCGTCACGTCGGTGCCCGTGTCCGCCGCGCCGCGCACCACCAGCCGATCCTCGGCATCGCCGGTGATCTGCAGGGTGTTGCCGGTGCTGGTCACCGCGTTCACCTCGGCGGCGGTCAGCGTCAGCACGCTGGACCCGTCGGCATGGCCCAGGTCGATCCGCTCGATATTGGCGATCGTGCCCGATGTACCGGGCCCGTAATCCAGGTCGATGCCGTTGCTCAGCAACAGCGTGTCGAACCCGGCGCCGCCGTCCACCGACCGGAAGTTGCTGGCGGTAAGCTCGATCGAGTCGTCGCCGGCCCCGGCGAACACCGCGTCGCCGCTGTGCACGCCCAGGATCAGGTCCGAGCCCGAGCCGGCATAGAACACCTCGCTGGTGCCCGTCACACCGATCAGCACGTCGGAACCCTCGGTTCCGTTCACCGAAATTTCGCCGATGCTCAGCAACGACCCGTTACCGATCAGCGACACGCCGTACCGCGCGCTGTCGTTGCCGAACTGGTCGGTGGCGATGATGTTGACCGACAGGCCCGCCCCCAGGTTCAGCAGCCCGCCGACGCTAAGGCCCAATTGCCCCAGCAAGTTCGCGTCCAGCAGGTTCAACCCGAAGTTGCCGTTCGCATCGACCGGTGGCGCCAACCGTGCGGTGGCAGCAGGCGTCGCCACCTCCAGCCGCACCGTAGTCCCCGGCTCGGTCTGCGCGACCAGGCCGATCGCCAGCGGCAACAGCGACACGTTCAGGCGGATGCCGCCCACCGTCAGCAGGTCACCGGTCAGCGCATCTTCCAGCCCCAGCGCCGCGACGTTGCTGACGTTGCCGGCCAGATCGGATGCCCGTGCGCTTACCGACACGTCCAGCAGATCCGCCAGCGACAGGCCGACGTTCAGGCCGCCGATCAGGTCCAGCGATCCCAGTCCCCGGTTGTCGAGCTGCACCGTCGCGGTCGCCGTCGTGCCCAGCGCGGACACGTCGACGGTCACGATCGAATTGGGCTCGCCCGCCACACCCAGCAGGTTGCCGACCAGCGACAGCACCGGCGTCTGTGGGGCGATCGTGTCGATCACGAACGCCGCCGGTGGCGACACCAGCCCCCCGTCGATCTGCGCGGTGACCTGTGCCGGACCGTCCGCCGCATTGCCGACCACCGGCACCGTCACGCCCACCGAGCGTGCGGCCACGTCCGCGGCGGTCAGCGTCGCCGTGGTCTGCACGACATAGCCGTTCTGCGAGGTCAGGGTGACCAGCACCGTGTCACCCGCGGCCGCACCGGGGGTCAGCCCCACCGCCACCTGGATGCCGCCGCCACTGCGCGCCTCGGCATTGTTGACGAAGCCGTCCGCGGCCTCGATCACCGTCACCACCGGCACGCCCAAATCGGGTGCGGTGATGATCGCGGGATTGCCGATGTTCAGCGCGGCGTCGATCGCCACCACGCTGACCAACTGCCCGTCGACCAGCGGCACGGGCAGCGTCACGCTGAACGTGCCGTCCGCACCCACCGGGGCGGTGATCGGCGTGCTCGAACCGCGCACGGTCACCTGTACCTGGGCGTTCGGTTCGGCGATGCCGGTCAGTACGGTGCCGCCCGCAGAGATCACCAGGTTGGTCGGGATCGTCGGCGCCACACTGTCCACCACCGCGGATGCCGCCGGGCCGATATTGCCCGCCGGATCCTGCGCCTGTGCCGACACCGCCACGCCATTGGCCAGCGCGGCGCCCGGCACGAACTGCCAGTTGCCCGCACTGTCCGCGACGACAGTTGCCAGCGGCGCCCCGCCCGCGGTCAGCGTCACCGTCGATCCCGCCTCCGCGGTGCCGGTCAGCGCGGTGCCGTTGGTCGGCCGGATCGTCGGCAATCCCGGTGGCACCGCATCGATCGTCACGCTCGCCGCTGTGCCCGTGTTACCCGCCGCATCGGTCGCCGTGACCGATACCACCGCACCGTCCACCGGCGCCGTGCCCGGCGTGAACTGCCAGCGACCATCCGCCCCGGCGGTGGTCGTGCCCAGCGGCACGCCGCCGACGGTCAAGGTCACCAGCGCCCCCGCCTCGGTCGTGCCGGACAGGATGGTGCCGTTG